>JAMLJC010000006.1 GCA_023953845.1 Rhizobiaceae bacterium | reverse complement strand
TGCGCGTCGCGCAGATAGGCGAGGTTGTCGGCCGTGCGGCCCTTGCCCTCGACCTCGCCGGCAAGGCCGAGCCAGAGCTGGGTCTGGCCGATCAGGTCGAGCGCGGTGTTGGCGAGCGCGATGTCCTCCTCCAGCACCGGCGAGTGGCCGCACCATTCCGAGACGCGATGGCCGAGGACGAGCGCGTTGTCGCCCATGCGCAGCAGGAACTCGGTCAGGCCGGCGCGGTCGATATCGGCCCCGGTGTCGGCGTCGAGAAGCGCGGCCATCACATATGCCCCACTTCGTCGGGAATCTTGAAGAAGGTCGGGTGGCGGTAGACTTTGGAGTTGGACGGCTCGAACAGCGGTCCCTTGTCGGAGGGCGAGCTCGCCGCGATCTCGGACGAGCGCACCACCCAGATCGATACGCCCTCGTTGCGGCGGGTGTAGACGTCGCGGGCGTTCTTGATCGCCATCTCGGCGTCGGGCGCGTGCAAGCTGCCGACGTGGCGATGGTTGAGGCCGTGCTGGCCGCGGATGAAAATCTCCCATAGAGGCCATTCGTGAGACATGGCGCTTCCTCCTGTCGCTGGCTGTCCCGATGGGCGCGATAACCGCCCGGCTGGCTGTTCTTTTTTCGGCGCGCGCGGCCTCAGGCGGCCGCGCGGCGCGCCTCCTTCTTGCGCGCATGGGCCATCAGCCCTTCGCGGAACCAGGCGCCGTCCTCCCACGCCTTGACGCGCGCGCCGAGGCGCTCGCGGTTGCACGGCCCGTTGCCGGAAATCACCTCGAAGAACTCGCTCCAGTCCGGCTCGGAAAAGTCGTAGCCGCCCTTTTCCTCGTTCCAGGCCAGCTTGTCGTCGGGGATGGTCAGGCCGAGATATTTCGCCTGCGGCACGGTCTGGTCGACGAATTTCTGCCGCAGCTCGTCATTGGTGTTGATCTTGATCTTCCACGCCATCGACTGCGCCGAGTGGACCGAATCCTTGTCGGAGGGGCCGAACATCATCAGCGACGGATACCAGAAGCGGTTCAGCGCATCCTGCGCCATCGCCTTCTGGGCTGGCGAACCTTCAGCCATCTTCATCATGATGTCGTAGCCCTGCCGCTGGTGGAAGCTCTCCTCCTTGCAGATGCGGATCATCGCGCGGCTGTAGGGGCCGTAGGAGGTGCGCTGGAGCGGCACCTGGTTCATGATCGCCGCGCCGTCGACCAGCCAGCCGACCGCGCCGATATCGGCCCAGTTCAGCGTCGGATAGTTGAAGATCGAGGAGTATTTCATCTTCCCCGAATGCAGCTTGTCGAGCAGCTCGTCGCGGCTGACGCCGAGCGTCTCGGCGGCGCAGTAGAGGTAAAGGCCGTGGCCGGCCTCGTCCTGCACCTTGGCGAGCAGGATCGCCTTGCGCTCCAGCGTCGGGGCGCGGGTGATCCAGTTGCCTTCGGGCAACTGCCCGACGATCTCGGAATGGGCATGCTGGCCGATCTGGCGGATCAGCGTCTTGCGGTAGGCTTCGGGCATCCAGTCCTTCGGCTCGATCTTCTCGCCGGCATCGACGCGGTCCTGAAACGCGCGTTCCTGCAACGACATCTCCTCGAGAGACTTCACGCCGTCGCTGTCGGTCCTGACCATCTGGGCATACATGGCTTTCCTCCTTGCCGCGCTGCCGGGCCTCGCATTGGCGTCCGGTCGCGTCGATTATTCATTGACCGACCGGACGGTTATCTATTTAGCATTCGATGCGTTACATTTCAACAGAATTTTACGGCCAAATTGTAACATATCGCGACGGCGGGATTATAGCACCCCCGGCGTCAAATCCCCAGATAGGCTTCCCTCACCTTCTCGTCGGCGATCAGCTCGGCCGCCGGGCCGCCCATGATGATGCGCCCGGTTTCCATGACGTAGCCGCGGTCGGCGATCGACAGCGCGCCGAAGGCGTTCTGCTCGACCAGCAGCACGGTGACGT
>JAMLJC010000005.1 GCA_023953845.1 Rhizobiaceae bacterium | reverse complement strand
ACGCTTCCCGTTCCGCGGCCGTAACGCGATGAGCGCCGGACGCACCGGAGATGGTGAGAAGCGGCGCTTCGGCCGCCGTTTCAGGTGCGATCCGGTCGATCATGTCCTTGAACGCGTCGCCGTCCGACCCGCGCTGGGACACCACCTGCTCGAGACGGGCGTAGCCGGTGGCGCCCCGCGCGTCGGCGGATGCGCGCGATTCGAGGATCAGGAAGGCCGCACCGCAGCCGGTGACCACGCCGCCGCCGCTTTCGCCCTGGCGTTGCCAGACGGGCTTCCACGGCGCGGTGTGCAGATGTCCGCCGAGCGCGTATGTCAGAAGCATGTCCCAGTGCGCGGCATTGTAGGCGCCGCCGACCAGCGTGCATTCGGCCTGGCCGGCCGCGATCGTCGAAACGGCGGATTCGATCGCGGCGATGCCCGCACCCTCTTCGCCCATCACGGTACGGGACGAGCCCGTCACCTTGTGGACGATCGAGATGTTGCCGGCGAGAAGATTGGCGAGCTGGGCCAGAAACAGCGTCGGTCGCAGCTCGGTCATGAGCTTTTCGTTGATCAGCACGTCGCAGTCGTTGCGCGACAGGCCGGCCGCGAGGATCGACGCGTCGACTTCGGCATCGCGTTCGCCGCCGCCCGCCGCCACGATCATGTGCATGCGTGCGCAGCGTTCCTCGTCCGTCTTGAGCCCGGCATCGTCCAGTGCGAGACCGGCGGCATAGGTGCCGAGCCGCTGCCAGGTTTCCATCTGCCGCTGGTCACGTCGCGCGATCTGCAGCGACCAGTCGATTTCCGGCAGCGGATGCACGGAGACGGGCGCGAAGTGTTCACTGTCGACGACGGGCCGGCCTTCGCCGGAGAACGCGCGCAGATGGGCGTCCTTGCCTTCGCCCAGCGAAGACACCAGGCCGATGCCGGTGATGAGGACATCCCGGTCAGCCATGGGACGCTCCGGCCTTCAACGCAGCCATCCGGCTATGCGGACTTGGCCGCTACGAGCTGGTCGATCTTGGCGCACAGGTTCTTCATGACGAAATATTCCTCGGTCGGAACGTTGCCGTCATTGACCTCCTGGGTCCATTTCTCAAGCGGCACCTTGATGCCGAATTCCTTGTCGATCGCGAAGACGATGTCGAGGAAATCGAGGCTGTCGATGCCGAGGTCGTCAATGGTGTGGCTTTCCGGCGTGATCTTGTCCCGGTCGATCTCGCTGGTCTCGGAAATGATGCCCGCGACCGTGTCAAATGTCGAAGTCACTATCGTACCCTCGGTGTTCTCATTGTCTGCAAGGCTCCGCGTCTAGTCTTTTTTGCCTGCAAGGGAAAGGTCCAAATCGGCCCGATCGTTCAGTTGAAAACGATCTTTCCGATCATGGTAAGGCCCGTATCGTTCGGCACGACGATGACAGCCTCGCCCTCGCGCGCGGTGTGGCCGGTCAGCGCCTTGATGTTCGTGTCGTGGGTGACGAGATAGAAGTTGCCGCTGCCGGAATAGGCCCGGATCGCCTCCATCACGGCTGCCGCGCGCTCTTTCGCGAGATTGTCGTCTCCGGCCGAAGGATCCAGTGGCTCGAAAAGCTCGACCGATCCGGCGCCGAAGACCAGCGCCGCGGTTTCCTTGGCGCGGCAGTAGCGGCTCGACAAGACACGTTCCGTCGGCGCGGCGCGTGCGGCGATCAGCGCGCCGATGCGGCGCGCCTGGAGCCGGCCCTGTTCGGACAGGTTGCGCTGCGTGGCGCATTTGTCGATGTCGAAGTTCGCCGGATCGCCCGTGCCCGGCGCCCGTGCGTGTCGAAGAAGGACGATCTGCCCGCCTGTGCGCAGCAGTGCCCAGCCGGCCTCGGTTGCGACCGAGGTTGCCGGCGCGAGCGACACAAGCAGCAGGATGACGAGGCCAAGGGTGCGGGACATGGCGTTCCTTCTTCGGTTCGGTGCATATAGGGGCGCGAAAGACGGATGAAAGGCAAGTCACCATCGGCAAGGCGGCTGCTGGCGCCTTGCCGAATGCGGATCGCTGGCGTAAACGCGCGGCGTGTCGCCTCTCGCCGAAACCATCTTCTTCGTCTTCGGACTTGTCGCCCTGGGCTACTTGTGCGGCTGGACCGGTTTTCTGAGAACCGAAGTCGGCGACGCGCTGTCGGATTTCGCGGTGGCGGTCGCCGTGCCGATGCTCCTGTTCCGGACGATGGTGAACATCGATTTCGGCGGCGGCCTGCCGCTGGCGCTTTGGGCGACCTACTTCCCGGGGATCGTCGTCACCTGGATCATGGCGCAGATCGTCATGGTCCGCGTGTTCGGCCGCGATGCGAAGGCGGCCGTCGTCGGCGGGCTTTCGGCCTCGTTTTCGAACCTCGTGCTTCTCGGCGTGCCGTTCATGCTCGGCGTCTACGGGCAACCGGGCTTCGAGGTGCTTTCACTGCTGGTTGCGGTGCATCTGCCGAGCATGATGGCGGCGTCTATCGTGCTGTTCGCATGGGCGAGCCGCGGCGAGGGCGCTTCGGATCCGCTCGCGATCTTCGCCGATTTTCTCCGCAAGCTGTTCTCGAACCCGCTCGTCATAGGCATTCTTGCCGGGCTCGCGTGGCGCGCGACGGGGATCGCGCTGCCGGCGATCGGCGTGCGCTTCGTCGATGCGCTGGCCAACGTCGCGGGCACCGTCGCCCTGTTCGCCATGGGGCTGGGTCTCAGGAAATTCAGCATTTCCGGCAATGTCGCCGCCGCGATCGCCATGGCCGGGCTCAAGCTGATGGTGATGCCCGGCATCGTGCTCGCCATGGCGGTGCTGGTCGGACTTCCGCCCTTCACCGCCAAGGTGGCCATTGCCGCGGCCTCGATGCCGACCGGGGTCAATCCCTATCTCGTCGCGACGCGGTTCGGCACCGGGCAGGCCCTGTCGTCGAGCACGATGACCATCGCGACGGCCTGTGCGGTCGTCACGACGGCGTTCTGGCTCGCGGTGGCCCATTACGTCTTTGGATGAGGCGGTCCAGTTGTCGCGCATCAGTTGATCGCGTGCACCCGGAGCGCATATATCGGTGCGGAAGCTTCTGAAAAGACAAAACTGAAGGCGGCGCCGGATCGGGCGTCGAGATGATCCGGATGCTGCAGAAAACCAGCCACTACCTGCGCGAAGCCAACCTGATCGACGGCGAATGGGTTGCCGCGGATTCCGGCAAGACGATCGATGTCGTCAATCCGGCCACCGGTCTGAAGATCGGCACGGTGCCGAAATCGGGCACCGCCGAGACCAGGCGCGCGATCGCGGCCGCCAGCGCGGCGTTCCAGTCGTGGCGCAGGACATCGGCCAATGACCGCGCCAAGCTGATGCGCAAGCTGCACGACGCCATTATGGACAACCAGGACGCGCTGGCCGAGCTCCTGACCATGGAGCAGGGCAAGTCGCTCGCCGAGGCGAAGGGCGAGGTCGGCATGTCGGCCGCCTACATCCTGTGGTACGCGGAGGAGGGGCGCCGGACCTATGGCGACACGGTCCCGAGCCCCTGGGCGGACCGGCGCATCATGGTGACCAAGGAGCCGGTCGGGGTCATCGCGGCGATCACGCCGTGGAACTTTCCCTCATCCATGCTGGCGCGCAAGATCGGACCGGCGCTGGCGACGGGCTGCACCGCGGTGGTCAAGCCCGCCTCGCAGACGCCCTATTCGGGGCTCGCCTGGGGCGTGCTGTGCGAGGAAGCCGGGATCCCGAAGGGCGTCGTCAACATCCTCACCGGTTCGGCGTCGGAGATCGGCGACGAGATCTGCGCCAATCCGCTGGTGCGCAAGATCACCTTCACGGGGTCGACCGAGGTCGGCAAGGTGCTGATCGAAAAGTCGGCCGCGACCGTCAAGAAGGTGTCGATGGAACTCGGCGGCAACGCGCCGTTCATCGTGTTCGACGATGCCGACCTGGACCGCGCGGTCGAAGGCTCGATCGCGGCGAAATACCGCAATTCGGGCCAGACCTGCGTGTGCACCAACCGCTTCTACGTCCAGGCCGGCGTCTACGATGCATTCGTTGAGAAGCTTGCCGCGGCGACGGGCAAGCTCAAGGTCGGCCCCGGGCTGGAAGCGGGAACCCAGCAGGGGCCGCTCATCGACGACAAGGCGGTCGAGAAGGTCGAGGAGTTCATCGCCGACGCCAGGGCCAAGGGCGGCAAGATCGAGACCGGCGGCAACCGTCATTCGCTCGGCGGCACGTTCTTCGAACCGACCGTGATCTCGAACGCGTCCACCGACATGCTCTTCACGCAGGAGGAGATCTTCGGGCCCGTTGCGCCGGTCTACCGTTTCGAGACCGAGGAGGAAGCCATCCAGCTCGCCAACGACACGATCTACGGTCTCGCCTGCTATTTCTACACCGGCGATCTCGGCCGCACCTTCAGGGTGTCCGAAGGGCTGAAATACGGACTGATCGGCGTGAACGAGGGCATCATCACCACCGTCGAGGCACCTTTCGGCGGGCTCAAGCAGTCGGGGCTCGGCAAGGAGGGCGGGCATCAGGGCATCGAGGATTATCTCGACACCAAATATGTCTGCATCGGCGGGCTGGGGCTCTAGGTCACGGACCCATAAATGGGGTCGATATGGCGGCAAAATTGCCGATCAAATGCGAGAAGATCGCTGAAAAGCGGGGTGGACCCCCGGTTGAAGCGATCGACAAAGCAGTTGACGGCAAGTTTGGCCGTCCTTCGGATATGGCGGATTTGCCCTGCTCCTGCGTTGCAAGACCTTGAAAACCG
>JAMLJC010000004.1 GCA_023953845.1 Rhizobiaceae bacterium | reverse complement strand
TGCAATACCCAGCAGCATCGAGAATGCGTAGTGATAGAGGTAACCGGTCTGGAGGCGAACGACGCGTTCGGTGACATCGGCCACGCGGGCGGCGATACCGTTCGGGCCGAGGCCGTCGATGACGGCGCCATCACCCTTCTTCCAGAGGAACTTGCCGACCCACATGGCAGGACGGACGAAGATGAAGTCGTACAGTTCGTCGAAGTACCACTTGTTGAGCAGGAACTGGTAGAGACCGCGGTGCTGCTCGGCGAGGTACTTCGGCGTTTCCGGCGAGCGGATGTACATGTACCAGGCGGTGACGAAACCGAGGGCCATGGCCGCGAACGGGCTCCACTTCACCCATTTCGGAACGTGATGGTACTCGTTGACGAGGTCGTTGCCAGGCAGCGTGAACAGGGCACCCTGCCAGAATTCGGCATAGTGGTGGCCGAAGAAATACTCGACGAAGATCACGCCCGCGACGACCGCACCGGTGGCCAGCAAATAGAGCGGGATCAGCATCACGGCCGGCGACTCGTGCACATGGTGCATGACGTCGGCAGAGGCGCGCGGCTTGCCGAAGAAGGTCATGAAGGCCAGGCGCCAGGAGTAGAAGCTCGTGAAGAGCGCGGCGATGACCAGGAGCACGAAGGCGAAACCGGCGACCGGGCTGTGCGAGGCGAAGGTCGATTCGATGATCGCGTCCTTCGAGAAGAAGCCGGCAAAACCGATGACCGTACCGGGAATGCCGACGCCGGTCAGCGCCAGGGTGCCGATCGTCATCATCCAGAACGTGATCGGGATGTGCTTGCGAAGACCGCCCATGTAACGCATGTCCTGCTCGCCGTCGACGGCGTGGATCACCGAGCCGGCGCCAAGGAACAGAAGCGCCTTGAAGAAGGCGTGCGTGAAGAGGTGGAAGACCGCCGCACCATAGGCGCCGATGCCGAGCGCGACGAACATGTAGCCGAGCTGCGAGCAGGTCGAATAGGCGATGACGCGCTTGATGTCGTTCTGCACGAGGCCGACCGTCGCCGCGAAGAAGGCGGTGATGGCACCGACCAGCGTCACGACCATCAGGGCGGTGTGCGACAGTTCGAAGATCGGCGACATGCGGGCGACGAGGAAGACGCCGGCGGTGACCATGGTCGCGGCATGGATGAGCGCCGAAACGGGCGTCGGGCCTTCCATGGCGTCCGGCAGCCAGGTGTGCAGCAGGAACTGCGCCGACTTGCCCATCGCGCCCATGAAGAGCAGGAGGCAGGTTGCGGTCAGCGCATCCGCCTTGTCGAGGCTCATGCCGAACAGCGTGATGACGGGGGCTGCGGCATCCGCGGCGCCTTCGGCCGGCAGATAGGTCGCGGCCGTCGCGAAGATCGTCTCGAAGTTGATCGAACCGAAGAGCACGAAGACGCTGGAAATGCCGAGGATGAAGCCGAAGTCACCGACGCGGTTGACGATGAAGGCCTTCATGGCCGCAGCGCAGGCCGACGGCTTCTTGTACCAGAAACCGATCAAGAGATAGGACGCAAGGCCCACGCCTTCCCAGCCGAAGAACATCTGCAGCAGATTGTCCGACGTCACCAGCATGAGCATGGCGAAGGTGAAGAGCGAGAGATACGCGAAGAAGCGCGGCCGATGCGGGTCGTGGTGCATGTAGCCGATGGAATAGACATGCACGAGCGTCGAGACGGAGTTCACGACGACGAGCATGACGGCCGTCAGCGTATCGACGCGGAACGCCCACTCGACGTCGAAGCCGCCCGACTGGATCCAGCGCAGCACGCTGACCTTGACCATCTCCGTCTCGCCCATGGCGACGTCGAAGAAGACGATCCACGACAGGACTGCCGCCAGGATCATGAAGCCGGACGTGACATATTCGGACGCCTTGGCGCCGATGGCATTGCCACCGATGCCGGCGATCAGGAAGCCGATCAGCGGAAGGAAGACGATTGCCTTGATGATGGTATCCATGACCCGATCAGCCCTTCATCATATTGACGTCTTCGACGGCGATCGAACCGCGGTTGCGGTAGAAGACGACGAGAATTGCAAGACCGATGGCCGCTTCCGCAGCCGCGACGGTCAGAATGAACAGCGCGAAGACCTGGCCGACGATGTCGTTCAGGAAGTCCGAGAATGCGACCATGTTGATGTTGACCGACAAGAGGATGAGTTCGATCGACATCAGGATGACGATGACGTTCTTCCGGTTCAGGAAGATACCGAAGACGCCGAGGGTGAAGAGGATGGCGCTGACGGTGAGATAGTGGGAAATACCGATTTCCATGATGCTTTTCCTTGGTCTCGCGCTGCCTCAGATGCCCTGACCGGGCTTCACCTTGACGATCTCGACGGCGGTCTCCGGCGTACGGGCGACCTGGGTCGGGATGTCCTGGCGCTTGATATGCGGCTTGTGGCGCAGCGTCAGCACGATCGCGCCGATCATGGCGACGAGCAGCACGAGGCCGGCGATCTGGAAGTAGTAGACGTAGTGGGTATAGAGCACGTCGCCGAGGGCGGCCGTGTTCTGGCGCTCGGCGACCGGCGGGATCGGCATCGAGGCGTTGCTGGCGATTTCCGGCGAGAGCGTGGAGCCCCCGACGACGACCACGAGCTCGATCGCAAGGATCAGGCCGATCAGCGCACCGACCGGCGCGTATTCCAGGGCACCTGCCCTCAATTCGGCGAAATCGATGTCGAGCATCATGACGACGAAGAGGAAGAGGACCGCGACCGCGCCGACATAGACGACCAGCAGGATCATCGCCAGGAACTCGGCGCCCGTCAGAAGGAACAGGCCCGCCGAGTTGAAGAAGGTGAGGATCAGGAACAGCACGGAATAGACCGGGTTCCTGGACGCGATCACCATGAAGGCGGACGCCACCGCCACGAAGGCGAACAGATAGAAGAATAGAGCCTGCAGACCCATTTTGGTGCCTTTTCGTCTTCCCCGGAGAAGGTTCCCCCTCCCCCGTCGAAGCCTGACGACCGCTCGTCAGGCACTTTACATTCGTTATGCCTTCCGCCTGAAATCAGCGGTAAGGCGAATCCATAGCAATGTTGCGGGCGATTTCCCGCTCCCAGCGATCGCCGTTCTCGAGCAGCTTCTGCTTGTCGTAGTAGAGCTCTTCGCGCGTTTCCGTCGAGAACTCGAAGTTCGGGCCCTCGACGATGGCGTCGACCGGGCAGGCTTCCTGGCAGAAGCCGCAATAGATGCACTTCACCATGTCGATATCGTAACGCACCGTGCGGCGCGTGCCGTCGTTGCGGCGGGGGCCCGCCTCGATGGTGATGGCCTGAGCCGGACAGATGGCTTCGCACAGCTTGCAGGCAATGCAGCGCTCTTCACCGTTCGGATAACGGCGCAGCGCGTGCTCGCCGCGGAAGCGCGGAGAGACCGGGCCCTTTTCGAAGGGATAGTTCACCGTCGCCTTGGGGCGGAAGAAATAGCGCATCGACAGGAAGAACGCGCCGACGAATTCCTTGAGGAACAGCGAATTTACGGCTTGCGAAAGACTAGCCATGCTTAAGCTCCAATGCTGCTGAGGTCGCGGGCGGTCATGCGGACCAGCCCGTAAGCTTCAGCACGAATGCAACGATGACGACCATGGCGAGCGAGATCGGAAGGAAGACCTTCCAGCCGAGACGCATGAGCTGGTCGTAGCGGTAGCGCGGCACGAAGGCCTTCACCATCGCGAACATGAAGAAGACGAAGCACGCCTTCAGGACGAACCACACGATGCCCGGGACCCAGTTGAGGAACCAGACGTCGACCGGAGGCAGCCAGCCGCCGAGGAAGAGGATCGTGGTCAGCGCGCACATCAGGCAGATGGCGGCGTATTCACCGAGCATGAACATCATGTACGGGGTGGAGCCGTACTCCACCATGAAGCCGGCGACGAGTTCGGATTCGGCTTCCGGCAGGTCGAAGGGCGGGCGGTTCGTTTCGGCGAGCGCCGAGATGAAGAACACCACGAACATCGGGAACAGCGCCAGCCAGTGCCAATCCAGGAAAGAACCGGGCAGGCCGATCATCGTGCCGACGCCGTCACGCTGCGAATTGACGATATCGGTCAGATTCAGCGAGCCGACGCAGAGCAGAACGGTGACGATGACGAAACCGATCGACACTTCGTAGGAGACCATCTGCGCGGCGGAGCGCAGCGCGCCGAGGAACGGATACTTCGAGTTCGAAGCCCAGCCGCCCATGATGATGCCGTAGACTTCGAGCGAGGAGATCGCGAAGATGTAGAGGATGCCGACATTGATGTTGGCGATCACCCAGCCTTCGTTCAGCGGAACGACCGCCCAGGTGGCAAGCGCCAGCGTCACGGAGACGAGCGGCGCGAGAAGGAAGATCACCTTGTTGGCCGTCGCCGGGATCACCGGCTCCTTGAAGACGAACTTCAAGAGGTCGGCGAAGGACTGGAACAGGCCGAAGGGGCCGACGACGTTCGGGCCGCGGCGCAGCTGCACGGCCGCCCAGATCTTGCGGTCGGCCAGAAGCACGTAGGCGATAAAGACCAGGAGCGCGACCAGGAGCAGCAGCGACTGGGCCACCATGATCAGGCCGGGCCAAACATAGGTCGAAACGAAAGCGTCCATAATGCTTTATCCCTTCGCGCTCATTCCGCCGCGGCTTTGAAATTGTTGCGGGCCAGCGCCGAGCATTCGGCCATGACCGCGGAGGCGCGCGCTATCGGGTTCGTCAAATAGAAGTCTTTGATCGGAGACGCAAACCCGGAATTCGCCATCGTCCCGCCTTTTTTCGCAAGTGCGGAAAGATCGGCGATATCGCCGGCCGCAATCTCGTCGATCGCGGCGAAATGCGGGTGTGCGGCGTGGAGTTTCGCTCTCAGCTGCACCAGCGAATCGAAGGGCAGCTTCTTGCCGAGCACGTCGGACAGCGCACGCAGGATCGCCCAGTCCTCACGGGCGTCGCCCGGCGCGAAGCCGGCGCGGTTGCCCAGCTGGACGCGGCCTTCGGTGTTGACCCAGGTGCCCGACTTCTCGGTATAGGTCGCGCCCGGCAGGATGACGTCGGCGACATGCGCCGCATTGTCGCCGTGCGAGCCGATATAGACCGTGAAGGCGGTCTTGTTGGAAAAGTCCATTTCATCCGCGCCAAGCAGGAAGAGCACGTCCGTGCCGGTCAGCATCTCGGCCGCGGTCTTGCCGCCCTCGCCCGGCACGAAGCCAAGGTCGAGGCCGCCGACGCGCGCGGCCGCGGTGTGGAGGACCGCAAGGCCGTTCCAGTCCGCCGTCACCGCGCCGACGCTTTCCGCCAGGTTCGCGACGGCCGAGAGAACGGCGAGACCATCGGCGCGCGACAGCGCGCCCTGGCCGACGATGATCATCGGGCGTTCGGCCTTCTTCAGCTTTTCGGCAAAGGAGAGCGAGCCGTCGATGAGGGCCGAAAGCGTGTCCGTGCCGGCGCCGAGATAGTCGTAGTCGTAGCGCAGCTCGCCCTCGACGCCGATCACGCCGATCGGGAAGTTGTCCATGCGCCAGCGCTTGCGGATGCGGGCGTTGAGCACGGCGGCTTCGAGGCGCGGATTGGCGCCGACGATGAGCAGCGCGTCGGCCTGCTCGATGCCCTCGATGGTCGGGTTGAACAGGTAGCTGGCACGGCCGAGCGACGGATCGAGCACCGAACCGTCCTGGCGGCAGTCGATATTCTTCGAGCCGAGCGAGGCCATCAGCTCGCGCAGTGCATACATTTCCTCGACGGAGGCGAGGTCGCCGGCGATCGCACCGATGCGGTCGCCCGGCTTGCCGGCGACGGCGGCCTTGATGGCGCCGAAGGCCTCGGCCCAGCTGGCGGGCTGCAGACGGCCGTCCTTGCGGACATAGGGGCGGTCGAGACGCTGGGTCTTCAGGCCGTCCCAGATGAAGCGGGTCTTGTCGGAGATCCACTCCTCGTTGATCTCCTCGTTGACGCGCGGCAGGATGCGCATCACCTCGCGGCCGCGGGTATCGACGCGGATCGCCGAGCCGACGGCGTCCATGACGTCGATCGATTCGGTCTTGTTCAGCTCCCACGGGCGGGCAGTGAAGGCGAAGGGCTTGGAGGTCAGCGCGCCGACCGGGCAGAGGTCGACCACGTTGCCCTGCAGCTCGGAGGTCATCGCCTGTTCGAGATAGGTGGTGATCTCGGCATCCTCGCCGCGGCCAATCAGGCCGAGCTCGGTGATGCCGGCCACTTCCGTCGTGAAGCGGACACAGCGCGTGCAGTGGATGCAGCGGTTCATGATCGTCTTGACGAGCGGGCCGATATACTTGTCCTCGACCGCGCGCTTGTTCTCCGCGTAGCGCGAACTGTCGATGCCGAAGGCCATCGCCTGGTCCTGCAGGTCGCATTCGCCGCCCTGGTCGCAGATCGGGCAATCGAGCGGGTGGTTGATGAGCAGGAACTCCATCACGCCTTCGCGTGCCTTCTTGACCATCGGCGTGGTCGTGAAGACTTCCGGCGGTTCGCCGTTCGGGCCGGGGCGCAGGTCCCTGACGCCCATGGCGCAGGAGGCCGCCGGCTTCGGCGGGCCGCCCTTCACCTCGACGAGGCACATGCGGCAGTTGCCGGCAACCGACAGCCGCTCGTGGAAACAGAAGCGCGGAACCTCGGCGCCGGCCTCCTCGCACGCCTGAAGCAGCGTGAAGTGATCCGGGACTTCGATTTCTTTTCCGTCGACTTTCAGCTTTGCCATATCTCAATCCCGCTTTTGACGCGGGAAAGCCCCGCGTCTCGCCAGCGCCATTCTGTCCAGCCTCAGGTCCGGGTCCCGTCCCTTCGGCCTTGTTCCATCTGCCGGTTCCGGCGGGGTCTCAGCCCCTGCCCTTCGCCAGCGCCTTTGCCTGCTCCACCCAGCCATCGCGGGCGATGCGCCCTGCGAAACCGAGTTCGGCTTCGATCCTTGCGACATCGGCGGGCGTCAGGCCCACGATGTCGGCATAGCGCCGGAAGCCCATGCCGTTCAGCACCTGCTCCAGCTTCGGCCCGATGCCCGAAATCGCTTTCAGGTCATCGGCCTTGGCGGACTTCGCCGCCGGCACCTTGCGCGCCTGTCTGGCACCGGCCGCCTTCGGCGTCGCACTTTTCTCGCGCGCCACCGTCACCGTCTTCGCCACGGCGGGCTTTTCCGCCTTCGGCACCACGGTCAGCGCCGGCTTCGCCTTGACCGGCTCCACCGGCTGCGGCTCCGCCGCCAGCGCCGCGGCCTCGTCGAGCACCACCTTGGCCCGCTCCGCCGCGCTCTGCATCAGGCCCAGCATCGCACCGGCCATCTGGCCCGCAATGCCGAAGCCGATCGCGGTCGTCGCGGCCATCGCCGCCACCGGATGGGCCATCAGCGGGTGCAGCGGCACGTCCGGCATTTCCCGCAGCCAGGGCGCGAGCCCGAAGGGATCGTTCCCGCCGGCCTCCGCCGGCTGAACCCTGGTTGCATTCGCATCCTGTCCTGCCGGCGTCTTCATCGTCTTACTCCGCTGCTTCGAGCACGGCGCCGTGCGCCATGGCGTTGGCCGTATACTGGTCGATGCGTGCCTCGATTTCCGGGCGGAAGTTGCGGATGAGGCCTTGGATCGGCCAGGCCGCCGCATCGCCGAGGGCGCAGATCGTGTGGCCTTCGATCTGCTTCGTCACGTCGAACAGCATGTCGATTTCGCGCTTCTGCGCATTGCCCTTCACCATGCGCTCCATGACGCGCATCATCCAGCCGGTGCCTTCGCGGCACGGCGTGCACTGGCCGCAGCTCTCGTGTTTGAAGAAGGCCGAGATGCGCCAGATCGCCTTGATGATGTCGGTCGAGCGGTCCATGATGATCATGCCGCCGGTGCCGAAGGAGGACTTCACCTCGCGCAGGCCGTCGAAGTCGAGCGTGACGTTCATCATGTCCTCGGCCTTGACGACCGGGCAGGATGCGCCGCCGGGGATGACGGCAAGCAGGTTGTCCCAGCCGCCGCGGATACCGCCGCCGTGCTTTTCGACCATTTCCTTGAAGGAGATGCCCATGGCCTCCTCGACCGTGCAGGGACGGTTGACGTGGCCGGACATCATGAACAGCTTGGTGCCGACATTGTTCGGGCGGCCGAACGAGGAGAACCAGCTGGCGCCGCGGCGCAGGATGGTCGGCGTCACGGCGATCGATTCGACGTTGTTGACCGTCGTCGGGCAGCCATAGAGGCCCATATTCGCCGGGAACGGCGGCTTCAGGCGCGGCTGGCCCTTCTTGCCTTCCAGGCTTTCGAGCAGCGCGGTCTCCTCGCCGCAGATATAGGCGCCGGCGCCGTGGTGGACATAGATGTCGATGTCGTAGCCGAGCTTGTTGTTCTTGCCGAGAAGGCCGGCGTCGTAGCACTCGTCGATCGCCGCCTGCAGCGCCTCGCGCTCGCGGATGAACTCGCCGCGCACATAGATATAGGCGGCGTTCGCGCCCATGGCGAAGGAGGCGACGACGCAGCCTTCGATCAGCGTGTGCGGATCGTGGCGCAGGATATCGCGGTCCTTGCAGGTACCGGGCTCGGATTCGTCGGCGTTCACAACGAGATAGTGCGGGCGGCCGTCAGATTCCTTCGGCATGAAGGACCACTTGAGGCCGGTCGGGAAGCCGGCGCCGCCGCGGCCGCGCAGGCCCGAGGCCTTGACCTCGTTGATGATCCAGTCACGGCCCTTTTCGAGCAGCTGCTTGGTGCCGTCCCAATGGCCGCGGGCCATGGCGCCCTTCAGCGACTTGTCCTTGGTGCCGTAGATGTTGGTGAAGATGCGATCCTGGTCCTTAAGCATGTTTCACCCCTTTACCGCGGCTTCTTGCCGAAGACGCGGATGTATTCCGCTTCGCCGCCCTTGGCGAGCGCCTTGGCCTGCCTGACCCAGTCGTCGCGCTCGATGCGGCCCTTGAAATTCAGATAGGAATCGACCCATTCGCGCTCCGCCTTCTTCCAGGCCGCGACCTGCGCGAAGGTGAAGATGCCGAGCTCGTGCAAGATGCCCTCGATCTTCGGGCCGACGCCGGAGATGAGCTTCAGGTCGTCGGGCGTTTGCGGGCGCGCGATGGCGGCCGGGCGGTTCTTGTCTTCCAGCGACGGCTTGCCGGCCTCCGCGAGCGGCTGCTTGGCGGCGGCATCGCCGCCCTCGGCGCGCGTGTCGCCGGTTGCCTCGGCATTGGCGGCCGCTTCCGCCTTGGCGGTCGCCGGCGTCTTCAGCTTGGGATCGGTCTCGACGGCATCCGTCTTCGGCTTGGCGGCATTCGACGGGGGGACGCTGACGCTCTCCTCCTCGGTCTTCTTGGCGCGGGCCGGCGCCTTCTTTGCGGCCGCTTCCGGTTCGTTGAGGCTGGTGAGGCCACCGACCGGGGCGGAGAAGATGCGATCGACCTGCGGGCCGGTCTCGACCGTCGAGCCCTTGCCGGCATCGAAACGGTCGATGATGTGCTCGAGCTGCGTCGCCGTCAGGTCTTCATAGCTGTCCTTGAAGATCATGATCATCGGCGCGTTGACGCAGGCGCCCTGACACTCGACCTCTTCCCAGGAAAGCGTGCCCGTCTCGTTGAGATGGAAGGGCTCGGGATGGATGCGTTTCTTGCAGACGTTGATGAGGTCTTCCGCGCCGCGCAGCATGCAGGGCGTCGTGCCGCAGACCTGGACATGGGCGCGCGTACCGACCGGCAGCAGCTGGAACTGGGTGTAGAAGGTCGCGACCTCGAGCACACGGATATAGGCCATGTCGAGCATGTCGGCGACGGATTCGATCGCCGCCTTGGTGACCCAGCCGTCCTGTTCCTGCGCCCGCATCAGGAGCGGAATGACCGCCGATTGCTGGCGGCCCTTCGGATACTTGTTGATCGTTGCCTTGGCCCAGGTCGCATTCTCCTTGGTAAAGGCGAAGCTGGCGGGCTGGACATTGTCATCGGCTAGTCGACGAACGGACATTCTGTAACGCCTTGTCTCAGTTAATCTGCCGGCACTGCGTTTGCGTCGTGTTGACGAATTCGCAGGCGTAGGCCGACGTGTCTTTCTGCATGAATACGACGTAGCGGCTGCCGTTCGGCGCCGCCGCCTTGATCTCGTAGCCCTGGCTTGCCAGTTGGCCCATGGAGGCGCTGGACGCACCGACCTGCACGTCCTCCTGCGCGCCGGCGACAGCGGCGCTTCCCAGGAAGATCAGCGTGGCAAGGGCTAGTTTCGGCATCAGCGATCGACCTCGCCGAACACGATGTCGAGGGAGCCGAGGATCGCCGAGACGTCGGCGAGCTGGTGGCCGCGACAGATGAAGTCCATCGCCTGAAGATGGGCGTAGCCCGGTGCGCGGATCTTGCAACGGTACGGCTTGTTGGTGCCGTCGGCGACGACGTAGACGCCGAATTCGCCCTTCGGCGCCTCGACGGCCGCATACACTTCGCCGGCAGGCACATGGTAGCCTTCCGTATAGAGCTTGAAGTGGTGGATAAGCGCTTCCATCGAGCGCTTCATCTGGCCGCGCTTCGGCGGCACCATTTTGCCGTCGATCGAGGAGACCGGGCCGACCTTGGCATCGCCCAGAAGGCGGTTGACGCACTGGCGCATGATCTTGGCCGCTTCGCGCATCTCGATCATGCGGATGACGTAACGGTCGTAGCAGTCGCCGTTCTTGCCGATCGGGATATCGAAATCGAGGTCGGAATAGCACTCATAGGGCTGCGAGCGGCGCAGGTCCCAGGCCGCGCCCGAGCCGCGTACCATGACGCCCGAAAAGCCCCAGGCCCAGCAGTCTTCCAGCTTCACA
>JAMLJC010000003.1 GCA_023953845.1 Rhizobiaceae bacterium | reverse complement strand
GTCTTTGATTTCTCTCCTAGCGAGACGGTAAAGACATATTCAGTGGAGGAGATTGCGACTGAGAAGATCGTCGCTCTCACAGACAGAGCCAGAAATCAGCCAAGAGACCTTTTCGACATCTGGAAACTTCAAAGTGAATTCGGGATCGATCTTGCCGAACTGGCAAATCCAATTGCCCAGAAGCTCGTATTTCGAGGCAGAAATGCGCAGGAACTGGATGAGGCCTTTTCAAGGAAAGAAAAAGCTCTGAAAGCTACGTGGTCGACGAGGCTTGATCCTCAAATGAGTTCAACACCTCAATTTGAAACCGTGTTTCGCGAGGTTCGTCGAGTATTCCGGCAGTCGAACATCTTTGATCTCGTTAACGTAGAGCAACAACGGCTCAAGAATACGTAGCTAATATATTGACGTCGCTCGTGGCATCTATTAACGAGAAGACGAGGACTTTATGAACTTTTTAATCCACCTTAGTTGCGCATCTCTAGGTGGATTTTGCTCAGTTTTCGTGGCGAAAGTTCAAATGTATGTGGCGAACAGCACAGAAATGGTGGGCCCGGAGGGAGGAAGCGGGCGCATCGGCGTAAGCCTAGATTAGAAACGAAAACAAAGCCTTGTGGGGTATTTGGGTACGTTTTCGAGCTTGCTTCTGTGTACGCCAGTTATTGAAAATGTCAACATAGTTTAGCGAGTCAGCCTGTCAGCAGACACTGGCCAATGCCCCTTCGACTATCGTGACACCGGCCAGTTTTCCACTCGGCTCCCGCGCTATCATGCATTCTCCGAGAGGCAACCAAAAAGCGCACTTTTCAGTGGACAAGCGTCGTGCAAGGTCAAGTCACTATAGAACACATCGATAGACTCGCACCAAATGCTATTCGCCAATGGGAGGATTACGGGGAGTTTCATGGCGCGGACGCTATTACTTACAAAATTCAAGAATTTATCTCTTAACGACCCTTTTTTTGATAGCTTGAAAGCTGGCTATGACGAGTTCTCAGCCTGGTTCAACGGCAAGGCGGAAGAAGATGTTTATGTCGTGGTGGATGAGCATCAGAGCCTAAGCGGCATGATCTATCTGAAGTCGGAACATGGCCCGGTGACGGACGTTGATCCTCATCTTCCCGATGGTCATTGGCTGAAGGTAGGCACGCTGAAAATTGAGGGCAAAGGGACCAAACTCGGCGAACGAGTTATCAAGAAAATATTCGACACGGCTTTGGATGTGGGGGCGACAGGAATTTACGTGACGGTTTTCGATGTTCACGAAAGCCTCATAAAATTGTTTTCCCGCTATGGGTTCGAACAGACTGGCACAAAGACGACGAAGAACGGCGTCGAATTGGTACTTTCTCGTTCGCTGACAGAACATTCAATGGATATGTTGAAGTCCTATCCATTCATCAGAATTTCCCACGCAAACCTCTGGCTTCTAGCAGTTTACCCTGAGTTTCACTCACGATTCTTACCAGACTTAATCCTGAACAACGAACCAAAGGAGATCGTGCAGGACGTTTCCTACACGAACACCATACACAAAATCTACGTCGCAAAGCTGCCGCTAACTCGTATGAAAAAGGGGGATGCGGTTATTATGTACAGGACTTCCGACAACAAAGGACCCGCGTTTTATCGCTCCGTTGCGACCTCAATATGCGTTGTGGAGGAAACACGGCGGCGTAAGGATTTCGCTTCCCTTGATGAATTCCTTGAGTACACCAAGCCGCACAGCGTCTTCACCGAAGGCGAACTTAAGGACATGTACGTGTCTTGGAGCAGGCTCTACACGGTCAAGATGACCTATAACGTTGCGTTCAATAAGCGGATCACGCGCGGCAACCTCATGGAACTGGCTGATGTACCAGAACAACCGCGTTGGGATTTAAAGCCTTTGAGTGAGGCTCAATTCCAAAAAATCATCGAATTGGGGAAGGTACATGAAGGTATTGTTATCGATTAATCCAGAGCACGTTGAAAACATATTTAAAGGCGTGAAAACATTTGAGTTCAGAAGGAAAGTCTTTGCCCGCAAGGATGTTACGACGGTCGTTGTATATTGTACGATGCCAGTTGGCCGTATTGTTGGTGAATTTGATATCGACACAATATTGGAAGACGCTCCCGAAGAAATATGGGAGAAAACTCGATACGGCTCTGGAATTACAAAAGATTTTTTCGATCAATATTTCTCAGACCGAAAAATTGCTTATGCCCTGAAAATCGGCGAAGTGCGAGAATACGAGGAATACATTGATCCAAAGGAAGTTTTAGACAATTTTACTCCTCCTCAGTCCTACATGTACATGAAAGATGAGCGGAGAAAAGCCGTATGCCAGGACCAACTAGAGTTCTGGTAATGCTCGACACGAAGCTCATGATTGTTTTCGGGGTGTCGGGGGTAGGAAAAACTACCGTTTGTGCGGAGTACGCGAGCGGCAACGATGATGTTGTTCATTTTTCAGCGAGCGCCCTATTGCGGCTTCATCGCGAAACCGCCGGAACGCGTTCCACCAACGAGGTAATTCAGGATCAGCATGTCCTCGTTGATATGGTGAACGTGATCCGATCTGAAACTCCTGTATCATTGATGCTCTTAGATGCGCATAGCCTTGTTTACGTTGGCGGGCATGAGGTCATCATTCCTGCCGATGTAATCGCAGCTATGAAGCCGGATGGACTGATTTTTTTCAAAGCCTCTGGTGAGACGATCTCTGAGCGACGCCTCTCACGAGGAGATACAAGGAATGTCGTCCCGCAAGAAATCGAAAAATCGCAAACGAATGCGTTAAGAGCCGCCGAGTCCTACGCCGAACTGCTTCCTTGCCGACTGTTGGTCATCGACGCAAGTCACGGAACAGATTTGGGCGAGGCGATAAGATTTCTATCGTGAACCGGTTCGAGAACTTTATTCTGACCATCCTTTTTCGCAAAAATTGCGTCATTATAGCCAATTTCCTGCCTACCCGGTACGTACAGGCCGCTTTCCACACCGGTGAGCCTAAATCTGTACCAGTCAAATATTCTTTCGAATGCGGGCAGCTTTGTGGCGCTGACCGTCAGGCCGGGATGATCGTCATCCAGCCACTTCAATAGTCCATCAAACACCCGCAGCCCCAGGCCTCTTCCAGCATGATACGGCGCGACGCGAACGGTACATATCTTCCGCTCGAAGCCGTCGTTCTTCGCAATTCCCACGGCGACCAACTCCCCGTCACGATGTATGGGGAGCAAAAATCTTGTCCCTGTCCGAAGACCCGGCACAACCTTACTAACATACCAGCTTTGAATATCTGGATAGTCTTCGGACAAACCGCTTATGAACTGCAACGCTTCCTGCTCGCGGTCGGACAGTGAGAGGTTCCTTGCAGGCCGGGTGTTGACTGACAGCGGAATCAATGAGGTTGTATCTTCATTGAAGATCATTGCTGGGATATTCCTCATTTATCGAGGGCGTCAGAAATCTGGTCAACCGTCGCTTTAGTATCGCTCGAAAACCACCCGAGAACGCCAGAAGCCGCCAAATTACCAAACAATCCGAACAAAAATGCGACGACCAGATAGGTGAGTAAAATCTTGCGGCCGCTCCTGCGTGTGTGAAGTTTGACGAAAGATGAGAAATCTGCAACCCCCTGTCCGTCTTTGCCTTCTTTCTTCCAATGATAAACGACCATTCCTCCTGGAATGCCGCTTGGCACATAGTCGTCCCATGGATCATGCTCAAGAAGTCTATTCTTGTGCCATTGAATACTGCTGGCAGACAGCTCGGAATGAACTGGAAAAGCTGTAAGAAATGCCACAAGACTGATATTAACCTTTCCTTGTTTCTCGTCAGCGCGAATTTTGTTTTCTACCTGTGGCGGCAGTGTACGAAGCTCATTGAAGCGAAAGTCGATATACTCGATTTCCTCGAAACCGCTTTGAAATTTACGGTCAATTGGCGTTATGACGTGAATGAATGGACTGGATTTCCCACTCGGCAAATAGACCCTCAACCTGAAGTAAATACTCTCATCGGCCTTGATCTGAACGCTAACAGATTCAATCGCAACCTTCTCGATTGAAAGGAGAGTGCCGTCAGAAAACTTATCTAAAGAAAGATGGGAAGGGTCTAGGTTTCCATTCTGCTCGATGAATTTATGAACCCGGCAAAACAGGTTATCACCGTTTTTTAACTCAATCCTTGCCGGAGCCGGTGTGACAACGCATTGAAGCTTCTCGTTGAAAATTCCTTGCGCAACGGACGTCTGAGCCAACTGGACGCCCGCGTCTTGTATTGATTGTCTCTCTACATCAACGGGCAAATACACATTTATGCGCTGTACTGGAGCTGGATTCTTGATCAACAGACCAATCTCAAGGAAGTCTCTTGGCGGGCGTTGAGGGCGACCTTTGAAATCCCTATCCCCAGCAATGCGCCAAAAATTGAAGTGCGTCTCCATGGTGGTGCCCGCAACGTCGCCATCGGCAACACACCAGACCGCCATGCTGCCTGCTCTTTCCTGAAGCCTACTCTTAATTGTGTCCACCCTCGCCCCCGCGCGATCCGAATCTATCGGGTGTATTTCTAACTCAAACGCAACCGCAAGGGCACGAAAAAACGATGAACCTTAGGGAGGCTACGCAACGTGAAAGACCGGCTATTGTGTGTTGCAATTCATGAAGGCGATCCTACAGGAAACGGAGGATCACCATGGACCATTACCCGCTTACGCTAAAACAAAAAGAAAAAAATAAGAAAAACGAAGAACGACGACGCCGCGAACGACAACGGCGAGAAGACGAATATTGCAGGCGCATCGAACGCCTGCGCCGTCAGATCGAAGAGGCGCGAAAACGGCGTCAACGCATGCTGTTGCTTTTCTTGCTGGCCGTGCTCGCGATGCAGGAATCCCTCTTCGCAGCTTTCACACGCTCGGTTTCGTATCGGTCCGATCCCATAGCAGACCCGACAGACTGGACGCCGGACCCAAACAAGGACTTCGCCCCAGCCCCCGGCCACGGCGATCATTGCGACGGCTATTCGTATGAGCGGTGGAACCGGATGCTGAAGGAGCGCGGTATTTGTGTGAGCCGAAAGGCCGAGCTTCAAGAAGCGTGGAAGTCTGATCCAGATCGCGAGTTTTTCCCAACGCGATATCAGCTGTGGGGCTATCGTCCGTTCGTAGGCGAGGTCATGAGCGACTTGACGGACCAGCGTTGGCAAGGCGATGCCCTTAAGGCCCTCAAGCTCATGTCGCCACCTGAAACTCACCGCTATCTAGACGAAGCCTACGCCTCGGACCCCGCTGACTTGTTGATGTGCCGGGCAAATTCGAGCGCCGATATCGTCAGGAATTTTCAGTCCGCAGCAGTCCGATGGGAATTCCGCAAGCAGCGCGAGGCCGAAGAGGCGCGGAGGGAAAAGGAATTGTCACGGAAAAACGACGGCGAGCAAGGAATTCCCGAGCCAAATTGACAGGATTTTTCCGAGAATTCCTTGGTCGAAGAGCTGCCGATTATTCGTTGCAAGGAGTTCTCTCGAAAATTCGACCGCTTCAAAGGAATTTAGAAGAAAATGACTTTTTTTGAGTTTATGAAGAATTCCTTTGCTAAAAAACACCACTTGACGGAATGATTTTCCTCTCATACCTATTCGTCGTCCACAACGAAAAGGGGCCTGGCATGGTGAGTACAATCTACATATCTGCGGACGTGATCCAGAATTCGATGCTCGACACTGGTGACGCCATTGCGGCTTTCACCAGTTGGAAGCCGAAGCGACGAGAGAACGTTTTCCGTTACGAAAAGGCGGACATCCGTATCACGGCTGCAAACGGCTCAATCTACCTCATGTCCGAGGCGGAGACGAAGAAGCCGAAAATCCCGTTTACTCCTGTACCTGCTGCTGAGCTTGGCAAGCTCGTGCGGTCGATGAGTGGTGCCGCACAATGATGGAGCTGGCACCAGACCATGATGTCATCGATGACGACACGATCACGCATTTTGCGGTTGCCAAGGCCAAAGGCCGATGCCGCCTTTGCGTAGTGCCGAAGATCATCCAGGAACAGGCCATGACCGCTTGGGATCATGCGGATGAACAGGCCATCCCATTTACGGCCGCCGACATGATGCAGGTGGCAAAGGAACGGTGTGGTGGATGTCTTGGGCGAGGGTGGCCGAAGGTCTCCGAAAGTAGCGGTGTGCTGTATCTCCATGTCGCCAGCAAACGGATCGGATGATGTGAGTGCGGGGGACGGCTCCAACGTTCCCCGCCCCCTCCCGCTCCGAGCCAGAGAGCGCATCAGGAGATGGTGATCGAGATCACCATCTCCGAATAGAAGCCGTCCCGTTGCGCGCGTATGGTGACGTTGTAGTTTCCTGCGACCGCCGCAAGACCGGTAATCTTGCCGGTAATTGGATCGAGCGTCAGGCCGGGCGGCAGTGGATTTCCCGAAGCGAACACGTATCCGCTGACATCGCCAATCGGCATAGCGTAGACGACCGTCCCGGCGGCAACCTGGATGGGCTCGTAACGAATTCCGAAAACAGATTGCTCCGGTTCCAGCGGGGGTGCAGGATCAGAAACAGGGGTCAGTGTGCCGCTCGTCGGAGATCGCCAGACGATTTCGCCAGCGGTCGCGCTGGATGCGATCAGAATCACGGCGACAAATATCACTTTGCGCATTACGTTTTTTCCTTTTTCTGAAAATTGGGTTTCAGTACCAGTTTTGGCCCTGGTGACAGGTCCGGCGAGGCCGGATCGGAGGCCGGAGAAAGAATCGACCGCAGCCGGTCGCGCTCGATTCCAGCGCGCATCGCCGCGTCTTGCGCATCACGCGCTTTCCGCTCTGCGTCGAAGCGCTGGCGCTCAGCCTCAAGTTGCTTTCGCTCGGCAGTCTGCGCGATATCCCGCCAGCGGTCGATTTCGCCCTTCAACTCAGAGCGGATTCTTTCTGCTAGTTTTGATTTCCGCAGGCCATCCCAAACCGCCCGGAAGCGACCGGCCCATCCATTGTACCTGGCGACATATGCCATCGCCGCCTGCGCCCGCTCTTGCTCCTGGCGTGCGCGATCTTGCGCGGCCAGCGCAGCGGCGGTTATTTTGCGAGCCACCTCCTGTTGGCGGGCAGCGTCGGCGGCAACCGTGGCGGCGTCAGCCTTCGTTTTGGCGATAAAGGTTTCGCCGTTGGCTTTGACGATCTTCGCCTTTTCAATTGTCTTCTTCAGTGCCTGGGCTTGTACTTGTTCCCTCTGCCATTCGTCCCTCGACAGGCGACGACGTTGCGGGCCAAGGCGCGTAAGGCCGGAAGGTACGGCAACTGCTTCGTGGTAGGAATCCTGCCATGCGCGCATTGTTGCCGTGTATGCCGCATTGGCACGCTTCATGAGTGCCTTTTGATCCTCGCCATCGATTGGGCCAGCATCCATCACGGAACGCTTTGCGGTCGCGCCGGGATGGTGCTTCTGCGCTTTCAACTCGGGATCGGAGATTGCCACGACATATGCGTGGATATGGTAATGGGACTCGTCTTCGTGGCGGATCACGGATTGCAGATCATCACCATACTGGTGTCGCAACCATTCGACTGTCCGCTTCTCCCACGCCTCCGCCTCCCGGCGCTTGTCGGGATCGGCGCGGATTTCGTTCATGGTGTAAGGATGGCTGGCGACGACCGTGTGAAGTGTTTTTTGATCGGATCGGAGTTTACGGGTCTTTCCGCCTTTAACAGCGACCGTAGCCGAGGCCGCAGCAGAATCGTGCAATTCCTGTACTTCTTCAATTTTGAGGCCATGCACAATGATAGGTGGAGCAGGACTCGCAACATGAACCGAAGCTTCGGGGCGACGGGATGCCTCGCCAAAGATGAAATTCGTGTCCCGACCCTTCGCGTCCGCCTTGCGAGCATAGCCCTCTAGATGCACGAACTGATAGCCCATGGCAGGGCCTCAGCCTAAACGTGGATAAATGAAATCAATGCCGAATGTGAACCAAAAGACACGCTGGACGTGAAACAAGAATTCGTCGTCCGTCATATCACCGACGCCGTTCTGCGCAGTGATATCCTGGTTCATGGAAGCATACCGTTTCGAGTGCTCCCAGATGACGGCATACCAAGAGCCGGGCAGTCGAATTGCTCTAAGAAGTCCCGACGAATCCCCCAATTCGCCTTTAATTTTAATCAGTCGCTGGTACTCATACATCGCCCCCTCCTCAAATAGGAATTTCCTCCTGATAAGTGTGGTCATGAAAACCATGGGCGCAAAGCGCTTTTGGGCACCGGAATGAAAGATATAGTGACCGACTGGCACTATCTTCGATAGTATCGGCCCCTTCAGGGGAACCATTCCATGGAGGCCACTTCGTGGAGACCCTCTCGGGAACCCCCTTCGAGGCTCGGGCCGTGCGACCCATTGCCAGCCCATGGCTGACAAGCCGAAACGCTGGAAAATCAGCGTTCGTCACGAAGTGATGCGGTGTATGGTGTTTACCTTCCACGGGGTCCGGGGGGCTTTGTCCCCCGGTCATGGGAAAATCATAATTTTCCTTGTCTTTGGCGCGCTTGGCGTGCCTCAGCCATGGCCTTGGAAATCTGCCCCGCCGACACGTTGAAATGGGCTGCTAGGTCGTCACGGCGCATGCCCTGCGTTGCTTGCAGATATAGCGCCATACCGCCCATCTCCAACCTTGCCGCCTGCTGTCCGGTCCGATCCTTCACGCCCCTCTCACGCCGCGACTTTTCCATGCGCTCAACGGAGAGTTCCCGTTTCCGGTCTTGGTCGACCAACACCCGTAAACATGCCGCGCGCTGTTCCGCCGGATCGATCCCCAGCCATTCGACAATGGTGTTGGCCTTTACCTGATAACGGCAATCGACCTCACGACCGTTGAACGTAATCGTCTGTCCTGCCGCTGCCTGCCGCGCTCGCTTGATAACGGCGGACATGCGGGATTTCGTTTCACTGTCGCGCCATCCCGCCGCCTCGTTCGCGAGCGATATGATTTCTCGACCAAGCACTTCCGCTGGAGAAATCCATGAGATGGCCACGCCCGCCATGAACAACCATACGTCACGCTGGCCTTCCGGCAGAGTGCCCTCTGGATAACGATGCGCCCGAAGTCGTTGAAGATCGGTGAGAACCGTTTCCCAATAGGTCGCCGCCGACAGATGTACCGCCGGGCCTGTCTTATCCTTGCCTTCCGCCTTACGCTTAGCCCGCTCAGCGCGGAGGGAAATTAATTCAGCGTGGGTGACGGGTAAGACTTCATCTGCAAGCGTCCCAAAATCGTGACGTGTCGGTGTTTCAGGCGAACCGTGACACCAAACCATGCCGACTTTGCACCGATCTCGGTCTGCACTGGAATTTTCGCTTCCTACAAGCCGAAATACCCGTGCAGCGTCCAATGCCCGCTTGTCCGCTCCGAATGGCTCTAAAACCAATCCTAGGCGCTTCTGGACGGCATTCCACCGAGGTAGGGCAGTACGAGGCAGCAATTCCGACAACCAAACACAAACAAGACCTCGGCCCGTCGATAAAATGTAGGACGGATGCGGGATCATCGCCTCCTCTAGATGACCGACAACGGCACCAGCAACATCTCTGGGAGCTTTGGCGCGCCACCGGGCGACATTGTGGTAATCAAGGTCTGCATAACATGCACCAATCGCCGTCAACTGTGAGATGGAGCGCCATTTCCAGAAAGCCGCCTGCGACACGTACAAATCTGTTCGGTTGTCTTGCTGGAGGACCCGTTCGGCTTCCATGATCGCGCCGCCGCCTACCGGAACGGTCCACTCTTTCCACGGCTTTTCCTGCCCGCGCACCCGCTGCGCGAAGCTGACGACGCCATTGCGGAGTCCGCCACGTGAATTGTTCGGATGGAGATTTTCTATGTGCTGGCGCGCACCGAACGCACCGTAATCGAAACCCTGAGGCTCCGAAATAATGTCAACATTTCTTTTGGAAAAATGGGAGGACTGAAGGTTCTGGGCTGGGCTATTTGCCAGCCCCCCGGTCACTCAGCCGTCAACGGCGGCTTTACAATGTCGAAAAGACTGTTCATCATTATCTAACATTCCTGCAAAAACCGACCGAGGGCCGCTAACCCTATGACGTCGGTTTTTTTATGCTCAGAGCAAAATCAGTCGGCGTCAACCGTCAAAGCGGACCGCAGAGAAAGCCGCTGATTTTGCAATTCAAGCAAAGTTTCAGAAATCTCGATTGCTCGACCTTCCTCCAGGTCGATGCGTATACGTTGGGCGGCTATGTCTTGCGCCGAATGCGGTAATTCGGAAATTCCTAAGCAACGGACGTTGTTTTCCAGAGCCTGGATGTATGCGGATCGCAATGCGCGAACGACACGATGTTGCACCGTGCATGCTTTTATTGCAGCGGTCATTTCGGTGTCCATTTGGCGCAGAAGACTAAGACGGTCGAAACATTGAGGCTGTGACATAACGATTTCCAAATTGTCGATGTAAAAGCGTCACCGCAACCCTCGCCCTTGTCAACGATTTTCTCGGGTAAGGATAATCTCATCATTCTGTAATTGTTGACATTTTCTCACATGACGGCGAGACGCTGGAATTCCGGCAGGGGTAGCCTCGCTCTTTTCCATGTCGATATTCTCTTGCCCTTCGGATCGAGCCGCTTGTCTCGATCCGATCCGCGTGGCGGACCAGAGAGAAAATAGACATGGAACCTTTTCGTTCGGTGACAGCCATCGCGGCGACTGGTTCGGCCTGCGGCCACGGTCAGGCCATTTTGACCTGACCTGAACAAGTCTATGTCGCCGCGCTGGCCGTCAACCCCTGCCTGCCGCCGATATTACGACAAACGTTCTCTTCCAAAAATCAGTAAAATCCAAACATTCCGATTAACGGACACTACCCCAAAACCGGCATCAAATTTACCTGCAGGATTCTCAGGAATCCCGTTTTCTGCTATGTTTTTCTCAATAAATTCAATCAGAAAGCGGAGATTTCAATGCGCCATAAAACCACGAAAATCAAAGGGCTGACGGTTAATATCGAGGTTGTCGAGGTTTGCGAGACGGACCAAAACGGCGGCATCCTCTGCTACGTCGCGGCGATCTACATTCAAGCACACGGAAGCGCAGACAAGAGGCTCGTCCGCAAATCCCGGCTGCCCGGAGCGGCGGCGGCATTGAAGGCCGAAATCAAGCGGGATGGGCTACGGGCGGTTGACCGTATGGCAACGCCTTTACAGTGACGACGCCTAGAATCACAATCATTCATAATCAAAGGTCGACGTACGAGGATCAACATGGAAACTTTAATCGAAGGGGATAAAATAGAACAATACAATAAAGCATTGCCTGAGATTATCGCGTATCTTGCGGCAAAGAAGTCGGAACTAATATCTGTCGAAGCGGCTTTGAAGCCATATATCGACGAATATTACGCATTCTTGCGGACGTGCCCATGGTACACAATGACCGCTGGCGCTTATGAAGAAAGCGACTATGAGTTCAATCGAAGGATGGAGCTTGAGCAAAACTCGATGTGGCGTGCACTCTCCGCCAAAAAACGTGGGCTAGAGAACCGCATCGCTGGTTACAGCGATCTCCTAGCCTTCGTTCGCAATTCAATCGAAGCGGAATCCCACAGTGAAAAGCGGGGCAATGCCCCCGGCTATTCCGCCTGACGCCGCCAGTCCATGAACGGTGAGAAATCTACGCCACGTGGGGCCGGGATAGACATTATCTTTTGGACCTCTTCGGGCTCCAGTGCTTTGAACCCGTATTTTGCCCCTACGGAAGATGCCGCGTGACCACATTGCTTGTCCGCAAGGCTATCGCCAACATTGATGCGGAACCATGACTTTGCGTTATGCCTCAAGGAATGAAACACCTGCCGCTGTGTCTCGTGAATACCGAGGGCCACCATCCAATTCCCCATCTGTTTCTGGGCAGCGTCAGCAGGGTCATTAGCCCCATGATAATGAGGGAAAACAAACCCACCCCGGCCACGCTGATTCTTTGCGAAATCAATGAAACCGCAATCACGAAGCAATGGATGGATTGCAACAATGCGGACAGACGTCTTCGTCTTCAGGGGCCTGTCGACCGGCTTCCCATCAATGATCAGTGGAAGCCGTAAGTCAAAAACCTCGTTCCCTTCAATAGTTACCATGTCAGATGATTGCAAATAGACGATTTCAGAAAGCCGCATCCCTGTCAGAAAACCAACAAGAGGCAACCAAGCTTTATGCGGCTTCCGCATCATCTTGGGAGTGACGCTATCTGCCAGCCATGTATTCAGAGACGTCGGAGGCAGGCCCTCCCGATCAATGGCAGGTGTTGCGGCAGCAGGCATTGTCACCTTGAATGATCGGATGTCACGAATTCCTGAGACACCGGCCGTCGCTTTTTCCCAGATAAGTTTGATTTGGGCCACATGTTCTTTGACCGTCGTTTGAGACAGGCTTTTAATCCGCTGTCCGTCAGGCAATTTGTCATTCTTTGCGCCGATCTGCTTAAGGCTCAGCCCGGCGAAAATGGGGTACTTCGTACGATTTGTGGGAAGCTTTGCCATGGCCGTCGCAAAGTCTTGCAAATGGATAGGCAAATAGTAGCTGAGAGGATGATCGCCAACCACGTTCAGGAATGCCGCGAACGTGTTTTCAAGCCGCTCCTCATAGCGCACCTTATCCTTGTTTCCCTTGTCCAGCGCATCTTTTCGAGAATCGAGGATGACACGACCTGCTACGCTAAGTTTGGTGGAAGCAGTTACAGTTCTTTCATCCCGATGTTCGAGAGGCTGAGGTTGAGATTGAGGTTGAGGTTGAGGTTGAGGCTGCTGGATAGGTTGATTTTGGGGCGATTGAACCTGTGCACCCAAAGAACCGAGGGTGCGGACGACAGACTGAAATGTGTCGCGCTCCGCCTCCCATGCCACGGAATCTTTTGAAAGCGCGTCCGAAATCGTCTGAAGTCTTTGTTTGAAATCTTGCAGAGAAGCTCTTTGTGCTGACAGTTCCTTCGCTTGACGGCGGTATATTTGGGCGGCCTCATGGTCGCCTTCAGATTCGAATTCTTTGGCTTGTTGAAGTCGGCTGGTGACCCTCAAACCAAGCGGAAAATGGCGTCGGCGCAGTTCCTCAAGCTCCGCATTCAAAGCTTTGAGGCTATGAGAAAGGGTTTCTCTCGTCATGGTCGGATCGTCCATCATTCTCATGGCCGCACCCGACAAAATTATTGCTCTTTTCCGTGCCGCAGCAGCAGGAAGTGGCCCCAAATTCACGCGGATGGGTGATTTCCCAAGTTGAGATTCGACGCTAGCGGGAATTCTTTGCTGATACGTGAATCCACTTTCGCGTTTCCATAAATACACTTCAAGCCTCTCAATCTGGCTCGAAATGTGTACGTAGCGGTGTATTTCGCCGTGTACGGTGGAAAAATGCCTTGAAAATTCTCGTTTAAAATCAAGGCCTTATGGCGATTGGTGGGCCCGGAGGGACTCGAACCCCCAACCAAGCGGTTATGAGCCGCCGGCTCTGACCATTGAGCTACAGGCCCGTCCCGGCTGATGGCCGGGGGCGTCGGTCAATGGCGGCCGACGCGTAGAGACCGTCTAGACGAATTCGGCGGACCTCACAAGCGTCGCCGTATTCTCTACACAATCACGGGCGAAGAACGGCGCAAGGGACGCAACCATCAGGAGATTTTCTTTATGTTCTACGGAACCCTGGGCCGCCGCACGGGCGCCAGCCTTGTCGCGCTTTCGCTTGCTCTTGCCGCTGCGATGCCGATGGCCGCGCGGGCTGAGGACAGCGCCAAGCCGCGCGAGGCGACCATCGTCGTCACCGGCGAAGGCCGCGCGGAGATGGCGCCCGACATGGCCCTGATCGACCTCGGCGTCGTCAAGGACGCCAAGACGGCCCGCGAGGCGCTCGATGCCAACAACAAGGCGATGGCCGACATCCTTGCCGCACTGAAGGAAGCCGGCATCGAAGATCGCGACCTGCAGACCTCCGGCTTCATGATCAACCCGCAATACCAGTATCCGCAGAGCTCGACCGGCGAGAACCCGCCGCCGGTGCTGATCGGCTTCCAGGTCACCAACACGGTGACGCTGCGCGTGCGCGATCTCTCCAAGCTCGGCGAGATCCTCGACAAGGCCGTGACGCTCGGCGCCAACCAGGGCAACGGCATCCGCTTCGTCAACGACAAGCCGGATGCCGCCGTCAGCGCGGCGCGCAAGAAGGCCGTCGAGAACGCCATGGCCAAGGCGAAGGAACTGACGGATGCCGCCGGCGTCGGCCTCGGCCGCGTGCTGGAAATCTCCGAAACCACCTATCGGGCCGAACCCATGCCGATGATGCGCGCCATAGCCAAGGACTATGCCGAAGGCGGTGCCGTGCCGCTCGCCACCGGCGAGAACAGCTATTCCGTCACCGTCAACGTGACCTTCGCGCTCGGCAGCTGAACCGCGCGGAACGACGCTTTCTCGAAAGGGCCGGGCAACCGGCCCTTTTTCGTCCTAGCTGATTGCCCGTGAAACGGGTGCGGACGATCCGCAGGGAAAGGCCTCGCCCCCGTATCCTGCAGCAGGAAGCGCGCGGGTACCCTTACCCTGCAAGCCCTCTTCGCGGCGGCGCCTTCACCGTGAACAGCATGCTTCCATCCCGCCCAAGGGCAATCGCCATCGCACGGTATCGCCACCCGCCGGAAGAGTAGGCAGGCCGCACGCCCTTCGTTCCACGGCCTGCGGTCCTACGGTCCTGCCGGGAATGGTGAGGCGCAAAACGCAAAAACCCTCCCGGCGAAACCGGGAGGGCGGCCGCTCGCCGGCCGGGGGTAACCTTGCGGGCGGCGTTCAGGGAAAGGCCGGCAACCGATCTTTCCGCTCAGCGCCAGAGCACCGGGCAATAGCGGTCGTTGGCAAAGACGATGCGACCGTAGCCCTGGTAGCGGAAGCCCTCGACGACGACCTTGCGCGGCGTGACATCGGCGATGCGGGCGCGGCGCAGGCCGAGATCGTGCGCCTTCACCATGGCCAGGCGAGGATCACAGCGTCCGCGGCCGCCCCAGTTTCCATGGCGGCGATCGTTCCGGCGGTCCCAGCGATCGCGGCGCCCGTCATGGTCGCGGATCTCGAAGAAGCCGTTGCGATAGCCGACCTGCTCGATCGACAGCTCGGTATTGGCGGCGGAGGCGGCCGGCATCGTAGCCGTCAGCGCGCCGAGGCCGAGAACGGCGGCAAGAAGGGATTTTTTCAGAAAGCGGGTCATCGGGGGATCTCCTGTTCACACCGGCCGGGCCGTTTCGTCCGGCGATTGAGGAGACCTTAGGGGCGCGAGGCTGAACGGAGGCCGAAGCCGTCGTTCAGCCTCCGTTCAACTTCATGAACCGGTGAAGAAGGCGATGCGGGTGATGGCCCCGTCCTCGAGCTCGAGCAGCAGGATCTTCTCCTTCGAATAGGCATCGCCCGCCGCCGACCTGCCGCGCGCCGTCAGGCGGATCGCGACATTGTTGCCGAGCGCATCGCTCATCACCAGCGCGTCGCCATAGCTTTCGTCGAAGGACTCGAAATGCCGGGCGAGACGATCGCGCAGCGCGGCGCGGCCATTGTCCATGCCCTCGCCGATGCCGGAGATCGAGACATCCTCGTGGACCTTGCCGGCAAGGGCGGCGAAGTCGCGGGCGTTCAAGGCCTCGATGACGGCATGGTTGATGCTTTCGGTATTCGCCATGAACATCTCCTTCGAAATCCGCCGCGCGGGCGCCCGCCGGGCGTTCGCCGGCGACAGGCGAGAACAGGACCCGGAACGCAATCGCGACACGCTCCGGGATGGATCGCCGCAGGAACGTTCCATCGTGCCGGCCGGTTCCGTCAAGGGCCGAGATGCAGGACGATTTCGCGCCGGTGCGGCCGGTCGCGGTGCTCGAAGAGATAGAGGCCCTGCCAGGTGCCGAGCGCGAGGCGGCCGCCGACGACCGGAATGCCGATCGAGACGGCTGTCAGCGCCGCCTTGATATGGGCCGGCATGTCGTCCGGCCCCTCCAGCGTGTGCACGATCCAGCGCATGGCGGGATCGTCCGAGGGCGGCACGAGCCGGCGGAAGAACTGGTCGAGATCGCGCCGGACATCCGGATCGGCATTTTCCTGGATGAGCAGCGAGCAGGAGGTGTGGCGGACGAAGACCGTCAGCACCCCCTGCTCCATGCCCGCGCCCCGCACGAAGGCGGCGGCCTCGCCGGTGAATTCGTAGAGCCCCTGCCCGCGGGTCGGGACCGTCACGATCGTCTGCGCCATGGCGCGTCAGCCGCCGATGGCCCAGAACAGGGTGCCGACGACCACGATGAAGGCGAGGATGACGCCCATGAAGCGCGCCAGGCCCATATTCGTGTCCGTCGTGGATCCGACGATCGCGTAGTAGAGGTTCGTCATGGCGTGTCCTTTCTTCCGGTTCCGGATTAAGGGTTTAGCCTGCTTCCCCCCGGCTCACAACTCGACGACCGCCTCGAAGCCGCCGTAGATCATGCGCTTGCCGTCGAAGACATCCTTCCATTTGTCGCCCTTCAGGCGCTCGTCCGCCATCACCTTGGCAAGGATCTCGTCGCGCTTCGCGCGCGATTCATAGGTGACCCAGGAAAAGATCACCACCTCGTCGTCCTTCGCCAGAACGGCGCGGGGAAACGAGGTGAGCTCGCCATAGGGCACGTCGTCACCGATGCATTCGACATAATCGATCGCGCCGAGCTCCTTCCAGACATCGCCCGCCGTGCGTGCCATGTCCTTGTACCGCTCCAGATTGGCCTTCGACACGGCCAGCAGGAATCCATCGACATAGGTCATGATCGTCTCCTTCTTGGGTTTGGACATGTCAAGGACGTGTGTCGGAAGGCCGATCCGACAAGGGCGCGTAATTTTATGCGATGACGGGCGGGCAGAAGCCTGAACCTACCAGCGCGGCGGAGGAGCGTTGCGGATCACCGCCTCTATGAAATCCCGCTTTGCAGCGGTGTAGGCATCTCCCTCCAGAAAGAACCGTCTGGAAAGTTGCTGCTTCAACGCGCCGTAGGCCTCACGAAGCGCCCCGTCTTGACGCAGCCTGTCACGAAACACCAAGCGCTTGCGATGCGTTTCATTTCCCGGTGGGCACAGATAGACACGGCAGGCAGGCTCCCGTTTTGCCAGAAAGGCCCACATATCGTCGTCATAGCGGTTTCCCCGCGCGCCGTAGCCCGCCTGCACAATGCGCTGGCAGGCAGGCTCGATCAGTTCCCGGCCGCAAAGCGTCACATCGATATCGATGATTGGCTTGGCGGCAAGCCCCGGCACGGCAGTGCTTCCGACATGGTCGATTGCATTGACGGCATCGCCGAGCAGTGCCCGAAGAGACTTTGCAATCTCCGCGAACAAATCCGGCCATGCCGCGTCATAACCGACGACGATGACGGGAGTGGGCAAAGCCGATCTCCTTGTCCCGATGGAAGCTGCGCGCGGAAACACCAGCGTGCACGGCCGAAACGCGGAACATCGTAGCGGCAATCCGTCCTGCCTACCACGCTCCGCAATTCTTCAACTGTCGCGAATAGCTGACCGCCATGTTCGACGCGCGCTTCGCGCCGGCCTTGGCCGTGCCGCTCCAGTTGCCGCGCGAATAGCCGGCATGGCCGTGGTAATAGGCGATGTAGAGGCGGTAGGTGTCGTTGAGGGCGATGCCGTTCCTGCGGTTGCTCTCGGCGTGATACCAGGCGATGAAGCGGATCGCGTCGGAGAAATCCGTGCGGTTGGCGGCCCAGCGGCCGGTCACGCGCTTGTATTGCGCCCAGGTGCCGTCGAGCGCCTGCGAGAAGCCGAGCGCGCTCGATTGCCGCTTCCAGGGGATGAAGCCGAAGAGCTTCGTGCGCGGCGGGCGCGCATTGTGCCGGAAGCCGGACTCCGTGTAGATCGTCGCCATGAGCACGGGAACGGGCACGCCATATTCCCGCTCGGCGCGGTAGGCGGCGCGCCGCCAGTTGTCGAACAGGCCGTCACGTTGCTCGAAGATGGCGCAGGCATTCTGCGTCTGCCGCGGAACAGACGCGCATCCGGCAAGCAACAGGAGGACGACGATCAAAACGCAACGCATCGCAGTTCCTCAGAATTTCCCGGATATTTATAAATCGTAAATCTTAACAATCCGTTTTGATTCAAATGCCGCATACTGCCTTCCATTCACGCGGGTGATCCGCCCATCAAATATGCAAATGCATTATTTTGTTGCGCTTTTTCCCCTTCCGGCCTAATCAATCTGCAGCACGCCGGCCTTTCGTGAACGATTGTTCCGGACCGTGAAAGAACCCGCTCCGCATCGGAATCCGGCAAGCGCCGTCCGGACGCGTGAGCATCTGCGACCGGGCCGCCCGATGGCCCCAGTTGAGGAGACCCCCCATGAAGAAGCAGATTTTTGCCGGCGCCCTGCTCGCCGCATCCGTCGCCTTTGCCCCGCTCGCCCATGCGGACATCGTCATCGGCCTCGTCGCCCCGCTGACCGGCCCGGTCGCCGCCTATGGCGACCAGGTGAAGAACGGCGCGGAAGCGGCCGTCGCCGAGATCAACAAGAACGGCGGCATTCTCGGCGAACAGGTCGTCCTGAAGCTGGCCGACGATGCGGGCGAGCCCAAGCAGGGCGTTTCGGCCGCCAACCAGATCGTTGGCGAAGGCATCCGCTTCGTCGTCGGCCCGGTGACCTCGGGCGTCGCCATCCCGGCCTCCGACGTCTTTGCTGAAAACGGCGTGCTGATGGTCACCCCGACGGCGACCGCGCCGGACCTGACGGCCCGCAGCCTCGAGAACGTGCTGCGCACCTGCGGGCGCGACGACCAGCAGGCCGAGGTTGCCGCCGCCTATGTGCTGGCGAGCCTGAAGGACAAGAAGGTCGCCGTGATCCATGACAAGGGCGCCTACGGCAAGGGTCTGGCGGACGCCTTCAAGGCCGCGCTCAACAAGGGCGGCGTCACCGAGGCGCTCTACGACTCGGTCACCCCGGGCGACAAGGATTTCAGCGCGCTTATCACCCGCCTCAAGGCCGATGGCGTCGAGGTCATCTATTTCGGCGGCTACCATCCGGAAGGCGGCCTGCTCGCCCGCCAGCTGAAGGATCTCGCGGTCAACGCCACGATCATCGGCGGCGAAGGCCTGTCGAACAGCGAATACTGGGCGATCGGCAACGAAGCGGCTGCCGGCACGCTCTTCACCAATGCCTCCGACGCGCTGAAGAGCCCCGATTCGCAGGCCGCCGTCGCCGTGCTCAACGAAAAGGGCATCCCGCCGGAAGCCTTCACGCTCAATGCCTATGCCGCCGTCGAGGTTCTCAAGGCCGGCATCGAGAAGGCCGGCAGCGCAGAGGATTCGGCCGCCGTCGCGGCAGCGCTGAAGTCCGGCGAAGCCATCCCGACCGCCATCGGCAAGCTGACCTATGGCGAGAACGGCGACCTCACCTCGCAGAGCTTCTCGCTTTTCAAGTGGGAAGACGGCAAGATCGTCGCCGCCGAATAAAGCGAAAGATGCCAGGAACGGAAAACGCCCCACATGCCGCGTGGATCCTCGGGTCAGGCCCGAGGATGACGGCAGTGGGTGGGGCTGGGTTTACCGGCGAATCTGACGCCGGGGCGAGAGCCCCGGCGTTTTTGTTTGGCGACGTCCGCCTCGCCTCTCCTCCGTCATGGTCGGGCTTGACCCGACCATCCATGCAACAAACGCTGCGCTTGCCGCTGGTTGACGGCAGTGGGTGGGGTGGGGTTCACTGGCAAACCTGGCGCCGGGGCGAAAACCCCGGCGTTCTTGTTTGCCCTCACGCATCGCCGTCGGAATGGGCCCAGTCGAAATAGAGGTCGCGCGCCTTGGCGGTGATCGGGCCGGGCTGGAGGTCGCGGTCGTCGAGACGCGTCACCGGAACCACCTTGGAATAGTTGCCCGAGGTGAAGATCTCGTCCGCGCTCTCGAAATCGGCGACCATCAGCGTCGTCTCGACCACCTCGAAACCGGCTTCTTTCAGCAGGCCGATGACGCGCATGCGCGTGATGCCGGCAAGGAAGGTGCGGTTGGCGGCGGGCGTGAAGACGACGCCGTCCTTGACCATGAAGATGTTGGACGAGGCGGTTTCGGCGACATTGCCCAGCATGTCGCGCACCAGCGCATTGTCGAAGCCGCGCTTGCGGGCCTCCACCAGCATGCGGGCATTGTTCGGATAGAGGCAGCCGGCCTTGGCATCCGTCGGCATGCATTCCACCGTCGGGCGGCGGAAGGGCGAGAGGGTCAGCGAGGATGCGGCCTTCGGGTCGCCCATCGGCGCCTCGAAGAGGCAGAGCGCGAAGCGGGTCGATTCCGCGTCCGGCGCCACCACGCTGAACGCGCCGTGCTCGGCCCAGTACATCGGCTTGACATAGATCGCCGTCTTGCCGTCGAACTTCTTGACGCCTTCCCAGGACAGCGCCTCGATCTCCTCGGCCTTCACCACCGCCTTGAGGCCGAGCGCCTCGGCGGAGCGGTTGACGCGCTGGCAATGCAGGTCGAGGTCGGGCGCGATGCCGTCGAACCAGCGTGCGCCGTCGAAGACGGTCGAGCCGAGCCACATGGCGTGCGAGGTGGGGCCGATGAGCGGCGGGTTGCCTGAAACCCATTCGCCGTCCACGAAGGTCCAGGTCGTCGAGCGTGGTGAGGTATCGACTGGCATTTTGTAAACTCCTTTTCGCCCATCAAGGCCCGGCGGGCCGGACCGGTCAAGTCACAAATGCCTTCCGACAGCCGGTCGCGCTTGTCCATTCAAGATGTTGAATGGGTGCATCAGGCCTTATCATGGGTGGCGCCGTTGAGGGCATTCGGGGCGCATGCGATACAAAGGCGGAAGGGAGATCACCATGCGCGCGATGTATTACGAAGCCTTCGAGGCGACACCCGAGATCCGCACCCTGCCCGACCCGACGCCGACGCCCGGCGGCGTGGTGATCAAGGTGGAGGCGACGGGGCTCTGCCGCTCCGACTGGCACGGCTGGATGGGCCATGACCCGGATATAAGCCTGCCGCATGTGCCGGGCCATGAGCTTGCCGGAAAGGTGGTGGCCGTCGGCAGGAATGTGCGCCGTTTCCGCGAGGGCGAGCGGGTGACGGTGCCCTTCGTCTCCGGCTGCGGCCATTGCGGCGAATGCCGCTCGGGCAACCAACAGGTTTGCGAAGAGCAGTTCCAGCCCGGCTTCACCCATTGGGGCTCCTTCGCCGAACTCGTCGCCATCGATTTTGCCGACCACAATCTCGTGCACCTGCCGGACGCGATCGACTATGCGACGGCCGCCAGCCTCGGCTGCCGCTTCGCCACCTCCTTCCGCGCCGTCGTCGACCAGGCGCGCGTGACGGGCGGCGAATGGGTGGCCGTGCACGGCTGCGGCGGGGTGGGCCTCTCCGCGATCATGATCGCCGCCGCGCTCGGCGCCAATCCCATCGCCATCGACATTTCCGCGGAGAAACTGGACTTCGCCAAGAAGATGGGCGCCGTCGCCACCATCAATGCGCGCGAGGTCGCCGACGTCGCGGAGGTCGTGCGCGAGATCACCGGCGGCGGGGCGCATGCCTCGGTCGACGCCCTCGGCTCGCCCGTCACCTGCTTCAACTCGATCCGCAACCTGCGCCGGCGCGGGCGGCACGTGCAGGTCGGCCTGATGCTCGCCGACCATGCGACGCCCCAGATTCCCATGGCCCAGGTCATCGGCCACGAACTGGAAATCTACGGCAGCCACGGCATGCAGGCCTGGCGCTACGACGCCATGCTGGCAATGATCGAAAGCGGCAAGCTCACCCCGCAACGGCTGATCGGCCGGCATATCAGCCTGGAGGAAGCCGTGCCCGCCCTGACGGCGATGGACAAGGCAACCGACCTCGGCATCAGCGTCATCACGCGGTTCTGAAAGGGGCATCCTTCATCCCGCTGCCACGCCCTTCTCTGCCTGCGGCAAGGCCGTCGCATATGGAGTGCGACGTTGCCCCATCCCCTTCTCCCCCGCGGGGAGAAGGGGATGGGGGACGGTTTCCTTCCCTGTACGATGGCCCTGCTGCGGACAGAGAGAAGAAAGGGAGGCGAAGTTCCTCCCAACCAATACGCGTTCGGGAAGGGGAAAAGCGCGCCACCATTTCCTTCTTCCCGTTTACGGGGAGAAGGTCGCGGCAGCGGGATGAGGGGCGGGCGCCAAATAATTTGACATTCCCACGTCGATGGCGACCAATCGCCGTCGACAATGCCAGAAGGAATCGCCGCCCATGTCCCATGCCGCCTATGTCTTCGACGCCTATGGCACGCTGTTCGACGTGCACGCGGCAGTGCGCCGCCATGCGGGGGATGTCGGGCCGAACTACCAGATCTTTTCCGAGATCTGGCGGGCCAAGCAGCTCGAATATTCCTGGACGCGGGCACTGATGGGCGCCTATGCCGATTTCTGGCAGCTCACCGAGCAGGCGCTCGACTATACGTTCAAGCGCATCGGCGGCGTCGATCCGACGCTGCGCCAGAAGCTGCTCGACGCCTACTGGAAGCTCGACTGCTATCCGGAAGTGCCGGCCGTGCTGAAGGCGCTGAAGCAGCGCGGCGCGCATATCGCCATCCTCTCCAACGGCTCGCCCGCCATGCTGGCCTCGGCGGTGAAGAACGCCGCGCTCGACACCGTCATCGACGACATCTTCTCGGTCGATGCGCTGAAGACCTACAAGACCGCCCCCGCCGTCTACGATCTCGTGACGACGAACTACCGGCTCTATCCGAATGCCGTCTCCTTCCAGTCCTCCAACCGCTGGGACATTGCCGGCGCGACGAAATTCGGCTTCCGCACCGTCTGGATCAACCGCAGCGACATGCCGGACGAGTATTTCGACCTCGGTCCCGCGCTGATCCTGCCGTCGCTCGAAAGCCTCTGAACGGAGCCGCCATGGCCTGGTCCGCCGCGCAATACCTGAAATTCGAGGACGAGCGCACCCGCCCTGCCCGCGACCTGCTGGCACAGGTGCCGGCCGACCTTGTCGCCGGAACCGTCTACGACCTCGGCTGCGGGCCGGGAAACTCGACAGAGCTGCTGGTGGAGCGCTTTCCCGGCCGGGGCGTGCGCGGCGTGGACAATGCCGGCGACATGCTGAAGGCCGCGCGCCGGCGCCTGCCCGGCGTCGATTTCGTCGAATGTGACCTTCTGAAATGGCGCCCGCACGAGCCGGCTGCCCTGCTCTTCGCCAATGCCGCCTTCCAGTGGCTGCCCGATCCGGTGGCGCTGATGGCGCGGCTGGTGGAGGGCTTGCGGCCCGGCGGCGTGCTGGCCGTGCAGATGCCGGACAACCGCAACGAACCCTCCCATCTCCTGATGGAGGAAAGCGCTCTTGCCGGCCCCTGGCGGGGCGCTCTTGCCGAGGGCACGCCACGGCGCGGTCCGATGCCTGATCCGGCCGCCTGTTTCGACGCGCTCGGCCCGAAGGCCGCCCGCGTCGATGTCTGGCACACCGTCTACAACCATCCCATGGCGGATGCGGCCGCCATCGTCGACTGGGTGAAGGCGACGGGCCTGCGTCCCTATCTCGACCGCCTGCCGGCCGGAGAGCACGACGCCTTCCTCGCGGACTACGAGAACCGGATCGCGAATGCCTACCCGCCGATGGCCGACGGGCGCCGGCTGCTGCGCTTCCCGCGGCTCTTCATCGTCGCCGTCAAGGGCTGATCATCGCCCCGCGCGGAACCTCTCCTTGAGTCTCGCGATGTCCGCCGCACTCCAGTCCGTCACGTCCGTCACGGCGATCCACGGATCGACATAATGCTCGCCGGCATAGACATGGCCGAGCCCCATCGGCGTCGTGGTCGCCATGGCCATGTCGAGCGTCAATTGCAGGAAGGTGACGACCGGATACCATTCGAAATCCGGCGAGACATCCGGCCCGCGCGGCACGGCCATCCAGGCCGGCTGCCGGTAGAAGGCATAGGGATCGTAGAAGGTGATCGGGTCGCTGGCATACTGCAGGTAGACGATGCGCATCGGCCCCCAATGGTCGCCCACCGCAGGCAGCACGTTCTTCTGGCTGGTGAAGCGCACATAGGAACCGTCACGGAAGCGCGGCAGCCAGGCGGGCGTGCCGGGATTGCGGTCCGCCGTCATCTTGCGCCAGATGCGGCTCGGAAACGGCGGGCCGGCCCACAGCGCCCCCTGGTAGGGATCGCCGATCACCTCGAAGAGTTCGGCCGACTGTTCCGACGACAGCGCGCCGAGGCTGAGGCCGTAGAGATAGAGCTTTGGTCTCTTGTCCTTCGGCAGGCTCGTCCAGTGGCCGTAGACCGCGCGGAAGAGCGCCCGCGCGGCCTCGGCGCCGTAATCCGGCTCGGCGAGCAGCGAAAGCCAGCTGGCGAGATAGGAATACTGGATGGCGACGCTGGCGATGTCGCCATGGTGCAGGTACTCGACCGTGTCGATGCCCTCCGGATCGATCCAGCCGGTGCCGGTCGGCATGACGATGACGAGCGTCGCGCGCTCGAAGCCGCCGACACGGATCAGCTCGTCGAGCGCGACCTTTGCCCGCGCCTCCGGCGTCTCGGCGGCGTTGAGGCCGGCATAGACGCGCAGAGGCTCCATCGCCGGCCTGCCCGTGAAGGCGGCGATGTCCTCTCCCGTCGGTCCGCTCGCCACGAAGGAGCGGCCCATGCGGCCAAGCTCGTCCCAGCGCACCAGCGAGGCGGTGCTGCCGGATTTTCTGAGATCGGAAGGTTCGGCCGTGTCCGGCTCGATCACCTGGTCGAGCCGGCGGAAGGAGGAATCGGCCGTGTGCAGCACGAAGCGCACCAGAATGCCGTCGGCCAGCGTCCAGAATAGCGTCGCGGCCAGCGCCGTGCCGATGACGGAGGAGAGCCGCCGCGGCGCCGCCCGGCGCGAGGTCCTCGCGAACAGCCGGGCGAGAAAGGCGAAGAGCCGCCCGAGGCCGAAGAGCACGAGAAAGACGGCGAGCGCGATGAGCCCGACATAGAAGGGATGCGCCGTCTCGATCGGCGGCAGGTGCATCAGCGTGCGGATGGAGTTCTGCCACTCCGCCGTGCGCCAGAGGAAGACCAGCGCCACGACGCCGCAAAGGCCCCCCGCGCCCGCGGCAAGCCAGAGACGGACCCGGTCCTTCGGCTCCGGCAGCTCGAGCCAGAACCACAGCGCGGCAAGCGCCACGCCGAGCCCGTAGCCGCAGGCCATGGCGACGCCCGAAAGCACGCCCTGCGTGACATAGGTGCGCGGCAGGAGGCTCGGCGTCAGCGAGGCGGCAAAACACAGCGTACCCAGGATCAGCCCGGTGGCGGAGAAGGAGAGGACGAAGCGCCAGAGCCGATCCCGCATGACTACCCTTCCGTCGTTCCATTCACCTTGCACGGGCAAGCCTTGCACGGCGGCGGGAGCGAGGCAATCCGCACGCCGGCTCGTGTTCGGCAAAAGCCCCCGCATCCACAGGCCAAGACCGTCGCCCTTGCCGGCCGTTCGCGGTAAGCTCCGGCGGTTTCGGGAGGAGAGCAGAATGCGCAAGGAAAAACCGGCGGACAGCCCGGATGCCTATGTCGTGGCCCTCGACGGCTGGCGACGCGAGACCGTCGAGAGGCTGCGCGCCGCCGTCCTTGCCGCAGGAGCGCTGGAGGAGCGCATCAAGTGGGGTCACATCGTGTGCTTTTCCAACGGCCCGGTGCTGTTGATCCGCGCCGAGGCGGCCCGCGTGCTCTTCGGCTTCTGGCGCGGCAAGCGGCTGCGCGAGATCGAGCCGCGGCTGAAACCCGGCGGCAAATACGAGCTGGCGACGATGGTCTACGTCGAGGGAGATCCTGTGGATGCGGCGGTCGCCGAACGGCTTGCGAGCGAGGCGGTGCACTTGAACGCCGAGATCGGTGATCCGACGAGGAGTTCCTAGAACAGTTCCAGCCGAAGCGAAATCGCTTCAGCGTCGGATAATGGTTCTAGATGAGTTGTGGGCCGCCCCTCTTCTCCGAGCTGTCTTGTAGCACTGCCATCTCTCCTCCGTCATCCTCGGGCTTGACCCGAGGATCCATGCTACGAACTCAAGCTATGCCGCGGGACGTGGGGATCCTCGGGTCAAGCCCGAGGATGACGGAGGAGAGGTGTGTGCCCTGATTCCATAAACAAAAAAGCCCCGCGACCTCTCGGTCACAGGGCTCGTTTCATCTCACCGTCGCCTCAGCTGTCGAGGAACGAGCGCAGCTTGCGCGAGCGGCTCGGGTGCTTCAGCTTGCGCAGCGCCTTCGCCTCGATCTGGCGGATACGTTCGCGCGTCACCGAGAACTGCTGGCCGACCTCTTCGAGCGTATGGTCGGTGTTCATGCCGATGCCGAAGCGCATGCGCAGCACGCGTTCCTCGCGCGGCGTCAGCGAGGCCAGCACGCGGGTCGTCGTCTCGCGCAGGTTCGCCTGGATGGCGGCGTCGATCGGCAGCAGCGCGTTCTTGTCCTCGATGAAATCGCCGAGGTGGCTGTCTTCCTCGTCGCCCACGGGCGTTTCGAGCGAGATCGGCTCCTTGGCGATCTTCAGCACCTTGCGCACCTTTTCAAGCGGCATGGCGAGCTTTTCGGCAAGCTCTTCCGGCGTCGGCTCGCGGCCGATCTCGTGCAGCATCTGGCGCGAGGTGCGCACGATCTTGTTGATCGTCTCGATCATGTGCACCGGAATGCGGATCGTGCGGGCCTGGTCGGCGATCGAGCGGGTGATCGCCTGGCGGATCCACCACGTCGCGTAGGTCGAGAACTTGTAGCCGCGGCGATACTCGAACTTGTCCACCGCCTTCATCAGGCCGATATTGCCTTCCTGGATGAGATCCAGGAACTGCAGGCCGCGGTTCGTGTACTTCTTGGCGATCGAGATCACGAGACGGAGGTTGGCTTCCACCATCTCCTTCTTGGCGATGCGCGCCTCGCGCTCGCCCTTCTGCACCATGTGCACGATGCGGCGGAATTCCGAGATGGAGATGCCGGTCTCGGTGGCGAGATTCTGGATCTCCTGGCGGATGTCGCGGATCGTCGTGTTCTCGCTCTTGGCGAATTCCTTCCAGCCGCGGGCCGCAAGGTTGGCGATCGACTTCATCCAGTTCGGGTCGAGCTCCGCGCCGTTATACTGTTCGAGGAACGAGTCGCGCTTGACGCCGTAGCTCTCGGCAAGGCGCAAGAGGCGGCCCTCGTTCTGCACGAGGCGCTTGTTGATGTCGTAGAGCTGCTCGACGAGGCTGTCGACGCGGTTCTGGTTGAGCGACAGCGACTTGACGGCGGTGATCAGCTCGTCCTTGAGTTCCTTGTAGCGGCGCTCCTGGGCGGGCGAGAGCGTGCCGGTCGCCTGCAGGCGGGCTTCCACCTGCTGGTCCTGCAGCTTGCGCAGCTTCTTGTAGGTCTCGGCGATCGTGTCGAG
>JAMLJC010000002.1:600000-866087 GCA_023953845.1 Rhizobiaceae bacterium | reverse complement strand
CATCGCCGATGGCTTGACCTATCGCGTCAAAGCCCTTTCCGATCCACCCGCCAACACGAAGGACGGCCCGGCCAAGCCGCATCGCCGCCTGGGCTGCGCCGACCATGACGTTGGATATGGTACGCGCCCACTCCTTGGCCTCCTTCGTCTCAAGGAAGTCGCTGAATTTCTGCTCAAGCTCATCCAGGTTCTTCTTGACGAAATCGAACCATCCGGCGTCCGAAATCATCAACTGGAACTGCTGGTAGGCATCGCCAAGTTTGTCGATCAGGCCGTCATAGGTGCGCGCCATCTTCTCGGACGCGCCGGCATACTTCCTTCCGATCTCGTTGATCAGAAGCTGGATTTCAGTCCGACCAAGCTTTCCGGCCTGAGACAGTTTTTGTAGCTCGGTGACATTCTTTCCGGTCGCCGTGGCGAGCATGTCCCATACCGGGATACCCGCCTCGGTAAGCTGAAGGATTTCACCGCCTTGCAGCTTCTGCTTCACCCACGCCTGACCGAGCGCGAGCGACAACCGACCAAGCTGCTGCGTGCCCTTGCCCGACGCGGCCATCGCATCGGTCAGCGCCATCAGCGAGCCGTTGGTCGGATCGATGCCATAGTTTTTCAGCTGAGCGTAGGCATCCGCCGTGTCAGCCAGGCCGAGCGGCGTATCCTTCGCAAACTGCTGCACCCATGCCAACGCCTCTTTGGCCTTGTCCGCGGAGCCTTCCAGCGTTTCGAGGCGGATGCCAAGATTTTCAAAGGTCGCGCCGGTCTTGGTGACGTCTCCAGGCAGTGAGCCGATCGTGCTGGTCAGTCTGGTGACCGCCTGCGCAGCCATAGACCCGATGAAGGAACCGACGGCGACACCAAGTATGCCAATGGACTTGGCGGCTCGCTGAGCGTTCTTCTCGGCACTCTGCAGGCCGTCGGCGAAGCGCTTGAGATCGCCCTCGCCTTCCAGATCGAAGCCGAGTAGCGCGATCAGTTCTTCAATGATCAAGGATCGACTCCTGAACGGCGCGCTGGTTCAATGAATGGAAACGGGAGGAAGTCTTGGACAAACGCGCATTTGCAGAAGCGCTCGCTACCCACGAGCGCGTGAACGACCTTTTCCTTCAGGAACTACTCGAGCACCTGATCCTAGAAATGCCGTCGTTTAACGCAGAACTGTTTCTCGAGCGGCTATACGCCCGTCAATCCACTCTCCCAACTCCTGATAAGCCCGATCCTCGATCTCCCAAAACTCGTGAGGAGGTGTTTCTGGGACTGTGGAGCCGGAAGATTGCATTGACTGAAGTTGCTGCTCGGAATGCAGGTCGAATCCGAGTATCGCGATCAACTCAAGAATAATCATCGCTTGTTCTTCCGTTCGGCTTCGCGCCGCGAGCGCTCGTGGAACGCTTCCTTGAGGTCCAGCGCCTCATGGAGGTCCGCCAGATCATCGATCGTCAGAGCGGTCTTGAGTTCCATCATCGTGCAAAGCGGCGGCTCGGCCATGCAGGGTCGCCAGAGATACATGTCGCTCGCAATGTTCGGCGCGACGCGTCTGATCTCGGCTGGGCTCAGGCCGCCTGACTGGCCTTCAAGACGCTGCCCAGCTTCGCGCCGAAAAAATCGCGGTAGTTCACCTGAAGCACGAAGGCCACGACCTGAAACGCCTCAAGGAGATCGTTGGCGAAGTGCATGTCGTAGATGACCCCTTCGTAGGAGCCGCCGTTTTCCTTGACCTGCGCGAGTTCCGCCATCTCAACCAGGAACGCGGTGAGTTCGTCGGCCGTCGAACTCTGGAGGATGTCGGCGATTGCGGCCAACGCGGCATGCCCGCGCGTGGCGTCGTCAGCGGCGGCGATGGTCTTGGCGAGGTCCGTCATACCGGGGCCGACGATCTTCGTCAGCCTGATCAGGTTGCGCGTCGCCGTGGTCGCTGGCATCTTCTCTGCGCGATAGGTTCGCGTTCCGATCTTTTTTTCGGGCATTACAAGTACCTTTCGAAGCCGAAGAGTTGAGGGGTGGCCTATGGCCAAGCAGTTGCAGCCCGGTCAGGGCGAGAAGGTAAAGGTGAACAAGTTCGCCTTGGTCGCCGCGGTCCTCACCGGCCTGCTGATTCTCGGCTCCATCTTCGGCGAAAAGAAAAAGGCCGAATCCGCGGCTTCAGTGCCGCCTGAACAAACCGTCACCGTGGAGCCAGCCAACGAAGCGAGCGTCGCCGATAATCGGCAGATCGTTGACGTTGAAGCGCCTCCGGTGAACGAGCCGAAGGCAGACCACCGCGCGCCCATTCGCGACGGCGCTTTCTTCCCGATCACCAAGCAGGATGCCCCAGAACTGTTCCGGCAATGGGGACAGGAGTGGATAGACCGCATCAACAAGGCTACAGAAGAAGCCGTGAACATCACCGCGTCCGCTGAAAAGTGCGACGAAGTTTCCCTGAGCGGCTTCTCCTTCGACCGCAGCGTTCCGAAAGAGAAGTTCTCCGTATTTGTCGACTGCCTGAACGGCGAACGCTTCTACTACACCGAAGCCGAAACCCAGAGTTCCGCCCCACAGCCGACGGCGCTTTCGGAGAGCCTCGCCAAAATCACCGACATCGATGCGTTCACATCGTGTGAAGCATTGGCAAAGCCGCAACTCAACTTCCCGTCCACAATGGACGTCTCGTGGCTGAACTCGGTCGCCGACCGGAAGCAGTTCGGCATCAACGTCGCACTGTCGTTCGAGGCGAAGAACGCGTTGGGAAATGAAGTCCCCTACGTCGCCTACTGCGTTGTGACCGCCGAAAACACCGAACTGCTGTCGATCAAGCCGCGCTAGGCGTAGCTGCGGCTATCCCAGATCCAGCCCTGCGCGTAGAGCTCCCACTCGCGCACGGCAGCATTCACGCCGAAGCTTTTCGTCGCCATGCCCCGGATCACGACCTGCGAGGACGATCCGCCCTCGCCGTTGCCGGTGTCGCGCACCGAGAACGCCATCGGGTCGAGCTGGCCAGTCTTCAGCGTCCGGTACTTCTGGTCGAGGTAGCGGTGGATGGGACTGTTCGGCTGGAGCCGGATGCGAATGTAGACGGACTGGTCCGCCGTGACCGACACGATCGCGGCGCCGTCGGCGCCAACCAGATCGTTGGCGACCTGGCTGCGCTCCTCGATCTCGATCGCGTCGTCGCCTTCCCAGAGGCCGGTGATGTCGTTGCCGTTCAACGTCGCCTTGACGTTGAGGTAGCTGTACATCGTGAGTGCGGTGTTGGACATTCCTTTTTCCTTTCAAGACAAGGGCGCGCCGACCTTGGGAAAGGTCGTTTTCCTTCGTTCAACGAGCGATTTGTGCTAGAAAGGACGGGCCGAAACAGCGTTCGCAGCGCTGCCCGGCCCTAACCACGCCAACCTGTTCAGAGGTCAGAAATGGCTGCATCCTTCCCTATTCCTACTCACCACCGATTCCAAGACTTGACCGGGCGGCGGTTCACCCGGTGGAGAGTTGTCAGCTACGCCGGGCCTCGCGGGCCTCATCACTATTGGAACTGCGTTTGCGACTGCGGCACTGAGAAAGCCGTCGCCAAGAACAGCCTCACTGCCGGCAAGAGCCTTTCTTGTGGGTGTCTCAAGAACGAACAGCTTGCCGACCGCCGTTTTCGTGACCTACGCGGCATGAGGTTCGGACGGCTAACTGCCCTGGAGCCTCAACAGCGCGCCGGCCTTCCCTATGATTGGCACTGCCGATGCGACTGCGGCAACAAGGCCGTGGTGGCTGGACCGGCGCTCACCAGAGGGCTCACATCCTCCTGCGGCTGCCTGCAGGCAGAAACCCGCCCGCTCAACAATCGCACCCACGGCATGACCAAATCACCCGAATGGTACGCTTGGTGCAGCATGAGACAGCGATGCTACAACGACACATGTCGAGAGTACCCCTACTACGGCGGCCGCGGCATCTATGTCTGTGATGAATGGCGTGACAGTTTCGAGGCTTTCTACCAAGACATGGGGCCTCGCCCATCTGACGAATACTCTATCGACCGACACCCGGATAATGACGGTCCATATGCTCCTTGGAACTGCCGATGGGCGACGAAAAGCCAACAGGCATACAATCGTCGCCCAAAGTCCAAGTGACTGATTTTACGAAGATTTTTAAAAAGTCATCGTAAACGCCACCGAAGCGTAGTGGCAGGCACCGGCGTATCGGAAGACGCCAGAGATCGGAGGCGCAATTCGGTTGCGGCGCTGGGCGGCAGAGATGCTGCGAACGCGCGTCGGAGTGATCTCGTAGGCAGGGACGAGATTGCCTTCGTCATCGAAGTCTTCGGCGATCAGGCCGGCCGTCACGGCTCGGTTCATGACTGCCTCGACACCCGAGGCGAGGATCTGGACGCCCGGATCCGTCATCGGCACGCGGTCATTGGTGTTGAGGATGCCAAGCAATTCTTCCTGGGTGCGGGCAATCAACCAGTCGGAGGCGTGGATTTCGTCAATAAACGCCTTCGACAGGACATTGCCTTCGACCAGCACCGGCGCGCCGCCGATATTCACGAAGACGTTGGCCAGGTGGCCAGCAGTCGCATCGAGGCCGAGCGCCGGAACGAAGCCGGTGATGATCTGCACCGGCCCGGAAGCCTCGTTCAGCAGGTCAACCCCGCGCATGCGCTTGAACTTCGACGTGTAGGCCGATGCCGGCCGGTCGAAGTTGCGGGTCGCGGTAAAGGCGGCAACGGCTGCCTCGAGGTAGTCGCCGGCCGCGGCGTTGAAGAACACGGCAGTGCGGTCGTATTCGAGCTTGTTGCGCGCCGCGACATTGGTCGTGTCCGACAGCGTCTTCAGCAAGACGTCCGTGGTGCCGAGGAACAGGATCTTGTTCTTGCTCTCGGTCCAGACGATCGCGGCGTCTTCGTCGGTGTCGACACCCCTGATGCTGTTCGTGAACACCAGCTGGTACCAGTTGTTGTCGAATGCGACGATGGCGTCGAGCTCGTCGGAGATGTCGGAACCTGTCTCGTTCTCACGGAAGCCGATCTTGATCTGCAGCGGCCGCGGATTCTGCGCGAACATCGTCGCCGCGACCTTGTACGCCTCATCAGAGGCGTCCCAATCAGCCGCCACTTCTTCCATGGTTGAATAGACCTTGGTCCGAACGTTATCGTTCACCGGCCCTGTCGTCTCGTCGGTGACGATCAAGGGCGTGCCGAAGCCCTGGATCGTCGGGAAATTGTCCTGCCGCGTGACCGTCACCTCGACCGCGCGGCTGATCGGTAGAACAGCCATGTTCAATCTCCTGTTGGTTTGGCGTAGTCACCCGACACAAGATCGGGGTTGGTGGTCGGCCCCAGGGTGACGGTGCCTTCCAAGACCTCATCGACCGGGATGCGGCCGATCTCGATTTCAGTGCCGGCGCCGTCAGTGATGACGCCGCGAGAGACATAGCCTCTGATGGCCATGTCGAATTGCGCCCGGCCCTCCCATTTGCCGTCGACGAGTTCCGGCACGCGGCGGATGTCGCGGATCGGCTGAACCAGCAAAGGCCAGAGGCGGAATGCGCCGGCGTCACCAGACGCCCAAGTCACCGCGCGGCGGGCGCGATCCAGAGGGTCAGCGGCGTAGACGTGGATCGAATAGAGCCATTCGAAGGGAAGGACCGGAACCTGATAGAGGTTCTTGACCCCGTCCGTCTCTTCTTCGGCTTCTTCCTCGTAGGCATAGGCAACGGCATGACCGAGCGCCGTGCCAGCTATGAGGTTGACCATGACGTATTCACCGGGCGGGCGAGGCGCGCTCGGATGCGCCTCGATCACCTCAATGCCAGTCGCCTCCATCAACCACGGCCGGAGTGCTTGAAACAGATCGGTTTCTCTCAACGTCGCGCTCCAGCAGGGCCTTGTGGTAGTCGCCCTCGATACGGGGCCAGACCTTGAACACGCGGAACCAGCGGCCCTGTATCTGGATCGCGTCCGCCACTGTCTGCGCATCCTCGTCGGCGGTGCGAAGCTCTTCCCGGCTCCAGATCGTCCAGACGATGCGCTCTCTCTGGCCTTCCGGCAGATCGTAAAGGTCTCTGCCAGATGGCGAGAACACCGCAGCTCTGATCGTCGCAGAGGTCGGAGAACCGTCGATCCAGCGGCCGTCAACGTAATTGCCGGCACCAGTTCGCAGGCGCGAATAGTCCTTCGCGTAGAAGTCGATCGCCAGAGCAGCGTTCATCGATCGATTTCCCATTGCGTGCGATTGCGCATGTCGGAAGTGTCGATCAGCGGCTTGTTCGATCCCTTGATCGCAACGGTAACTGGACTGTTTGGCGGGCTCGAAAGATCGGAAATAGAATCCTTGACCTGCTCAACGCCTTCTGTTCCGAGTTTGGCGAGCGCTCCTCGCATATCCAAACGGCCGGCGATGATCTCTTTCGCGGCTCCAATGGCGACACGCCGAAATTCCGGCTGGCCCTTCTTCATCGCGAGCCGCATGAACGGGCGTTCGGGGATTGGCCCTCCGAAGCCGCCACCGCGAGGCGTTTTGAAGCCCTTCCCCGAACCCTTCGTGCCGAATTCGTTATAGAACGCCTTCATCACCACGTCCCCGCCAGCACTGCCGGGATATCCCACCTTGACCTTCTTCGGGCCGCGAATGGCGCGCACGATACGCGAGAGAAAGCCCGCGCCATCGCCCTTGCGGACAACCTTGATCGTGACGCCCATCACACCACCGCGACGGCGGGGAAGTTGCGCCGCATCAGATCGAGGAACCGGAGGCCGTACTCAGTCGAGGCGAATGACGATGCGCCGCCGCCTGCCGATGTGCCGTTGCCGGCAAACTCCGTCTCGACATCTCCGACCTTGAAGCGCTTCACCGGCCCCGTACCAGCCGTTGCGCCCGACGCCCCGCGCAACGTTCTCCCCGGCTCGCCCTCCATCGCCAGCAAATGAGCCGCGAGGTAGAGCGTGGCCGGCCTGCGGTCACGCTCAAGCCAGCTTTCGCCAACCTGCGGGATAGCCTCCGCAAGGATCAGGTCTATCAGCGTGTTGCTGACCGCCGTGAACTCGGGAAACCTCGCCTTCAGATCGGCGGCGGTCGGCGGAACATAGGTCATGGCAACTCCGTGGCGTCTTCGGCCGCCGCGTCGTTCGCCTCGGCGATCTTCGCCTTCAGCGCCTCCACGTTCCAACCGTGATAGGCGCGCTTGCCCACCTTCTCCTGATATTCGGAGCGCAGAGCGGTAAGCTCATCGTCTAAGGGCTCAGGGGAAGGCCCAGGAGCGGGCTCGGGCTGAGCAGGCTCATCGGAGCCTACTTCCTCGATAACTCTCGCCTGAAGCCACGCCTTGACCACGGCATGGCCCTTGATGATGTTCCAGCGCTTGACCTCAGTCTCCACGCCGGAAGGCAGCACCGGCCCGCCCAGAGGCAGGCCGAGCGCCGAGTGATGGTGGTTGACGACCTTCGCCATGGGTCACGCTCCGTCGCCGTAGCGGACTTCCTTCGGGCGGCGAATGTCCAACCCGCCGAGACGGAAGACGCCGGGAACGACCCAGTGCAGCGGGCCGTCCTGATAGACCGGTAGGAACCTGTGAGGCATCGGGATGTGAGCCTTCAGCACCTGCGGATCGCGGCGATAGGCGATGATGCGCTGCGTGTTGCCGGCGCCAGCCGTGGCAAGGCCGCGCATGGCACGGATCGTCAGCGGCTGGCCCGTGGTCGCGGTATAGGTGTTGTTGCGGCGCAGGAACTCCAGAAGGGTGCTCTGCGTATCGCCCAGCCGCGTGGTCGCCAGCAAGTTCAGGCGCGTGTGCGACATGAGCAGCGTGTCCGCCATGGACGTATAGGCCGTGTCCGTGGCTGTACCCATGATGAGGTCGTTCACGTCCTGAAGGATGTCATCCTCGGTAGCGCCCGTCCCAGTCCAGTCGCCGTTGGTCAGGCTGGCCGCGCTGACGCCGGTATAGTCGATTAGGCCTTTGAAGCCCTTCGTTGCGTCACCGTAGAGCATGACGCGATCGACCATCTCCTCGTAGGCACGGCGGGCCGCCATGGCGTCGTCGTTGGGCAGATTGCGGCCCAACATCATCGCGACGTTGACCTCTTCCCAGCCCCAGCCGTAGCCGATCGCGGCGGTGTAGACGCTGGTCTTGAACTCGGTCAGTTCGGTGCCAGCGAGCGGGATGTCATCGGCATTGCCGTTGATCCAGTTCGCCTTGCCGAACTTGTCGGACGAATAATAGGTCACGGTCTGCGCGAAGGGGTGCGCGGACGTGTCGACCGGGATGAGCGTCGGATACTGGATGTCCGGGTAGACCGTCTCGTTGACGGCCGTTTCGACGTGCGTGGTCTGCGAGCGGACGAAGCCGAGCGCAGCCTGGGCGTCGAAGGTGACGTTCACGTTCATGGATCAGGCCTCCTTAGCCCAGACGAAGCTTCGCGAGGCCAGCCCCGGAGGTGGAGCTTTCCCAGCGAGCATTCGGAATTGCGACAACACCAGCGCCGACCCCGGCCGTGCCGAGAACGCCGGAAGCGAGCGTGACGGTGACGTCCTCGCCAGCCTTCACCGCGCCAGCGACTTCGACCCAGATGACGCCGCGCCGCATGATGCGAGCGGATTCGTACTGGGCGAACTTGTTGGGCGTCTCGGGGCGGACGGAACGTTCGCGGACGGTGATGCCGAGGAACTTGTAGGCATCCATGTCCGCCGTATCGATGTCGGCGGTGCACTGGCCGTCCTTCGAGCCGTCGGTGGCGGCCTCCTGCACGACCTTGCCGAAGCCGACGCCGGCCGCGTCGATGATGGTGCGGGAGATGAGGACGACAGGCTCCTCATTGGCGATCATGCCGGCACGGGCCGCATCGATCGTCTCGTTGTAGGTGGTCTGAACAGCCATTGCTTAGGCCTCCTTCTTCGGCTTCCACGCATCGGAAAGGCGCTTTTCGTAGGCGGCCTGGCCGTTGTCGTTGGTGAGGGGTGCGCGATCCTGCGACTGCAGGGCGGCACGGACGGGATCGACACTCTTCGCCGCATCCTCGGCGAGGATATCGAAGCGGGCGTCGATGTAGGCTTCCGCCTTGTCCTTGACAGCGGCATCGCCGAGCTTGGCGACGACGACCGCCTTGCGGATTTCGGCGTCGGACAGGCCGTCCGTCTTCACGTCGGCCGCAATAGCCTTGGCGGTGGCGATCAGGTCGCCGCGAGCCTGCACGAGCTTATCGAGCGCGGCGGCGTCGAGAATCTTGGCGTTGGCAGCATCGCGTTCGGCGTGCGCCTTCGCCAGTTCGGCGTCTTTGGCCGCGAGCGCCGTGGCGTGGTCGGCGGTCAGGGTGTCGATCTTGGCGGCGGATGACGCCAAGTCCTTCTGGAGCTTGTCGATAGCCTGGGCGCCTGCGTCGGTCGTCTCGACCTGGAGCCCATCGACCAGCACTTTTCGCAGAGCATCAGCCATCTGGCTTGTCCTTTCATCTGCTGTCTGGGGTGTGACAGGGCTCGCGCCCCACTTGCCTGCATCGTCGCCGATGCGGACCTCGGAACCGGCGCGGCCGCGCTGCACGATGGCAACGTGATTCGCCCGGATGTTCTTCTGAATGGCGTCGTACGCCTCGCCGGAGGCCGTCTGGCCGGTCTCGAAGGCGAGATCGCACGTATAGCCGGCCGACAGTTCGCGCTTGCCATCCTCGATGAGCTTGATCGTCGCTCCGTCGCTCACCATCAGCGGGACGCGGATCATGGAACCGTCGCGGGCCACTTCGTCCGACGTGTTGCCGACGGCGTGGTCTTTCCAATTGTCGGCCGTCACCGGCTCGGCCGGATGGTCGTTCGTCACCGGGCGATGCGCGAAGCTCGCCAGAGTGTCCCGGCTGAACACCTCGGCATCGGGCCGGTAGACGCGCACCACGGCCATTTCGGGCTTACCGACCTCATAGCCTGCATAAAGCTGGACGCCGGTACGGGCCACGCGCGCATCGGCGACAAGGTAGCCGTCATCGCGCCGGCGGGTGCCAGCGATGCTCACTGCATCGGTGAATTTCATGATTGTCTCTACGACCTCGCCAACAGGATCACGTCGCGACCGGTGTTTTCGATCACGTCGACCAGCGGGAAATGCGCCTCGACCTGCCGGCGCCACCAATCCGCGTCCTTCACGGTCATGTGCAGCGGCTGTTTCAGAAAGCGCGGCCCCATCTTGTCCGGACGGGTCGCGATGCGGAAATAGGCAGACCTGCGCGTCAGGCTTTCGATGTTCGCCAGCACGTCCAGCACCTTCGCCAGCGGGATATGTTCCATCACGTCGGCACAGAAGGCATAGTCGGCGCGCGGGATTCCTGCGGGCAAATCCCACAGACAGGCTTCCACGAACGGAACGTCGGTTTCCCGCGCGTTCGGCGCGAAGTCGATGGCGAGGACGTCGAGGCCCTTTTCCTCAAACCACTTGGTTGCGCGGCACGGCCCCGAGCCAAAATCGATCAGGCTGCGAACCGGCTTCATATCGCAGACGGCAAACGCCCGCTCGCATTCCAGCATGCCCGGCGACACCCTGCGGTATTCCGGCCGCTGCCAGATCGCGAGATACTTCTCCCGCTCGACAAGGGCGATATCGTCCATGCTCAGAAGGTCCTCGATATCGGCGAACGGAAAGCACCGAAGGGCCGACCGCTCGTTCGTGTTCAGCACCGCCACGCCCTGCTCTTCCAGTTGGGGTGCCATCGCCTCCAGCGTCGGGATGAACTTGTCCCGGTGCTGGTTTGACAGGCACGGCAGCTTGTGGTTGTCGTGCCAGTTCCCTGGCCGCATATCGAAGCCGAGAAGGATGATCGGGTTTGCCCCGAGCAGATACGCCAGGTTGATCGCCGACGATCCGCCGCACCATCCACCGACCGCCTCGGGCCAGTGCGACAGCTTGCGCGGCAGGAAATCCAGCGTCTTCACGTCATGGCCGGTCGGTATGTGCGGCTTCTTCCGCGTGATCTTCAATTGGCCGGTGTGCAGGCCGAGCTTGTCGACGTTCCAGTCCAGCCATCGCCGATCGGCCCAGAACAGGATATCGGCCCATGGCGCCTTGTAGAGGCCCGCATCGTTGACCGCGATCACCCTGCCCCGGCCCTGCAATCGACCGCAATCGAATGCGGCAATTGACGGACCACCGCCGATGATGAATGCTGCCTGACCCTTCCATGCGCCGAGCGGGACCGAAAAATCACCCATGACCGATGACCAGTTTCGCGAGCTTCGGCAGTTGATCCTCAACCTCGCCATCAGGGTCGAGGCCATCGAGCTCCACCTGAAACGGCAGGACGAGCTTTCCGAGCACCGCTTCGGCCTGATCTACGAGTGGTGCGCGCCAGCCTCGTACAAGGCGAAGGTCGACAGCGTCGAGATCGACGTACCCGACGATCTCAGGCGCTTCCTGCCAGATCAGAACTGAACAATACCGCGAGCAACGCAGCGGCAGCGGATCGGCTGGCCGGGCGGCAAACCGCCCTCGGCGCCAGTCGGCTCCCCGTATTTGTAGACCTTGCCCTCAAGCTCCCTGTGGCGCGGCCTGACCCTTTCGTCCCGGCTCGTCAGCCACTTGTAGGACGTCACGCCGGCCTGTTCGTGCCGGATCCTGTTCATGTCACTGTTCAGCTTCGCGATCTGGTCTTGCGCGATCAGCTGCGCGCGCCGATCGGCAATACCGAACTCCTCGGTCAGCGTCTTGCGCAGAGCCTTCGCCGTCTCGCCCTGGATCAGGGCCGTTGTGACCCGCTCCTGAATGCGCTTGACCAGATCGGCGGAAAGGCCCCGGATCAGCCCGACATTCCGGGTTGCTGCCGTCTCCAGATAGCCGGCGAGGTCTTCCTCCCTCACAACAGCCTTGAGATCGATGCCGAGCGCCTTCTTGGCCGTGGCTTTGAACGTCTCGGTGTGCCGCTTCGCCTCCAACCCAAGGACGCGGTCGACCATCTGCTCGGCGGCAGAGGCGAGGTTGGCGACAAACCCGGCGAACCGGACGAAGACGTCATCACCGATATCCCGCATCAGCGTCGCGGCCATCTCCCGCTCGATCTCCGGGAGCATGATCTCCCGAACATAGGCGTTGGCGGCCCTCAGCATGGCCCGCAGCGCCTTCAGGTAGCTGGCCTTGGCGCCTACGCTGTCCTCGATGGGCGGGAGAAGCGCCGTCGTGCCTTTCCTGCGCTCCACCATGGTGGCGAGATCGTAGCGGATCACGGCTTGACCGGCTTGTTCTTCCCAGCCGCCTCGATCCGCGCCATTTCGGCCTCAGCTTCCTTCTCCGCCTCAAGATCATAATCCGGCAGACCGCCAGCATCCTCGATCGCGCCTTCCAATCCCGGGAGGATCGACTGCTCCGTCAGCGCCGTTGCGCCGGCCGTCGCAAGCGCCTCCTGCGGATACAGCCCGGTGTTCGTGAGCGTCGAGATCGTCTCGGCGATGGCCTTACCGATTTCGGAGCGCTCCTTGTCGCTGATCTGCCAGAGCGAAGACCAGATGTAGTGCACCTCGGGCGGCCGGGAGCCAAGCGCGGAGCGGATCAGGCACTCGTCCAGTAACTGCATGGCGGGCGTCATCTCGATGGACTGCATCGAGGCGATCCTGTCGTAATAGTTGCGGGTATCGGCCTCACCCGTGCTGTTCAGCCCGCCGGGAGACGTACCCAGCAGCCGCGTCAGCGGGATATCCGCCGCGCCGGCCACGATCTGCAGGAAACGGTCCATGACGTCGGGCAACGTCTGGAACGTCGCCGACTTCTGCTGATACTCTTCCTCCATATCGAGGATCAGCGTGCCGAGATTCCCTTTGCGGAAAGCCGCATGGGCGAAACGATCAAACAGCCGCGATCGATACTCTGGGCTCGACAGACTCGCCATGAGTTGCGGGACCTTCACGACGTCGATCTTAGCTTCAAAAACGAGACTCGCGACGTTGGCGGCCGTGCCGTCCGCGTTCTTGATTGCCCCAAGAGTAGAGGCCAGGACGCTATCACCCCATCCGCGATTCATCAGGGCGTCCGGAACTTCGTCATCCGGGAACGGCGCGCCGACAAAGCGGACAAGACGCGACGGATGAATGTCGACCTGCCGAGTGTCGGATGACAGCACGTAAACCTTCGGCTGGCCGTAATGCGGCGATTCGGGATCAGTTTCGATCTCGCCAGGATTGAGGCCGCGTCGAGCCAGAACCGTCAGGAACTTGATGCCGCCCGTCTTGATGCGCTCCGCTTTCAATTCCTGTGACGGATCACGGTCGCCGGTCGCGATGTAGATCGCCGCGCCGCCGAACAGACGGGCCTTCACCCGAGCCTCATAGACCTTAGCCTTCAGTCCAAGGCGCTTCTCCTCCTCCTCGATCTTCTCGATCTGATCGGCTTCGGCCTGCCAGTCGCGCCACTTCCGTGTCGAATCCAGCGCCGGAATGTCCACGATCTTTCGCGGCAGCCATGAGCCGCGATAGGCATTGAGCAGATCGAGATCGGTCAGCACCGGGGCGGCATAGTAGACGCCTGCAGCCTTGTCCCGTAGGGGGTCGCCAAGCCCTGCTAAGCTGTGGATGTTATCTGGGATAAAGGTTTGGGGCTTTGCGGCTCCCTCTCCAAATATTTTGCTCCAGAATCTCATAGCCTATCCACGTTCGCGAGCGTATAGCTCGACCCATCGACCAGCAGTTCGGTCAAAGCCCAGACCAGCGCATCGGCGCGGTCTGGCGAGCCTTCACCGATGTAGCCAGACGCATCGATTTGGCACATCTGATCCTCAAGCTCGGGGAATGAACCGACATGGCTCACCCTGCCCTGTTCGTAGAGGGCGGCCACAGGCTCGGCCCGGGCTACCTTGCCCCGACTGGCTGTGACTTCCTTGTAGGCGACCTTCGGATCGATGGTCTTGATGACATGCTGGACCATGGCCCCGCCGAAATTGCGCTCCGCGATAAGCCGGTCGGCCCGAAACCGCTCTGGCGTCTGCGACCAACCTCCATGATATGCAGCGACAGCTCGACGCCCCCATCCGTCGGGAGATAGCTTGCAAGTCTGGTCAGCGAGAATGTAGCCGCGCCCGTCAACGCCCTTGCCTGCCACGACAATGCCAATCTCGTCACCATCGTCGCTTTCACCCTTCGTGCCTGACGGATCGACCGCCACCACGATACGCTGCAAATCAGGCACCTGCCTCAGCCTGGTCTTGTCGATCGCGTCGCGCGACCACAGCGCCCCCGGCAGATCGTCAAGGATCTCGGCGTTCAGTTCCTGCCGACCGAGGCGGGTGCCTTCGTATTTCTCCCTGATCGTCTTGAGAAAGGTCGGCGCCAGGTTCGACGCGTTGTCAAAGGTCGAGCCCCGGGTGATGACCGTGCGCGGGTCCTTCGCGATCTCCTTCACCAGCGGCAGCGGCTTCGGCGTCGTCGTAATGCAGGTCCTCGGCTGGTTGCCCAGCCTGAGACCGAATTGCGCCATGTCCCACGTCTCGCGCAGGTATTTCCATGCGGCGAGCTCGTCGCACCACATTACCTCATGCTGAGGTCCGCGCAGACGCTCCGGCTCTTCGGCAGAGAAGAGCGTCGCGACTGCTCCGTTGGCCCAGGTCAATCGGCGCTTCGACGGCTCATAGGACGGCCGCCCGATCGGATCGCCCGAATAGGCCTTGTCGCCGGCCCAGCAGACAGCCAGAAGACCGCTCTCGCCTTCCACCATGACGTCACGGGCATCCGACGCCGTCGGCGCGATCAGGGCGATGCGGGAAGCCCCGGCCTTGACCTGCTCCCGCGTCCACTCCGCGCCTGTCCGGGTCTTGCCGAAACCACGACCGGCTAGGATCAGCCAGTTGAGCCAGTCACCCTCAGGCGCGATCTGCTCCGGCCGGGCGAAGAAGCGCCAATCGCGCAGAAGGCTTTCGCACTCGTCGTCAGTGAGGCTTGCCAGCGCCGACCTGATCTGCTCCGGCGCCATGCTGGCGAAGGAGGAGACGTTCAAGCTTCGACCTTGCATCCGTCACCGTCACGTCGACCGTGACGGACTGGCTGATATCCTGCCGGTCGGTCTGATCGAGGTAATTCTTGCCGAGGAAGATCGCCATCGCCGCATTCTTCTTCGCAAGTGCGAATTGCGTGCGCCGCAGCGAGGTCTTGCCGCCTTCCTTGCCCTTTTCCAAGGCCTCTCCGACCGCCGGATGGGCGTTCATGAAGGCGATGAACGTCTGGTGCGAAACGGAGAGGACCGCGGCGCACTCCCGCGTGGTCGCCTGAATCTTCCCGAGACCTTCGATCGTCTTGAGGGTTTTGGGGTCGGCGACGAGCGCCGGCGGGCGGCCGGTCTTCTTCCTTGCAGGTGCGCTTTTCATGTGCTGGTCAAGAAACTCACTTCGCGCTGACGACCTTTCCGTCAACGATCTTTCTGCCGATCATGACGGCGCCGACACTCTTCACCACCTTGACGATGGCCTCTCGGCGCTTCTGGCATCCGCTACAGGCCATGGTAATTTGCTCCCATGCGATTTGCTCTCGCCGCCCTGTTACTGCTCACATCGCCCGCTTTCGGCGACGAGATCGCCGGCAGGGCGTCTGTCGTTGACGGCGACACGATCGAGATCGGCGGACGGCGTATCAGGCTTCACGGGATCGACGCACCGGAGAGCTGGCAGGTGTGTCACGACAAGTCCGGGGCGAGGTACCGATGTGGTGCCGTCGCAGCGAAAGCCCTGGACGAAATCCTTTCTGCGTCTCGTCCGACGCGATGCACGATATCGAGCTACGATCGATATCAGCGCCCGGTCGCGACCTGCTGGCGCGCCGACGGACGAGAAATCAATTCGATGATGGTGACGGCCGGCCTCGCGCTCGACTGGCGGAAATACTCCAGAGGCCGGTACGCAAGAGAACAGACCGACGCGAGAGAACATCGGCGCGGTCTATGGTCTGGTTCCTTCACGCCGCCGTGGATCGCGAGATCGCGGAAGAGATAGCAGAATCGCGCGAGCCTTCGATTCTTGCTGATGTAGTGCTCTACCTTGAGATGCCGCGCGCTGCTTGGCCGGGCGGGCTCTTGGCCCGCCGGCCGGGTGGCTCAGCAGATCAAGGTCAGTGTCTACGCGCGTGAGGGTCGATTCCGTGTAGCACGACTTTTTGAAGGAATCGGCCCCGTCGCCATTTTTCCGGCATTTGTCCGGGAAATTTCCGGGTTTTGTCCGGAATTTTTTGCTTGACAGGTTTCCGCAGCGGCCTGTTTTTTGGCCTTTTCAGCCTCCCGCCGGCGACGCATCTGCCACCGCTTCTGCGCCCATGAAAAATCGACGGCTTCGGATACCACGCTCGCGAGGGCGCCGTCTGCCATCCATGAATTGAGGCCGGTTCGACTGCCCGCGTCTTCGTCCAGCGTGCCAGAAACATCGCCGGAAACAGGGCCGCACTGCAACATGGCTGCAGGATCGCTTGCGCAATTCTGCACAGTGTTGCCGTTGAGATGTGCAGAAATTCGCGTAAGAGCGCGATCTTTTCGCCTTCGACCAGTCTCCGGATGGATGCCCTCGACCTGAAAACACCACCGCCGAAACGCCTTGCCGCCGACCTTTGACCTCGCCCATGCAAGAAGCGCCCGGCGCTCCTCGTCCCTGTCAACCATCATCAGCAGGTCATAAAGGCCGTCGAGATCGCGGAGCTCTTCCGCCGTCGGCATCATCCCCATGCGCTCCCAGAACGCCTTGCGCTCCTCGGCAAGAGGGTCGGCGCCGCGCTCAAGCTTGTCGCCCGGCTCCTTCCGCCACCCGGCCTTATCCGCGAAGGAGTGGACGTAGGGCAACTGCTGGGCGCGCAGCGGGGAAGGCCCGACGTGTTCGCGGCTCGCTCTCTCGACCTCGGCGGCGCGGATGAACCGCAGGGCGATGTCACCGATGTTCATGATCGCCTCCTGTCATCGAAGAGTTCCATCTGATCTGCGAAAGGGCCGAAGCGCCGGTAAATGCGTTCATAGATCATACCACCGAGCGCGGCTCGCTGCGAAACTATGCCGCGCAGATCCTGGCACACGAACTGCAGTTCGCCGGCCGGCATCGCATCCCAGAGATCGAGCCACTCGCCAGCCCGTTCGTTGATTATCGGCTGGCACTTACGCACCATGTCGGAGGCCATCCAGAGCCCCACCTCGTCCAGCAGGATCTTGTTGTTCGCCGTTTCCACCAACGTGGTGAGCACGAGACGCAGATGATCCTCGCCGTGCTTGCGCCAGATGCGATCGATCGTGGCGACAGCGCGGGTCTCGCCTGGCCCCGGATAGCGATGCTTCGGGATGACGCGGACGCCGAATTCCTCGCACATCCGGCGGACGTGTTCGGGGACGTCGGTCACAGCAACAAATCCTCGCCCGCGAGGACTTCGGCCATGCCGGGCGAAATGGGCTCTTCCGGGTTTTTCCGGGATTCTTCCGGGAAATTTCCGGGATTTTTCCGATTTCGCATCTCTTCCGGGAAGGTCTCCGGGAAGCCGCGAATGGGACGGCCGGTCCACCACACGTAAGGCCGCGATACGGCGATGATGCCAGCCTTCAGCAGGAACTTGTTGTTGTTCTCGAAGTGCTTCCGGATGCGTTCGCGGGCCTTGGGCTTGTCTTCCTCTGTCGCATCCATTTCGACCGCGGCATCGAAAAAGTATTCGAGCCTCACGACGCTCCTGCCCACGGCTTCCTTCGGGCCGTCCTTATCCGTGGCCACGAAGACACCGTATTTTTCGATCGCCTTGAAAAGGGGCACGAGGAATTTGACCTCCGATGGCCGGACGTCAAACCCGTACTTCTCCTTTTCCGCCTGGAGTTGCTTCTTCTGGTCGACCGTGAGCACGATGCACGATGTGATTTCCTTGCCCGTCTTCTCATTCAGCCCCACGGCGACAGATGCGAGCGAGAAGCGCACCTCAAGACCATCCTCGTCATCCTTCTGCTTGCGCAGCACCGCCGTCCTTATCTTGGTGGCATCATCGACGGTGACCTGAATCACCGTGTCGACGTTCGCATGGATCGAGGTATGGCCCCGCAGCTTCTTGCCATCGGCGTTCATGTGATGGACGAGACAGACGTGGACGCCGCACTCTTCCTCGATGCGCGCGATGTTGGCGAGCACAAAGCCCATATCCTTGCCGGAGTTTTCGTCAGCGCCGATCGTGGCGGTTGCCAGCGTGTCGATGAAAACGACGCGCAGAGGCACCGCCATGGTCAGCCGTGCCTGCTTGATGGCGTCGATCAACCTGTCGATGTCACCGTCCCGGCTGAACAGGTCGACCTTGGCCGGCAAGACGACGAGAGGCAGGGAAGCCGCATCATCGACGCCGAAGTGCTTTACATAGGCACGTTGCCGCTTCTTCATGCCAAGCCCGCCTTCGCCCGCCTGATAGATCACGCCACCCTGCTCGACGTGATAACCGAAGAAATCGACGCCGCGGGCGATGCAGTAGGCCGCGTGGAGCGCGAGGAAGGATTTGCCGGATCCTGATGGCCCGCCCATGACGGAGCGGCCGCGTGACGAAAGCCAACCGTCGATGACGTAGTCGAGTTGGAGACCTGGCCCGTCGATCTCATCATGATAGTAGGCGCCGAAGGCCCGCGTTCGCTCAGGATGCCATGGCTTGGCCTTGCCGGCGAGATCGCGGAACTTCTCGCCGTCGGCGCCGGTCGCCTCCTTCCAATCGGTAATATCGGCCTTCTCTGGCGCATCGCCCCAATGAGCGGCGATGTCGAGAACGCGAACCGACCTCGCCCTCCCGAACAGGCCGGCGCCGCGCAGTTGCGCGCGGGATCGGCCGGGTTCATCGTTGTCGGGAAGGATGACAACGTCCGCGCCGGCGAGATCGTCATCGAAGGCGTCGGACCAGTATTTCGCGCCGCCTGCATTTGTGGTGGCGATGAAGCCCCAACCGCGCAGCGTCTCGACGTCCTTTTCGCCCTCGCAGAGGAAGACGGTGACGCCGTCGGTCTTGGCCTTCAAGACCTCGTCGCGGTGATAGAGCCAGCGCACGGCGTCATCGAACGTCTCTTCGGCCTGATAGTGCTTGCCATCCTTCGCCTTGAACCAGTCGCCCGACTTGACCTGCCCGTAGGTGCCGCCCTGCAATCCCCATACCCAGCCTTTCCCGGCCGGATGCTTGCGGCGCTGCATGTAGCGGCGAGGCGCGGTCTTGGCGAACTTCAGGACCTCGTAGGCAAGGCGGCCATGATCATCGAAGTATTCGAAGGTGGCGACGGGCCAATCGTCCATGAAACCAGCGAACTTGCCCTGCGGCGAGGATCCGTTGGCGGCTCCGTTGGGGCGCTCCTTTCGCTCGAGGAAACCCTCATCCTGCAACCACTCGACGGCCTCGTGTTTGGTGTAGCCGCGAAAGGAGGTGAGCAGGTCGAGAACGCCGCCGCCCGTCTGATCCTCATGATCCGCCCAAACGTTCTTTTGGCAATCGACGGCGATGCTGCCGTTCTTCCCCCATCGCCATTCGCGCCCGGGCGACGACAGAGCCTTGTTCGGCTCGCCAAGGAACTCGGGCAATACCTTGAGCGCAACCGGCTCAATGCTGACGTGAAAATCGTCGCTCATGCTGAGGCGGAAGCCTCCTGAAAGCGACGTTGATTGACAGACTGCTCTTGCCGGCTAGCCCATCGGCAGTTCGATGGCTCGTAGTTCCCATCCGGGTCTTCCCGGTCAAGCGTGGCTTCCGGGAACGGTTTTGGCCCCATGTCTTCGAAGAAACAGGTAAATGGGTGTTGGCCATCTTCGCCATACAGCCAGCGAGAGCAGATCGTGACACCCCGGCCACCATAGTAGGAGTAGCTTGTATCCTTCGGATTCAGGCACCGTTGCCGCATCGCCACCCAGCTTCGATGCTCCGGAGCCTTATTCATGCCGTGACGGGTGGCATATTCGGCGACGCCTTCCGCCCGCAGGCATCCGCAACTGGTGGTTTTCCCCAGCCGTAAGAGTTGGCTGGCAACGATATGCGTGTTCCCGCAGTCACATTGGCATAGCCAGAGCACATTGCTTTTCGCCCGGCGCGGGGACCGAGCAATAACTACGAGGCGGCCAAACCGTTGATCATGGAGGTCGATCATTGCGCTCACCGCCGCACCACCTCAACCGGCCGGCGTCCCTTGCCGGGGAAGACCTTTCCAAACAGTGCCTCGGCCTTTGATCTTTCGGCGCTCATCTTCTCGCCGCTTCGAACGATATCTCCGCAAAGATGAGATCTCAGGGCGCGCCACGCGGCAATCTCGGCTTCGGCCTCCGTCTGGTAGACCTGCGGAACGCCGTTGACCGCGACCTGCTCATAGCCGGCCCGGTGCACCTTCCGAAACTCACCATGGTAGCCGCCATAAACGGGAACGGCACGGGCATCGACCTCATTCATCGTACTGGCCTCTCGATCTCGGCCCGCACCGCGGCGGCGTTCAGAGCCTTACGGGCAACGATGTCGAGGCAGCGACGGCGCTCCATCGCCATGCCGGCTGAATGGATCGCCGCCAGTTCCATGGCCGCTCCCATGTCGTCGCCGGTCTCGATTGCCTTCTTCACGGCGGCCAGTTGCTTGCTCATGTCGAGGATCATCGCGGAACCTCGTCATTCTCGCCGCAGCCGCGACCGACTGTTTCGCCATTCGGACCGGCGGTGAAGATGCGCCAATGCCGCCAGCCCTGCGGGCAATGAAAACCCCACTCCCGGATGCGCGGCCCGGTGATGAACAGCGTCCAGCATGGGCCGGCATGCAGCTCTATGCGGTGGGCGCTGGCGGCGGTGCGTGGTTTCCAGTCTCCGGCCGTGCGGATCGTGCGGCGGTTGACGCCGCCGGCCTCTATGGTGTGCTTGGTGTAGCTGCCTTCCAGCAGGATCGAGACGTTCCACCATGGATGATCGTGCAGGGCTCGATCATCGTCAGAGCGCATGAAGTGGTGCAGGTAGATGTTGAACCAACGGTTGCGCGGGATCAGCCACCAGCGTCGCATATAGGGATCAGCTTCGCCGCCAATGCAGATATCAGGCTGGCGACGGTCAGCGATCGAAATCAGGTAGGACGCGATACTGGACATCATTGCGCCGCCTCCGAAGTGATATCCTCGATGCTCGGCTCGATCGATGGTGCCGCCAGTAGATCAAAGAAGCTCGGCACGTCGCGACCGGCCTCGGCTTCGCGGCAATAGTGCGCACCATCTTTGAACGACACTTCGTTGAGCTCGGACGCCATGCCGTAGCGACCTTTCATGATGGCTCGATACGGGACGGTCATCAGCCCGCCGAACGGGTCGTAAACGACATCTCCTTCATTTGAGTATCGGTCGATCAGCCGATCGACGATGTCGAACTGCAGCGGGCAGATGTGCTTCTCGACGTTCCGGCTAGACTGGCTGCCATTGAGCGTGAGCATCCGCACCACGTCCGACCATATCCATGGCGAGTGCGAGACCGGAGCCAGCGCCATGTATTCGGTCGGCAGCCGGTCCTTCGACTGAAGGGCCTCGCCGATCGCCACAACGTCCTCATGATCGTAGACGGTCGCGTCGCTATAGGCGCGGAAGGCCTTCGGCACGGCGCGCGGCGGTATCTGCAACCATTCTTCGCGGGTCAGAAGCCTGTTGCCGCTGGAGCGCCAGTGCGCATGGGCGTCAAGCTGCCAGCGCGCGAGGCTGTAGTCATCTCGGTTCTTGCTCACACGCTCGTCGGCGTAGCCTTTTGTCCGGTCGCTCTGCGGCTTGTGGAAGAGAAGCACGTATTCGGGCGATCCGACGCCCATCTTCGTGCCGTCCTTCAGCATCTCCGTGTAGCCCAGCCGGTAGTTGCCGTTGTTCTCGGTCACCACGTCGGTGTCGATCGTGATCATGCCGCAGTAGTCGAAGCCGTGTTTCATGCCGTGGAAGATCGTCTCGGCATGGAAGGGCGAGACCGTCGGCAGGCCGGCGCCCGTGACATTCCCGAACAGGATGCGGTCCTTGACGTGGCAGGCATAGATGCGGCCCGGCTTCAGGACCCGGAAGAGTTCCGGCGTCAGAAAGTCCATCTGCTGCCAGAAATGATCGTTGTCGTCGGTATGGCCGAAATCGTTGTAGCTGGCCGTATACTCGTAGTGGTTCGAGAAGGGGATCGAGGTGATGATCAGTCCGACGCTGTTCGTCTCGGTCCTGCCCGCCTCATCGACGCAATCATTATGCGCGATCCGGAAATATTCACCCTGCTCGACCTCGCGCTCCACGCCGATCGAGCGCTTCAGCACCGATTCCAGCGGCAGCCTGCCCAGACCATATTTGCGGATGATCTCCGTCATCCGCTCCATCATCCGGTCGTGTTCGGCCCACTTCTCTTCAAGGATGCGCCGAGTGCCGCGCTCGGCTTCGGAATAGATGATATCGATCGTGCATTCATGCTTCTGCCCGAACCTCACGATCCGGTGCACAGCCTGGATGAAGTCGTGGAACTTGGCGTCAATGCCGAGAAATACCATCTTGTGGCACTGCTGCAGGTTGACGCCCGCGCCGAACATGACCGGCTTCGCGATGAACGCATCGGTCGTCTTCGCCTTCCATGCATCAATGAGCTTGTCCTGCTGTTCGATCGTCTGGTTGCCCTGAACGGAAGAGAAGGAGATGCCGAGGCGCGATAGCGCGGTCTCTGACGCATCCTGTTCATCATTGAGGTGACACCAGACGACCGCCTGGCGGCCGGGCGCGTGGAAATCTGCGATGATGGCCGACATGGATTGGAGGCGGGCGTCCATGCTCACCCGCTTCTCGCGCGCCGCGTGAATGACGCTGGCACCGGGATCGTTGATCAGCAGCCCCTGCCCATCCCGGTCCACGCCGGCCGCGCCATGATCGGTCGGAACCTCATGCCAGTTCACGGTCATCTTCGGCAGGACGTAGCCGTCATCTGAAAAGCCGAGGTCGGCCGGAGACTGAAGGAAGACCGCCCAACTGTTCACCCACAGCCAGAACTCGTCCTCTTTGTGAGCGTAGAGTGTGAGCTCGTTCGCCTTTTCGCTGTTGCGCTGGAAGAACCGCGTCAGCGCCTGCCCGGTGTCCATGACCTGGAGGAAGCCCGCATAGTGGATCAGTTCCTTGGTCCGGTTTGGCGAAGGCGTGGCGGTCGCCACGAACTTGAAGCGGACGCCTTCGAACAGCGGCAGGAACGTCTGATAGGTCTTGGTCCCATAGCCCCGAAGGATGGCAGCCTCATCGAGCGATGCCGCCACGAACTGGCGAGGATCGATCTTGCCGTCTCGCACGCTCTCATAGTTGGCGATGTGGATCACATCGTCGTCGGTCACCTCGTCGTCGCGGCGGACGAACCGTAGCTCGATTGCGAAATCGCCACGGAACCGCTCCTTCGCTTCATCGAAGAATTCATGTCGGACGCCCAGCGGCAGGACGATCAGACGACGGCCACCGATGAACTTACCGATCAGGCGCATAAGCTCGAGCTGGATCGAGGTTTTGTGCAGTCCGAAGGCGGCGAAGATGCCGCGCCGGCCGCCCTGCAATGCCCATTTCACGATGGCGCGGCAGTGGGGAGCGAGGTCGGGGTTGATGTCCGCGTCGTCGACATCGAAGCCGGTGGCTGGCGCGACCTTCATCTTGGCGCGGAGGAAGTCGAGATAGGTGGTCACTCGGCCATCTCCTCGATCGCGTCACGCAAGGCCACGGCTACGCGGAGGCGCTCCCTCAGGGCGTGCGCCCGCTTCCAGTATCCCGTTCCGTCGCCGATCGCCTTCGCGGAAATCGCCTCGGCGATCGCACGCTCTTCGGCCTCTAGCTCTGCCGCCAGCTTGCGCACGGCTTCATTCGCTGCGGAAAGAGTGATCATTCTGCCGCCTCCCAGGGGATGTTCCCGCGCTGGTCGACCGCGAGCGCCATCGCGATGGGCTGTACCCAGATCGGCTGCGTGGAGAGCATGAACGTCTCTCCGGTCATGGCGAGCAGGAGGGTTGTTCCCATGACGTCGGCTATAGCGGCGGCCGCGTCCGGCGGAACCGCGTTGCCGATACGCTCGCGCCACGCTGAATCGGATTGACCGTCGAGCGCAAAGCCTGCGGCGATGTCTTCGGGATCGACGAGGCTTTGCAGCGCGGCAAGTTCGAGCGTGGTGAAGGGCCGGTGCCAGGTCCCGTCGAGCGCGCGGATGACGGCAACGAGACGGTCATTCGGCGCCGGCAGTTCGAAAAGCGGCTCCTCGGAGGTCTCGCGCGGGTCCGCAACAGACATGTATCCATTGTCGAGATTGCCCGACGCGTATACCGTTTTACTCGGGGAACCCCATGGCAGCACACCGTAGTGGCCACCGCCTTCGTAGTGCTTGCGGCCTTCCTTAAAGGCTTCCGGACGCGGGTCCGCAACAGAGAATGCACCATTCGGCGGAAGGCTCTCGCCAGCAACCGTTCCGCTCGTTTCATCCCACGCACGGACGCCGTGCGCACCGTTGCGCAGATCGTTGACCGGGCGAGGATCGGCGACCGCGCTCGCGCCGGATTTCCGGTTCCCCACGACAGCATGGGCGGGTTCGTCGAAAGGCGTGATGTGCCAGTTGCCCTGCAGGTCCTCGGTGGGCTTGCCCGGCCTCGGGTCTGCGACTGCAAAAGCGCCGTTTCCGGTGGTCGACGCCGCAATCACGGTACCCGCTGCTTCAGCGAAGCCGGTAACGCGGTACTTCGTCTGCTTGTAGTCGTCGCGAGGCGCTGGGCGCGGATCAGCGACCGCTAGGCCGCCGGCGGGGCCGCCAGGACCTGCCACCGCCGGCGCAGCATCGCCCCAAGGCACGATCCGGAAGACGTTGTTGAAGCGCGGCTTGCCGGGAATGGTCGGGTCGGCGACAGCGAACGTCCCCTGCCCGGGCGATTTCACATTGATGACGGCGCCCATCGGCTCGGACCAGCGCCGCACGCCGTATTGCGAATATTCGTTGCCACCGGCAGCAAAGCGAGGGTCGGCAACGGCGAAGGTACCTGTGGTTGGCGAGCCGCGACCGGTCACCACGCCGCTGGGCTGATCCCATGGCCGGACGCCCAAGACGCCACCCTGCCATTCCACCTCCGGCAGGATGCCGAAATCCCGAAGCACGCCATCCTCGATGGCAAGCTTGTTCAGCGAGCGCCAGTCCGATCCGGCTTCGACGAATGCTAGACGCACCCACGTCTTCCACTGCAGCGCCGGCATGCGATGCATCGGGCCAGCGCGCACGTCGCCCGGCAGGGGAAGCCGCTCAAGGATTTCTCCGACGCCGCGCAACCGGCGCTTCTCCGGCTCATACAGGAAGGGCGGGACCTTCGCCTCATGCCGTGCAACCAGCAGGAAGCGCTTGCGCGATTGCCCCAGCCCGCCGATCTCTCCGCAATCGTGCGTGGTCTCGGCTACCGCATAGCCGGCGGCGCGCAGCAAGGCGACGATTTGGTCCAGCAGATGACGGCCACGGTTCATGATGCGCGGCACGTTTTCGAAGATGATCAGTTCGGGCGGATCGTCGCTCCATGCTTCGAGCATCAGCATGACGCCGCGCACCGTCAGGCCATTAAGCGCCTGGTATTTCGCCGACGCGCTCGACTTCTCTGGAAGAAGCCCGGAGAACCCCTTGCAGGGCGCGGACAGGAAGATGATGTGTGGTCGCTCGCCGTTCGCGGCGCGCCGAACGTCGTCCACGCCGGCCAGCCGCCATCCGGCTGGCGGCTCGTGACCGTGAAAGGCGATGAACTGCTCGCGACTGAAGAGATCAAGCACCGTGCCCTTGCCAGGGCCGGCGCGATCGAAGTCACGGATCGCCGCCGGATCGTTGTCGATCCCGCCGATACACCGGAAGCGGGCGCGCAGGTTGCCAACGCGCGCGGAGCCCTTGTTGAAGCCCTTCTTGCCGCCACCGAGGCCGCAGAAGAAATGAAAATGGCGGAATTCGATTTCCGCGCTAGCGATCTGCATATCTGTCACCTGTGTTCTGGAGATCGCGCCAGTCGCGCGCGCCTTCGACAGCGCGCATGGCTGCAGTGTCGTGATCAAGTTCGCGGGCGACGCGTCGCAACAAGGCGACCTGCTGATCTGCCAGATCATCGACGAGATCGGACCAGTCTTGCCCGAAGGTTGCGAGCGGGCCGGTCATGCCGGCTCCATCGCCACCGCATGGCAGCGGTGGATTTCGAGCGCGGCGGCGAGTGTCGTGAGGATGCCGGGCGCGCTCGCGACCGCGCGGTCGCCCTGCAATGCCCGGCCGGCCATTTCGTAGGCCTGCATCAGGGAGAAGGTCAGTTGCACGGTCGTCTGGCCAACTTCGACCTTCGTCACCTCCCACTTGTCGTCGGCACCGCGCCGCAACTGGCGCTCGGCGTTCCGGCCGACGATCTTGTCCTGATAAATCACCGGTGCGGACGGGACCGGCTGACCCGGCTCAGGCTCACCGACACGGGCAAGACGAACACCATGCATTTCAAGCAGCCGGATCGCCCTGTCGGCTTCGCGACGAAGCTCCTCTTGCCCCTCTGGCCCCATGGCGCTCCACGTGAAGCTCGTCTTGCCGAGACGGGCATCGCGGATGCACTGGGCGAGCACGCAGCGAAATGGTCGATCCTCGCTCATGCGACGTCGCTCCATTCCCTGAAGCGCAGCCCCTGTCCCCAGACCGTTTCAATCAGGTCATGCTCGCCGCAAACGGGCTTGAGCTTCTTGCGGAGCTTGCAGAGGAAAACGTCGATGATCTTCAGTTCCGGCTCGTCTCGTCCACCGTAGATGGCGGACATGCACACGGCCTTGCTGAGGCAGGCGCCCGAGCGGGATGCCAGGATTTCCAGCAGCGCACTTTCCTTGGCCGTCAGGTGAACGACATGGCCGTTCCCCATCACCTTCTGGTTGACCGGATCGAACATGGCGGCCGGGGGAATGAACATGTGATCCGCCGGCACCCGCGTCCTGCGCTTCAGTGCGTGGAGGCGGCTGGCGATCTCCTTCGGGTCGACCGGCCAGGTCTGAACGTCGTCCGCTCCGGCATTGAGAATGCGCGCGCGCGCCATCGCCTTAGCGCTTTCATCCCGCTCGTGCTGATCAACGACACAGAACAGCAGGTTGAGAACGCCGGCTTCACGCATCCCGCGCGCGGTTTCCACCGAATCGGTCCAGCCTTCCCTGAAATAGAGACCGATGGCGTCGCCATCACGGTAAAGCCGGGATGTGAGATCGGCCGCAGTCGGTTGAAGTTCGACATTGGCTCCCGAGATCGTCGCCGCGATGCCGATCTGCATCGCTACCCGGGCCGAAGGCGAATGGACGATCAGGTTCATGGCTGGGCGCCGCCGAGCGTGATGAAGACGATGACGGCAAAGGCCGATATGACCACGCCGATGAAGAACGCCGCGCCGAGAGAGTGATTTGGCCGCATCCGGCCGTTCGATGGCCGGGGAGTCATGCGGCAACCCTCCCGACGCCGAGGCGCAGTGTCGTGAAGACCTTCTGATGGCGTTCAGCGATCTGCGTGCACTTCATCCAGCATGAGGCGATCCCGACCGCCTCCGCCGCGTCCCGCTGGGCCTTCTTTTCGAGAGGCAGAACGATGCCCTGAAAGGTCGCGGCATCGACGGCGGCGGCCTTCCAATCGTCACCCGACGGCTTGTAACCCTTTCCATAGTAGGCCGCGCGCCATGTCCGCGACGAGATCAGGCCCCATGGAATACCAGCCAGATCGCAAGCCGCGGTCGCGCCAGCCACCAGCGCGGGAAGAAGCAGCTGATCGGGATTCACCGTCCATATCTGTTTCGTCTTGCCGGTTTTCGGGTCGAAGATGTTCTTCGGATAGGCCGCCACGTCGCGGCGGGGCATTTCTATGGCGACGAAGTCGGGTCGCATGCCCGCGAACTCGGTTTTCAGGTAAAGCGCGAGGTCGCCGGTCTTGTCTTCCTGAAACTCGCCTTCGGCATCGATGGCGAGGCAGCGCCATTTCGATGGTAGCAATGCGGTGTCCATCCAGCACACGCCCGTGCTGGTCGCGATATCAAGTCCAAGGATGAGCATCTCAGTATCCTCGTTGAGGTGCCGTCTCTCCGAGCTGTCGCGTCCATTGCTCAGACGTTGCAGTCGCTGCATCGGTCAGCGACAACCCTACTCACCTCTCCCGCCATGCAGTCGGCCGGGCCTTTGAGTTTCGTGCCCGGCGCAGTCGCACCGTTGTCCTCGGAGGTTTTCGCCTGGAATTTCAGTGTTTGGCCGCCTTGCCCTTCTTCGGCTCGGCGTCCTTCCATGCTTTCTCTGCAGCTGCTGCCACCGGATCGATTCCGCTCTCCGGCTTCTCCTCTCGCTCCACGGCCGCCTGCCCGAGCGGAAGACCGGCGAAGTCCTCGCCGAGGGCCTGCCGGATGTCTCTCGCGAAGTCCTGATCCTCGGTCTCGAGCGCTTCGATCGCGTCATCGGCGCGCTCGTTGGCCCGCTCCAGCTGCTCCATCGCCTTGCGCCGGCGCTTCTGCGGATCGGCGAGCGCCCGGATGACGCCCTTCTTCACCCCGACCTTCTTGGCATCCGTCAGAATGGACTTCTGATCGGCATTGATCTTGGCGTTGACGTCCCGCTTCTTGGCCTTGAACTCGGCGTCGAGCTCGTCGAGCTTGCGCTCCCGCTCCTGTTCCAGTCGGTCGAACTCATCGACGAAGCTGGCCGCCTCGTCGGCGGTCGCACGGTTTCTGCCTTCAAGCACGCGCGCCATCGGCGTTGTCCTTTCTTGGGAGGAAGGGTTCACGACCTTCTGCCAGGCGAAGCTCGTCCACGAAGGCGAACAGGCCGGGGCGATCGAAGGATTGAGGCCGTCCGCTGCGGCCACGAACCAGATAGGGATATCTGCCGCGCTGGATGTAGGAGACCTCGAAGCCGTGCCGGGCGAGGTATCCGCGCAGATATTCGAGATCGTCGGCGACGCCTCTTTCGAAGCGCCGGACGCCGTTGACGGCGATATAGGCGTCGACCATGGCGGCTATTGCTGTCCGCGGCGCGTTGGCCGGCAGGACGATCATCTCAGGCCGCGTCCGTCTGACCTTTGACGTTGTGGGCGCGGCGGCGGACCGAGCGCCCGCCCTCAACTTTGCGCGGCTCTTGCGCGATATCGCGCCGCCGGCCGCCCCGGTCTTTTCTCTTGGCGCCGGCGGTGGAAGCTCGCCTTCGTCCCGCAATTTCTTGACGACACCGGCGATTGCGGAGCGCGATATCGCTCCGAGCTCAGAGGCTATTTCGCCAAAACTCTTACCGGCGAGAATCCCGTCCTTGACGGCGGAGCGCTTCTCCGTTGGGCTCAGATCCTTCCAGCGGGTCATTCGGCAACTCCGGATACACCCAGAGTGCCAGCGATGCGGCTGAGAGCACGCACTTGGTGGCTATCCAGCGGCGCGCCTTCCGCGGCAAGATGCGCTGCCAGAAGGTTGGCCGTGGCGGCGAGTTTAAGCCTGGCACGTCGTGCCTCCTGTCCCGCGCGCAACTCTTTGAGCGCGCGCATTTCCTCGTAATCGACGCGCCGCGCTTCGGCGAACAGCCAAGACTTCACACGGTTCCACGTCAAGGTTTCGAGCCGCCACTCAAACTCCGGGCTCGTGATTGCACGGTGGATGGCCGACACCTGCCCCTTCCATCCCTGGTGCGGCGCGAGCATCTTGCCCAACTCGCGGCTGTGTTGTTGGGCGAGCGCTACGCTAGACATGATGCGCCCGCCCCGCTCCGAAGCCTCCGAACAAAATTCGGAGTTCTCCGAACGCGATTCCGAGATTTCCGAACCGAACATCGCCATTCTCCATTCCAGCGACGGAACTGGAGAGACGCGATGCGCAGACGGATGAAAGGAGGTGGCCCACGACATGCACGTGGGCCACCATGCCGGTGGTCAGCCGGCGGGCGCGCGGGAACAGCTGGCGCGCCGAAAAGCTCATGATGCGGCCCTCGTGATAATCTCCCGGTGCGAACGGAAGAATCGGAGGGAAACGTCATGGCTGATCTGGAGAGCATCGAGGCGCGCGTTGGCGCGCTCGAAACTGAACTGGCGGTCGCTTACCGCCTGATCTGGCAGGAGCGATGCACTGCGCGCGCCGTGCAAACCATGCTTTGCGCCCTGATCGACAGCTTTCGACCCGGTGAGCCCGAGCGCGCCTCTGAATGGTTTGACGCCATGGAATTCGTCGCTACCCAGAACGCGGGTTTGATAGCCGACCTTGCGAGCGACGAAATCATCCGAGAGCACGGGCTTGATTCCGAAATGCTGGCGGCCATGGAAGACGAGAAGGCTGAGGTCGCGAAGCTTCTGCGCAACCTCTATGCGATGCTGAAGAACCCGCAGGGCGGCTTGGCCCGAGACTGACGCACTCATGCCGCGTCTCCCGTCGTGATGGGCGTCGATGAAAAAATGTCGGGCCTCAGATCGTGAGGCGGAATGCCGGTCGCCCGCGAGACTTCTCCTACACGCTCTGCCGGAACCTGCTTCCACATAGAGATGGCAGACGGCGAACAGTTGAGGGCGGCTGACAATGCGAGCCGACGCCCACGTTCAGCGTTGAGATATTCGAGGAGCTTTTCCATACCCCATACTTCATTCACACTGAATTTCAGTCAAGCTGATTTTTCAGTGAGAGCGAATGGTACTGACACGCGCGTTGCGGCAGAAAATGTGGATGGTCACGAATGCCAAGCCGGCGCGGCGCGAAAACTACATTCGCCAATGGCGCAAACATCGCGGGTTGACGCAGGAACAACTAGCGGAAGCCGTTGGCGTGGCAACCGCGACCATTTCCCAGATCGAGACCGGGAAACAGGGTTTTACCGACACCTCGCTTTACGCCATTGCAGAAGCTCTTCACGTGACAGCTGGAGACCTCCTCAGCGGCCCGCCTGCTGTGTCCGGCGCACCTGCTGGAACCGAGGTCCCCTTGATGGGATATCTTGGGGCGGGGGCGGAAGTTGAGCCCGACTTCGAGCAGGTTCCGCCCGAGGGCCTGGACCAGGTCTCCCTTCCCTTCGATCTCGATGACGACCTAATTGCATTCAAGGTTCGCGGCGATTCGATGCTGCCGTTTTATCGTGACGGAGCAACGATTGTCGTCTTTCGCGAACAGAAACGCCCGCTAACGACCTTTTACGGCGAAGAGGCGGCAGTCCGGACAAGCAACGGCCGGCGCTTCATCAAGACGATTATGAGAGGCGACGGAGACAGCGTCACGCTCACCTCTTGGAACGCCGCGCCGATCGAGAATGTCCGCCTCGAATGGATTGGTGAGATATTCGCAGTTCTACCGCCCGCAGCGATGAAGAAAGCAATTCGTCAGGGTGGCGTTCAAGGTCAACTGAGGCTCAAAACAGCCTGACCCTCCTGCCATCGGCCAGTTGACGGCCGAGCGCGCGGGCTTTACCCGCGCGCGCTCTCGCAGTCGTGCGTTCGCGCGGATCAGAGATATAAACTTTCAAACATCATAGCTCTACGTTGAAAGGTACACTCTACGTTCAAACGTAGAGCTCAAATCTTCAGCGTTTATGTCGCGCGGCATGTGCGCCGTAGCTAGCGCTACGGCTCATGCCGTCTTCAACGTTGATCACAATCTTAAACCTCTCCGAACTGGCGCTTCGCGCGCGAGGCTCGGCTTGCCGCCGTCTGAGAAAATTTCAGCAGCACTGATTTTTTGGATTGACGGAATTTTCAGTGTCACTTAAGTTTTTAGGCAAAGGAGACATCCGATGCCCCACGACCTTACCCGCGACGGCCTGATCTCAGCCCTCACACCAAGCCTGCTGCCGCAGACGAAGCCGGTGTTCCTCCGCGACCTCCTGCGCATGAAGCGCAACCGCGGCGATGCCGACGTCGAGCAGTTCAAACTGACCTGCCGCGAGTTCGGGTCCGGACTGAACGCGACGATTTCCGGCGCGGCTTGGGCCATGCGTCAGTGGGTCGCCAAGGCCGATCGCTTGGGCTGGACCGACATGAAGGTCGCCCGCTGCACGGCTTTCCTCGCCGACCTCGATGCGGTTCTCGCTGGCAATCTGACCGGATGGGACATCGCGCGAGCTGCTGCCTGAAACTGTTTCCCCATCCGACTGAAGGATCAATCGACATGGCCGCAAAGGCGAAAACGACCTCGAAGTCCAAGGTTCCAGCTGAGCCATTGGTTGCGTACAAGGGCTTCAACCGCGACTTGACCTGCACGCCGGAAGGGCGATCCTTCCAGTACGAGATCGGCAAGACCTACGACAACGGCGGCGGTCCCGTCGTCCGGTGTGGCGATGGTGCGTTCCATTGGGTGGAGATGCCGCTCGATGCCTTCACGTATTACGGCCCGGCCACCGGTCGTTACGCCATCGTCGAGCCTTCAGGTGAGATAGCCCGCGAGGAAAACAGTGACACCAAGGGTGCGTCGAGCATTCTGTCGATCAAGGTCGACATATCGATCGGCGACCTGACCCGTCGCGCCGTCGCCTGGGTTGCGGAAATGGCGCGAAAGCAGGGAAATGGGCAGTTTGCCGCCGGGTATCGCGGCCACGCCTCTGCCGCCGGGGATTACGGCCACGCCTCTGCCGCCGGGTATCGCGGCCACGCCTCTCCGCCGGGGATTACGGCCACGCCTCTGCCGCCGGGGATTACGGCCACGCCTCTGCCGCCGGGTCTGGCGGCCACGCCTCTGCCGCCGGGGATTACGGCCACGCCTCTGCCGCCGGGTCTGGCGGCCACGCCTCTGCCGCCGGGTCTGGCGGCCACGCCTCTGCCGCCGGGTATCGCGGCCACGCCTCTGCCGCCGGGTATCGCGGCCACGCCTCTGTCAAAGGGAAAAATTCAATTGCGCATGCGGCTGGGCCGAACGGCACGGCCACTGCCGTCGAGGGGAGTGCAATCAGCCTCGGCGCCTATGATGACGCCGGCAATCTCGTCGCCGTGCGGGCCGCCATGGTCGGGCATGACGGTATTGAGGCCGGCAAAACCTACCGTCTGTCGATCTCCGGAGACTTCATCGAAGTCGAAACGCCGGAGGCCGCCTGATGGACGCCGCTCTCAACGCCGCGTGCAATTGGCTTGTCGAGCATCATCGGATCACAGCTGCTCTCATCGTTGGCATGAGCTGGGCCGCGTCCGCGTATGCGGGGATGCCGATATGAGCCCGCGTGAAGTTCTAGACGCGATCCGCGACCTAGTCGAAGCCGCCGAAATGCAGGGCTGGGATGCCCTGCCCGACCTGAAGCCGGTGCTCGATCGTGGCCGTGAGGCTTATGCCGATCTGCAGGTCGTGATGGCGGATGGCGACGACGATATTGGCGCCGGACGATCTGCCTTAATTGTAGGGCTCGACGCCGTTGGATACGGCATGATGGCCGGCGTTGCGGATGACTGGCAGACCTCCCTGACAGATAGCCAGTTGGCAGAAGCGGCAGACGCCCTCGGTGTCGAGGCGTCGTCATGACCGTCCAGATCATCCACCCGGCCGACCGCGCTACCTGGCTCGACGCCCGCAAGCAGGATGTGACGGCATCGGTCGCGGGGGCCCTTCTCGGCGTTCACCCCTACCAGACGCCCTATGGCCTTTGGGCGGAGAAGTCCGGCCGGGTGGCGAGCGACGATGCCGACAATCCTGTCTTGCGCCGCGGGCGCCTGCTGGAACCGGTCGTCATCGAGATGCTGCGCGAAGATCGGCCGGAGTGGACGGTCGAATACAGGCGCGACAACGCCTACTGGCGCGACACGGAAGCCCGCATCGGCGCTACACCGGACGCCTTCGCGACCCGTCCCGACATTTTCGGCCAGGGCATCGTGCAGGTGAAGACCGTCGCTGAGGATAAATTCCGGCGCGAATGGATCGATGCGGAAACGGGCGACGTCGTGCTCCCGCTCTGGATAGCGGTTCAGGCGATCGTCGAGGCCACGCTGACGGGCGCGACATGGGCTTGCGTGGCCGTCATGGTCATCGGCCGGGGCATTGATCTGCAGATCGTCGATATTCCGCTCGACGCCGGCGCGCGCGTCATGAACCGCCTTCGGCGTGACGTCCGCGAGTTCTGGCGCAAGGTCGAGGTCGGCGAGGAGCCTCCAATCGACTGGAACCGGGACGGCGCTTCGGTGGCGGAGGTCTACCGCGACAGCATGCCTGATCGGAAGGACCTGACGGCCGTCGAAGGGCTGGACGAAATATCCGGCAGGTTTGTGGATGCCCGCGAGGCACACGCTGTGTCCGGAAAGGCCATCGAGCAATTGCGCCCCCGGATCCTGCATGCACTCGGCGCGGCTGAAACCGGCTTCACCACGAACTGGAACATTGTAGCGCGCACGTCGGTGCGGACTGGCCCGAACGGTCAAGCCGTGAAGTCGCGCTCGCTTCGCATCACCCCGAAGGAGAATCCCGATGCGCGTTTCTGATGCCCCCTCGATCGTCGGCCCCGCCGACGCCGGCCTGGGTCACAACAAGCCGCCGGTATCAGTGCTGTTCGTCGATGAACACAAGGACCTGATCACTGAGGTCGAAGCACTGGCCGGCCGCGCCAACACGGCGAAGGATGGCCTTGTCGCCGGCAGGATCGCCAACGACAACGAGCGGGATACCTGGGTGGCGCTCGGGCTCGCCGCGAAGAAGGTTGCAAAGCAGGTCTGCGACAAGCGCGACGAGATCGTTGGGCCGATCCGCGAAGAACTCAACGATTGGAACCGGCTGTTCGGCGTCAACGTCAATCCGCACCCGGAGAGCCTTCATGCCCGCTGCCTGAGGATCAAAAACGCGGCGGAAAGTCTTGCTGGCGCCTATGCCGACGCGCAACGCGCCGCCGCGCAGAAGGCCGCCGCCGAGGCCGCCGCCAAGGCGCGCGAGGAAGCCCAGCGCAAACTCGACGAGGCTGCTGCGTCGGCCGAAGGCGTAATTGCCGACGTCGCGCTTCAGGAGGCCGAAAAGGCCGAACACAAGGCCAAGCACCTCGAGGCTCAAGCTCTCGGCGCGGCGACGGGGCCGGTGCGCACCGACGCCGGCACGATCAGCGAACGCAAGCAGTGGGACTTCCGCATCGTCGACATCGCCAAGGTCGACCTGAATGGCCCGCTGCGCGCTCACATTGGCATCGACGTCATCGAGAAGGCGATCCGCGCGCACATCCGCGCGAACCGGAACACGGTACCGCTGACCGGCGTCGAAATCTTCCAATCCAGCAAAGCCCAGCTGCGGTGAACGGCGGCAACAGGAGAAACACGCCATGAATGCAGTCGTTGAAGCCAAAGGTCCACGCGAGATCGATGTGGTCCGTCACCAGTTCGATCAGATGGGCGACCAGTTCAAGGCCGTCCTGCCTGCCCATATCCCCGTCGAGCGCTTCGCGCGCGTCGTCATGACCGCGATCCAGAACAATCCTCAGCTTTTGCAAGCGCCTCGGAAGGAGCTTTTCAACGCCTCGATGAAGGCGGCGCAGGATGGCTTGCTGCCGGACGGCCGCGAGGGCGCGCTCGTGCTGCGCAAGTCGAAGAACAGCTTCTCGATAACCTGGCAGCCGATGATCGCCGGCGTGCGCAAGAAGGCGCGCAACAGTGGCGAGATATCCACATGGGACGCCCACGTGGTCTACGCCAACGACTTCTTTCAGTTCCAGCTGGGAGACGCGCCGCAGATCAATCACACCTACGATCTAAAGCAGGATCGCGGCGAGCCCGTCGGCGCCTATTCCGTCTGCGTGCTGAAAGACGGCTCGAAATCCTACGAGGTCATGTCGACCAGCGAGATCAACGCGATCCGCGACCGGTCGGACGGCTGGAAAGCGTTCAAAGGCGGGTACGTCAAGTCCACGCCATGGTCGACCGATTGGGCCGAGATGGCGCGCAAGACGGTGGCCAAGCGGCATTCCAAGGTGCTGCCGATGTCGACTGACCTCGATGACCTTATCCGCCGCGACGACGAACTCTACGACATGAAGGGCGCGAAGGACGAGGCCCAGGAAAGACGCCCGAAATCTCTCGCCGACAGACTGGACCAGATCGCCGACGAAACGGACGCCGATCCGGACACCGGCGAGGTCATCGAACATGAATCGGAGCCGTCCGCCCCCAGCGGCTCCGACCGCGGCAGGTCTTCCTCAGAAGATTCCGCCGCTGGCAAGCCGCCGTCGGATATCTCCTCCAGCCCGGACGGCGGCGACCCCATTTCCGAAGCGCGACGGCGCGGAGCGGAAGCCCGCGAAAAAGGTATGAGCCGTAAGGCTCTGCCGAAGGAGTACCGCTCCGACGAACGCCTGATGTCCGCCTATCTGGACGGCTTCGACACGGGAGAAGCGGAAGACCGCGAACCCGGTGCGGACGAGGAGGAATAGGTCATGGCCTGGTTTTCTCCCCTCACCCGCGACGTGGTCGACCTGCAGCCGGAAGAAATCCAGCCAGACGCTGCACCAGCGTCGCTTCTCGACCGTGGCAGAGCGTCCGTCAGCGGCATGCTGGACCGGTTCCGCGCGGATGAACGGGCGCTCGTCGCGGATATCGAGGATCGGACAGAGCGGCTTCGTCAGACGCGCGTCGCTATCGAGGCTTTCGAGGCTGCCGACAAAATCCTGATCGCCGGCGATCCCGACTTCGCTGAGGTGGAACAGCCTTCTGCCGCGCCGGGCAAGTCCGTCATCACCATGAAGCAGAAGAACGCCCGATCATGACGACCTTTCGGGTGCACTTCACATCCGGCGAGACGATCGACGTCATTGCCGCCAATCCCACACAGGCCAGAGACATTGCCCGCGCGCGCAAGGGCGGCGGGATCGTGTCGAAGGTCAAGGTCCTGAAAGGAGCCTGAAATGCCGAAATTCTGCATCTTCGACACCGAGACGACCGGCTTGTTCCTGTTCAAGGATCCTGAGACCGGCGAGCCGATCCCGGCCGATGATCCGCGGCAACCCCGGCTGGCGCACTTCAGCGCGATCCTGCTCAATGACGATCTCGATGAAGAGGACGAGATAGACCTCTACGTGAAGCCAGACGGATGGGAAATGCCAGCCGAGGCCGGCGCGGTGAACGGTCTGACGACGAAGTTCCTGGCCGAGAACGGGACGCCGATCGCGGCCGTGCTCGAAACCTATGTCAGGCTGGTCGGCGCCGGATACGTCATGGTCGCCTTCAATGCGCAGTTCGACTGCAAGATGATGCGCGGCGAGTTGCGGCGCGCGGGCCATCCCGATCTGTTTCACGAAACGCCGAACATCTGCGTCATGCGCGCGGCTATGGCGCTGGGCGTCAAGAAGTCAGGGGGCGGCCGTGGCTACCCGAAGCTGACCGATTGCTCCGCGCATCTGGGCTTCTTCATACCGGAGGCACATTCGGCGAAGGGAGATACGCGTGCCACGCTGGCACTGTTCCGCCACCTGCACGCCGTCGGCGCGCTGCCTGACGCCAAGGTGCACCTCGCCAAGACGCCGCCGCTCGCGCCGGCAGCGGTCGATCCGCTTCCCGCCAACGCGATGCCGGAGCGATTCTGATGGGCACGTTCCGCAAAGGCGACCGCGTATCGGTCATGGGTACCGTTCGTCACGATCAGCGCGGCGATGCGCAGGTGTTCCTCGATATCGATGGTTACTACAGCCCGGTCTCTGTGGGGGCCGAAGAGGTCACGCTCGTCTACCCTCGCCTCGATCCCGGAGATCGCGTCCGCTGGACGAATGGGGTCGTGGCCCAGGTAATCGCTGCCGCCGACGGCTTCCTGTGGGTGAAATCCGACAAAGGCGAGCGTTGGACGTGGCCTGCTACCGAGGTGAGCTTCGTTGTCCCGGCGCCTCCCATTGAGCCTCCCGCCTCGCTACCGGCGATCGAGCACCTTCCCGAGACGCAGGAGGTCGAGTTCTGATGGCCGAACCATTCACCCTCATCCGCGTCGTTGATACCGAAACGACGGGCATCGACGATCCCGCCGAGATGGTCGAGATCGGGTGGACGGATGTGCGCCTGTTCCCCGACGGCTGGCAGATCGAGCGCGGGCCGGAATCGGTCATCGTCAATCCGGGCATGCCGATCGGCTTCCCGGCGATGGCCGTCCATCACCTGACCGATGATCACGTCCGCTTCGGCGCGGACCCTGACGAGGTCCGGGCAGAGGTCGCGGCCGGCGCCGACATATTCTGCGCGCACAACTGGCAGTTCGATAGCCGCTTCCTGAAAACCCGCCTACCCTTCATTTGCACGTTGAAGTCGGCGCGGGTGATCTGGCCCGACCTGCAGGGCCATTCCAACGGCTCGATCCGATACGAGCTCGGGCTTGTGCCGCACGACGACGAGCGCGCGCAGCCCAGCCACCGCGCTGGGCCGGATACGTGGGTCACGGCTCATATCCTGCTCAAGCTCTTGGAGACACACACCGTCGAGCAGCTGCTCGACATCAGCGCCAATCCGATCAGGCTCCTCAAGTTCCCGGGCGGCAACAAGCATCGCGGCAAATTCTTCTCGGAGATCGCCCGCATTGACCCGTCCTATCTGCGCTGGGTCATCGACAAGTCGGAGTTCAACGAGGACGTGAAGTTCTCGTCAGAAGTGGCTTTGCGGGAGGCACGGTGATGTGCGTCCATTGCGACCGCCAGATGGGCAGAAAGCTCCGGACGCTCCGCCTGTTGCGAACCGGGCTAATCACAGCGGAAGAGCTGGCAAAGCACCTCCGTGTGTCGACCCGCACAGTCTACCGGGACATCAAGCGTCTCAAACGGGAAGGTCAGCCGATCCATGGTGAAGCCGGCGTTGGCTACCTGTTGAAGGTTCGGGAGGTGCGCCATGTCGGCTGACGTCCGCACCTGGTCGCCGCAGCAGGAGGCAGCACACAACCGCCTCGATCTTTCCGGCCAGCGTTTCGGCCGACTCGTCGTGATGGCCTTCGCGTTCACCAACAGCAATCGCAAGTCGGTCTGGCGCTGCACTTGCGATTGCGGAACGGCGGTCGAGGTTCCGGGCTTTCGGCTGAGGTCTGGCCACACGTCATCGTGTGGATGCCTTCAGCGGGAAGTGGGCGACGCCAACCTTGCAGCCGGCCATCGCCAAAACTTCATCCATGGCTGGGTAGGAACGCCGACCTATAAGTCGTGGGACAGCGCAAAACAGCGGTGTTTCAACCCGAACGACGATCACTACGATCGGTATGGCGGTCGCGGCATTACGATGTGCGCGCGCTGGCGGCGGTCTTTCAAGGCGTTTCTCTCCGACATGGGCGAACGACCAGAATGCATGACGCTCGATCGCATCGACAACGACGGCAACTACGAACCCGGCAATTGCCGATGGGCTACAGGTTCCGAACAGTCGAGCAACCGCAGAAATCCTTGGATTACGCGTCGCGCCAATGAGGCCGTGGCCGAGAAAATCACGGTGGTGATGTGATGCTGCCGACCGCCTTTCCCCTAACCTGGCCGGCGACGATGCCGCGCACCAAAACGCCCGTGAAGTCGCAATTCCGGACTTCGCTCAATGGCGCGCTGTCGAATGTGCGAGACAGCCTGTTCGCCTTTTCGCGCGATAGCGAGAAGAAGATCGAAGGTCTGGTCATCTCATCCAACGTGACGCTCGGAGAACAGAAGCCGCAGGATCCGGGTGTAGCAGTCTGGTTTTCGTGGGATGGGCTTTCCGTTTGCATCGCCGTCGACCGGTATCCGAAGGTCGAGGATAACCTGCAGGCGATCCATCACGTCATCGAGGCGCGCCGGACGGAACTCCGGCACGGCGGCCTGCACATCGTCAGGGCTACCTTCACCGGCTTTGCGGCTCTTCCCGCGCCGGGTGCGAAGAAATCGTGGCGCGAAGTGCTTCTGTTCGGCCCGGGCATGCTCCGCCCGAACCGCGACATGGTCGAGAAGCGCTATCGCGAGTTGGCGAAGGAACGCCACCCGGATGCCGGCGGCAGCGCCGAGGCTATGGCCGAACTCAACGCCGCCAAGGCTGAAGCTCTGAAGGAGATCGGCTAATGGTGGCCTATTCCTTCAAGAAGCAGTTCGCCGAGCCCATCTTATCGGGCCGAAAGCGTCAGACGATCCGGGCAGATCGCCGACGGCACGCGCGGCCTGGTGAGCGCCTGCAACTCTATACCGGGATGCGGACGAAGCACTGCAGGTTGGTCGCACGCACGACCTGTATCGCGGTGTTGCGTATCGTCATTGACATGCCGGCAGGCCGCCAACCCTCTATCATGCTTGACGGCCGTCCCGTCGAGGTCGGCCTCGATCACTTCGCTCGGCTCGACGGTTTCGAGGATTGGAGCGATATGGCGACGTTCTGGATGGACAACCATCCCGGCGTGGATCGCTTCGAGGGCGTGCTGATCCAGTGGGGCGCGCTCAATGTCTGACCGCCGCCCCTGCATCAACCCGCGATGCCGCCGCACGTTCAAGGCCGACGACGGCAGCAGCGAAACCATCTGCGGCAAGTGCTTTCGCATGCTGCCGGAAGCCACCCGCAAGGAGCATCGCACGTACTGGCGCGAGATCCGGAAATGGGATCGCCGTGTCGCCCGCACCTCGGACGCTCTCAAACTGCCAACCATGCACCGCATCAGAGAGCGGCTTTCGGACCGGCTGAACCGGCATTGGGATGCCGAGATCAAAGCGCCGTTCGTGACGCCCGAGAAGCCCGAAGGGCTCGACGCTTTTCTAGAGGAGGTCGGGCTATGACCTTCGAAGAACTATACCGGGCCGGCTTTGTCGTGCACCATCATTGTGGCGGCTGTGGCTCACCGGTCGGGTACGAAGTCCATCCAGAAATGGCAGCGGCATGCTTTCAGAGCGGGTGCGACTGCGGGGGAACATACCCAAACTATCGCCTGCTCACGCATGAGGAATTGGCGGAAATTCCTGCGCTACATCCGGAGGTAGGCCAATGACCCCTACCCTTGTCCACCGCTACGCCCTCCCGATTCGCGAGGCCATCGAAACCCTGCTGGGTGACGCCGTCGGCGACTGCGACGGCTGGCGCATCCGCGTCGAGGGCGACGAGGTCGTGATCGACGTCTTGGCACCGGCACCCGGCATCACGCCCACGCTAGAAGACATAGCCTCTCTTTCGCCCACAGGAGGCGCTGAAGAGGCGTTGGACGCGGTAGGCCCAGAGATACCAGACGCACCCGCAGCGCCCACGCTACCCGCAGCGGAACCGGAAGAGCCAGAGATGAAAGGCGGTCCTCTCGCGCGTCGCGCGGCTATCGCCTGCTCTGAACGCGGCTTCTGGACCTTCCTTGGCGTCTCCAGTGCGGAAGACGCAAAGGCAAACGTCTGCCGGCGCTGCGGAATCACGACGCGCAAGATGCTCGACCACGACGAGCGTGCCGCTGCCGTCTGGCAGGACATCGACGGAAAATACCGGCTTTGGCTTGAGGGCCACGATGTCGAGATATAGCCGACCGACGATCGATGCGCCGCCGCTTGTGCCGGTAATCCCGCCTCGGTTCATGACCGATGAGCAGTTGCGATCGCACTTTGGGCTGTCCGAGCGCGCGCTGAACCGCCTCCGGGCGACGCGCCGTTTTCCACAGCGGGACGAACTTATCAACAAGACAGACCGGCGAGCCGTCGAGGCATTCTTTGACCGGCGCGCGGGCATCCATTCTCCTGTCGTGGCCGGCGCCTTTGCCGGCGGTATCGATGGAGAAGAAAACTTCGATGACTAAGCTCAGAAAGGACCGGCCCGGTTACCAGGGCAGGAAACGAGGCGACGGCACAGTCGCGCACTATTGGAACCCGAAGCGCGCATGCAAACGCGCGCCAGACGGCCTTCCGCTGCGTCTGCTACCCGACGGCGCCGAGGACGGAGAGATCGTCCGCCTTTGCCGCCTTTGGACGGATGAACTTCTTGCCGATCTTGAGAATATCAATCAGCGCGACGTATTCGACGGGACGGTATCGTCGCTGATTCGCATCTACCGGACCCACGACGAATCACCGTTCAAAGCGCTGAAGCACACGACGCGCATACGTGACTACGAGCCGTCGCTCCGGTTGATCGACAAGACTGTCGGGAAACGCCAGGTCTCGCAGCTGAAGGGTGAGGATTTCCGCCGCTGGTATAGAGAATGGGGGTCAAAAGGTCGAACGCGGCGCGCGCACGGCGCGATTCGCAAGGTGCGGGCGATATGCTCGTTTGGCGTCGAGCAGAAGCTGCCGGGATGCTCTGCCGCGCGGGAGATCCTGTCGTTGATACGCTTCGACGCGCCCGCGACGCGAAAGATCAAGATGGAATACGAGCATGCGCTGGCTATCTGCAATCAGGCGATCAAGAAGAAGCGCCCGTCCATTGCCCTGACGCAGGCGATCCAGTGGGACACGGCGTTGCGCCGCATCCATATCATCGGAGAATGGTTGCCGGTCGAGGACGGCGACGTCGGCGGCATCGTGCGCGGCAAGACAAAATGGCGGGGCCTGACGGCGGCCGATATCACCGCGGGCATGATCCTGACTGTGCCTTCGACCAGCAAGAACAAGGCGGCGACCAGGCATGACCTGAAGGCCTGCCCGCTCGTGCAATTGGTGCTGAAGAAGATCGCTTTCCCGAAATTCGGCCCGCTTATCGTCTCGGAAGAGACTGGCCTCCCGTACCGTGAAAACTACTATGCCACGGATTGGAGAGAGATCGCCAAGGCCGCCGGCGTTCCTGAGACCGTCTGGTCGATGGACGCTCGAGCTGGCGCCATCTCGGAAGCCGAAGAGGCAACGGGAAGCATCGAACTGGCGCGCAAAATGGCTGGCCACACGAACGCACGGACCACACTCGGGTACGTCCGGAATGACGATCTTGACAACAACCGCAAGGTCGCCAAGGCGCGGTCGAAACTGAGGAAGTGAAACAGCCCTGAAACGGCAGTGAAACGGCGAAATGCGCTCAATCGTTGAACAGCAGAAAAATCAAGGCCTAGAGTTGGAGCGGGTGAAGGGAATCGAACCCTCGTATTCAGCTTGGAAGGCTGCTGCTCTACCATTGAGCTACACCCGCGCCGGCCGACCATCGCATGGTCCGCGCCGAAACGCGAGACCGCTCGACGGACGCGCAGGCAAACTTCCGTGGCAGTGGTGGAGGGGGTTGGATTCGAACCAACGTAGGCTGAGCCAACGGATTTACAGTCCGTCCCCTTTAACCACTCGGGCACCCCTCCGTACTGACGCCGGAAGTCTTGCTGCGAGGCGTTGGCGTTTCGGGGCAGGCCCCAAAACACGCGAAGCGCCTTATGGCGACTAGCCCCTACCCTGTCAACCGCATCGCGACGCCCGGACGCGATTTATGACGAAGCCGGCGCGCAACGAATCCCGGCGCAATCCGAAGGTCCGCGCTTGCCGATATCGGCGAGGTTTACTTTTGCCGGCCGGCGGGACATCTGATGCGCGAGCCGTGTAATCACGGGCAACGCGTTCGCGGAGCGACAGATGACCGACCGCAAGACCGGCACGCCGAAAGACACGCACTATGCGAAATTGCGGCGCGCGCATCGCGACCAGAAGGCCGGCGGAGCGCCGAAGCACAGGCCGCGTCCCGCCGTGCCGGCCGGTGCGCCGCCCGCAGGCGATGCCGTACGCCTCTACGGCCTGCACACGGTGCGCGCCGCCATCGACAATCCAAGACGCAGAATCCGCAGGATGATGGCGACGCGCAACGCGCTGGAGCGTCTGGGCATCGCCGATCCGGCCGGCCTGCCGTTCCCGGTCGAGATGGTCGAGCCGCGCGACATAGACCGCATCACCGGCTCGGATGCCGTGCATCAGGGCGTCGTGATCGAGGTCGATCCCCTGCCGGCGAAGCGGCTCGACGCGCTCGGCGACGTGTCGCTCGTCGTCGTGCTCGATCAGGTCACCGACCCGCACAATGTCGGCGCGATCCTGCGCTCCGCAGTGGCCTTCGACGCCGGCGCGCTGATCACGACCGAACGCCACAGTCCGGCCGAAAGCGGCGTGCTCGCAAAAGCCGCCTCGGGTGCGCTGGAACATATCGACCATATAGAGGTCCGCAATCTGGCGGAGGCGCTGGACGAGTTGCACGCGGCCGGCTTCCAGACGGTCGGCCTCGATTCAGAGGGACCGGCGGCACTGGAAGAAACCTTCAGGGGGGACAGGATCGCGCTGGTGCTCGGCGCCGAGGGCAAGGGGCTGCGCCAGAAGACGCGCATGACGGTCAACGCGCTTGCCCGCCTCGACATGCCGGGCGCGATCCGCTCGCTCAACGTCTCCAATGCAGCGGCCGTGGCGCTTTACGCGGCGCGGCGGCATCTGCTGGGCGGCGCATGATTTCGCCATCATCGTCATCACAAACGACGTCGATGCGCCCAGCCCTGCCGCTCCTTCTGTTTTCCGCGACGCTGTGCTTCGGCCTCGGCATCGTGCTGCCGCTGTTGCGCGTCGACCGGCTCTATTTCTTCAGCGACGAGCCGTCGCTCGCCGGCATCATCGCCAGCCTATGGAATGGCGGCGACGTGGCGCTCTCCCTGCTCGTGGCGCTGTTTTCCGTCGTCTTCCCGGCAGCCAAGCTGGCTCTGCTCAACGTCTGGGCCTATGCCGGGCAGCGCGCGCACGACCGCATACCGTCCTGGTTCAGGGCGTTGTCCAACTGGTCGATGCTGGATGTCGTTCTGGTCGCGCTGGTCATCTTCGCCGCCAAAACGAGCGGCTTCGCCACGGCCTTCACCAAGCCCGGCCTGTGGTTTTTCGCCGCTTCGGTTGTGCTGACCGTCGCGGCGTCCTACCTGCTCAAGAGAAGCGAGAAACGGGAAGGAGCCTAGTGGCGATATTGCTGGATGCGTGTGGTACGCAGCCCGGCAAGGCCGTATTCGTCAATCGACGCCTGCCACGAGAGGAACTCCTCCGTGGTAAGCTTGTAGCGCTGACATGCCTCGTCGAGGCTGAGCAGTCCGCCGCGAACGGCGGCCACCACTTCGGCCTTTCGGCGTATGACCCAGCGGCGGGTATTCGATGGCGGAAGATCCGCAATCGTCAGAGGGCTTCCATCCGGCCCAATGACGTATTTGACGCGAGGTCTAACCAGATCGGTCATCGTACTCTCTACAAACCCAAGACCTAATCACGGCCAATTTATCGCGACAGCTTTAAAAATGGATGAACCTCATACAGTGCTTTGAAGTGATTGTTGTGATAGCTACCTGACAAGGCATGCGCCATTCGCGCCACCCAATCAGGGCACAACTTGAGGCAAAGTGCCTTAAATATTGGAATCGTTCGATGAATAGCCTTGATCTGCCGGGCAGGCCCGAAAATACCCGCGTCGTCGTCGCCATGTCGGGCGGCGTGGATTCTTCCGTCGTCGCCGGCCTGATGAAGCGCGAAGGCTACGATGTGGTGGGCGTCACGCTCCAGCTCTACGACCATGGCGCGGCTGTGCATCGCACCGGCTCGTGCTGCGCCGGCCAGGACATCGCCGACGCCCGCCGCGTGTCGGAAACCCTTGGCATTCCGCATTATGTGCTCGATTATGAAGAGCGGTTCCGCAAGGCCGTGATCGATCCGTTCGCCGAGAGCTATGTTGCCGGCGAAACCCCGATTCCCTGCGTTTCCTGCAACCAGACGGTCAAGTTCGCGGATCTTCTGGCGACGGCGCGCGAGCTGGGCGCGGATGCGCTGGCGACCGGCCACTATATCCGCAGCCGCGCAAACGGCGCGCATCGCGCGCTTTATCGCCCGGTCGACGCCGACCGCGACCAGAGCTATTTCCTGTTCGCCACCACGCAGGAGCAGATCGACTATCTGCGCTTCCCGCTGGGCGGACTGTCCAAGCCCGAGGTGCGCGCCATCGCCGAGGAGATGGGGCTGGTCGTGGCGGCGAAGGCCGACAGCCAGGACATCTGCTTCGTGCCGCAGGGTAAGTACAGCGACATCATCGCCAAGCTGAGGCCGGCGGCGGCCACTCCCGGCGACATCGTCCATATCGACGGCCGGGTGCTTGGCCGGCACGAAGGCATCCTGCGCTACACCATCGGCCAGCGCCGCGGCATAGGCATCGCTTCCGGCGAGCCGCTCTATGTCGTGCATCTCGATGCGGAGCGGGCGCGCGTCGTCGTCGGCCCGCGCGAAGCGCTGGAGACGCACAGGATCTTCCTTCGAGACGTCAACTGGCTGGGCGACGGGCCGCTGTCCGCCATCCCGGCGGAGGGTGTCGAGGTCTATGCCAAGGTGCGCTCGACCCGCCCTCCCCGTCAGGCCGTGCTGCGCCGCGCAGGCGGGCAGGTGACCGTCGAGCTTGCCGACGGCGAGACCGGCGTCGCGCCCGGACAGGCCTGCGTCCTCTACACGGACGACGGCAACGATGCGCGCGTGCTGGGCGGCGGCTTCATCGAACGCTCCGAGCGCGGGGCGGAGGCGGAGCGCCTGCTGTCACGGCTGGCTGCGATGCCTGCCCACTCGTCGGCCGCCTGACGCACGGGCGACAGTCGAAAACGGCGACTTTTCAGGCTTTTGGAGCGAGTGTCTTCAGTTTATCCGAACGCGCCGTCATGCGTCACTGTGCCGGCCGTCAGGATCTGCAGGACGCGGATCGCCTCCTCGCCATCGGTGCGGGGTCTGGCGCGTGTCTCGATGCACTGGATGAAGTGCTGCAACTCCCGCGTCAGCGGCATGCCCTGTTCGATCGGGATATAGGTCGGCTCGTTGGTCGTGAACGCCCACTGGCCGCTGTCCATCCACACCGCGTGGCGATAGACGGCAAGCTTGCGTTCCCACGGCTCGACATCGTCGAAAACGGCCATCGCCTTGTTGCCGACGACGGTCAGCCGCCGCTCCCGATACGGATTGAGGCGGGAGGTGAACAGATGGCTGCGCAGGCCGTTCGGAAAGCGCATGTGCAAGTGCGCGAAGTCGCTGAGGTGATCGAGCAGCGCCGCCCCCTCACCGCGCACTTCGACCGGCGCCGTGCCGGTGATCGCCAGGATCATCGACAGGTCGTGCGGCGCGAGATCCCACAGAGCATCGTTCTCGGTGTGAAATTTTCCGAGCCCGAGCCGATGCGAATGGATGTAGCGGACTTCTCCGAGTTCGCCGGCATCGATCAGTGCCTTGAGCCGTTCGAAGGCCGGGTGGAAGCGCAGCACATGGCCGACCATGAAGACGCGGCCGTTGGCGGCGGCGGCCGCGACGGCGCGCTCCGCGTCGGGCACGGTGAGCGCAATCGGCTTCTCGACCAGCACGTCCTTGCCGTTCTCGACGGCCCGAATGGCGCTCTCGGCATGATATTGAGGCGGCAGCGCCATGACGATGGCGTCTATGTCGCCGCGCGTGAAAAGCTCGTCGGGCGGGATCGCCAGGCACTCATGATCTGACGCGAATCCTTCCGCCCGGGCCGCATTGGCATCGGAAACGGCGCGGAGGGCGCCGAGCCCCTTCAGGGTGCGGATGTGGTTCGAGCCCCAGTATCCACAACCCAGGACGGCAATGCGAGGCTTCATACAAAAGGCCTGAAAACGAGCTTGGCGCGAGACATAGCGGCGGGACGGCGCGAACTCAACCCCGCGCTAAGAGGCGATGAACCAGACCTTCAGGGAAGTACGTCGATCGGCCTGTCCGTTTGCCGGCCAAGGAACCTCGCCTATTGTTCTTGCGGTCAGCCGCTCCGGCGCAGTGACGGTACCACTACCGCCGGTCTGCGCGCGTAACGTCAGGCGGTGGCGATGTAGTGCTTGATCTCCTCCGCCTCGCGCTCGACATCCTCGATGCGCCGTTTCACGACGTCGCCGATGGACACGATCCCGTCGAGCAGCCCGTTCTTCTCGACCGGCAGATGGCGGAAACGGCCACGCGTCATGATCTCCATAACTTCGTTGACCGTGTGGTTCTCGTTGCAGATGCTGACTTTCGGAGTCATGGCGGAGCGCACGGTGTCGTCGAGCACCTGCGGCCCGTTGCGTGAAATGGCGCGAACGATGTCGCGTTCGGAAAGGATGCCGACGATCTTTCTGTCGCCATTGGTGACGACAAGCGCACCGATGCGGTTTTCCGCCAGCACCCGCACCGCCTCCGACAGCTTCTCGTTGGGGCCTAACGTGAAGACATCATGGCCCTTCGCCTCAAGGATGGCTTTGACCGTCATAGCTTCCTCCTCGCGCTCGACACTCCTCCCCCTTGGATATGGTGCGCTTCATACGGACGCATTTCAAGTATGGAGATCGTCGTGGATCAGGCGATTGCGCCGGGTGGCAGCGGTTTGCGGTCGAAGAGGCCGATGCCGAAGAACCCGGTCAGGAAACCGCCTATATGCGCCTCCCATGCGATCGAGGCGTCCTCCATGTCCGGCACGAAGCCGGCCAGTCCCGTCACGATATTGATCGCGAACCACACGGCGAGGAACGTTATGACCGGTCGCAGCGTGAGGGCCGTCCCAATCGGCAGGAGCGGTCCCGCGAACACGCCGCTGCGCGTCGAGCGATCGATGAAGAAGCCGTAGCGGGCGGCGGCACCCATCATGCCGGAGATCGCGCCGGACGCGCCGACCAGCGGCGCCTGCCCGTCCGGATAGACGACATAATGCAGCGCCACCGCGCCGAGGCTGGTGGCGATCCAGAACAGGACGAAGCGAAGCATGCCGATGCGATTCGCGAGCGGCGAGCCGAAGGCCACGAACCAAACCATGTTGAGAAGCAGATGCGCGAAGCCGCCGTGCAGGAACGCATAGGTGACGGGGCTGGTGAACGCCCAGACATCGATGTCGAACGCGCCGGAATAGCGGATGGGAATGAAGGCCGCGCGGACCAAAAGTTCGAAATCCTGCTCCGGCGTTAACACATAGACCCTGGCGAGATGCACACCGACGCAGAGGGCGGTGAGCGCGGCCACGACGGCGGGTATGTTGAAGACCGGTTCGCGGCGACGCGCGGATGCGCCGGGTGTCTCGGCCGGGGCCTCGGATGCGGCTTTCTCTTCCGGCTCGCCGCTCTGGGGAGGCGGCTCAACTTCGCGTGTCATCAAAGACGCATAACCCACTGCCGGGACGAAGAAAACCACTGCGCCAAAAAGAGAACGGCCGTCCAGAGGTTTCACTCTGAACGGCCGGCGAGCCCCCTGCTCTCCCCCGAGATCTTTTGACTGAAGTGCCGCCGGACGGAGCCCGGCGGTGCTGTACTGGAGTGATGCGAAGCTCGCACGGCGAGGCCGCGCTCGCAATCGAAACCCTTTGTTAACCTTAATGTCCCCGAACGGTTAACAACTTCTCTCCGATTGGCACGCGCCCTGCCTCTCTCCCACTGAAAGTGGCCTAAAGGGCGCACCAACGTCCGCCGCCGGAACAGATTCGCCCGGCGCAAATTCGGAGTGGCATGGAATGAAACAGGAGGGCTCCCTGGCGCTGTTCCATTATTGGAACCGCCTGCGCGGCGATCGCCCTGCCCCGAAGCGGACGGATATCGAGCCGGCCGACATCAAGTCACTGCTGGGCGACACCTTCATCCTTGAACGCGACATGCGCGGCGAGGCCATCTTCCGGCTGGCGGGAACGCGCCTGTGCGCCATCTACGGCCGCGAGCTGAAGGGCTTCGCCTTCACCTCGCTCTGGCGGGAAACGGAGCGCCGCGTGGTCGCCCGTCTGGTCGCGAGCGTGTTCCAGTCCAAATCCGTCGTCTGCTTCGACTTCTACGGATTCGGCCGCGACGATCGCAGCGTCTCCTTCGAGTTCGTGCTTCTGCCGCTCGACGGAGGTCAGGAAAATCCGCGTTGCCTCGGCGCCCTGTCGGCGGCGCACAAGCCCTTCTGGCTGGGTTCGCATCCGATCGCGGACGCGAAGCTGGGCTCGGTCCGGGTCATCGATCCCGACCGCGACCCGATGTTCCTCAAGAATCGCCCGGCCGTCCCGGTGCCGCCGATGGCCCGGGGCCATGCGCCGAAGGCCGACTTCCTGCTGAACAACGCCCGCCGGATTCGCCATCTCCTCGTGCTCGACGGCGGGCGCGGGCCTGAATAGCGCCGAAGCCGCGGAAGCCGCCGCGGCACGCTTTCCGCATTGTTAACCTATGTGGTGGTAAGGTCCATCGCGTGGCTTTCCGCCACATGGCTGGCAGGCAGAGGCAATGATGAGGGCTGCGGCGATCCAGAGCGCGCCGTTGAAGGCGGAGCGGCGGACCTTTCAACGGGTCCGCGTGAAGATTTACGGGCGCTACATGCTCGAGGACCGCTCCGAACATCCGTGCCAGGTGATCGACATGTCGCCGGGCAATGTTTCGATGCGCTGCGATCATATCGGCGAGGCCGGCGAGAAGGTCATCGCCTATATCGACCATATCGGCCGCGTCGAGGGCGTGATCACGCGTCGTCTCGATGACGGTTTCGCCATGACGGTCATCGCCTCGGAACGCAAGAAGGACAAGCTGGCGGCCCAGCTCACCTGGCTCGCCAACAAGCACGAACTCGACCTGCCGGAAGACCGCCGCCACGAGCGCGTCGCGCCACGCAACCCGATGAGCATCCTGCAACTCCTCGACGGACGCCAGTACCAGTGCCGGATTATCGACCTGTCGCTGTCGGGCGCCGCCGTCGAGATCGACGTCAAGCCGGCGCTCGGCGTTCAGGTCGTGCTGGGAACGATGCGCGGCCAGGTGGTGCGCCATTTCGAGGAAGGCGTCGCCATCGAGTTCGCCGTCATCCAGCGTCCGGAAATGCTGGACGCCGAATTCAATCAGTCGCAAGGCTGATCGTCAGCGTCACCGCATCACACTCTCCGAACGCTCGGCCATGGTCATCACCTTGACCATTTCCTGCTGCTGGCCGACAGGCGAGAAGCCTAGGCGCTGATAGAGCGGCAGCGCGGCCGGATGATCGAGCGTGCATGTCTGTACGGTCACCAGGCGCGGCCCGTGCGACCACGCCGCCTCGATCGCAGCGCCAAGAAACCAGCGGCCGAGACCTTGGCCGACGGCGTGTTCCATCAGGCCGAAATAGGCGAGGTCCGCCGCTCCGGGCAGCATCGGCTTGATATCGAAGAAGCCCGCCGGCGACCCGTCCAGATAGAGTACGCGGATGTCACGGTCCGGCTTCGACAGCGCCGCCTCGAGTTCGGCGTCAGGGGTACGAAGGATGTTCACCCAGTGCCATTTGCGCCCGACGCGGTCGGCCAGATATTTGTAGAAATGGACCGGGATGTTGCGCGCCCTGAGCAGCGCGATCTGCCGGTTGTGCGGCAGAGGCGGATAATGCGCCGGCGGCGCGGTCATCTCCAGAAAGGTGACGGTGACCGGAATGACGTCGACCGGCTTTTCGGCTTCCATGCTCACTCCTTGCCCGTCGCCACCGGCGTATCCGTGCGGCTTCCCCATTCGGTCCAGGAGCCGTCATAGAGCTTGCTGCCGTGATGGCCGACCGATTCCAGCGCCAGCGTGATCACCGCCGCCGTGACGCCGGAGCCGCAGGAGGTGACGATCGGCCTGTCGAGGTCGAGGCCGGCGCCTTCGAGCCGCGCGCGCAACTCGTCCAGCGGCAGAAGACGGCCATTCTCGGAAAGCGAGGTTGCCGGCACGTTTTTCGCGCCGGGCATGTGGCCGCCCCGCACGCCGGCGCGCGGCTCTGGATCGGTGCCGGCAAATCGCCCGGCGGAGCGCGCATCCGCGATCTGCCGCTCGCCGCCGCCGACGATCTCGCGCATGTCGGCCAGCGAGGCGACGCGCGAAGCATCGAAATCCGTCATGAATATGCAGGGCGCGACCTTGGTCGGCTCCGCCGTCACCGGCCGGCCTTCCGCCTTCCAGCGGTCGAAGCCGCCGTCGAGGACAAAGACCTCCTTGGCGCCCATCACGCGGAACATCCACCACACGCGCGGAGCGCTGAACATGCCGGCTCCATCATAGACGACGATCGTGTCGTCGACGGAAATGCCCATGGTGCCGGCAAAGGGCGCGAACTGCTCGGGCTTCGGCAGCGTGTGCGGAAGTTCCGACGTGTTGTCGACGACCAGATCCTGATCGAAGAAGACCGCGCCCGGTATGTGCGCCTGATCGTACTCGGCGCGCGCGTCACGCTTCTGCGCCGGCAGATACCACGAGGCGTCGACGATGGAGAGGCCGGGTTTTCCCAGCCATCCCTGCAACCAGTCGGCATCGACCACGAAAGGGCTACGTTCGCTCATTGCCGATCCTCAGGCAGTGGGCAACGGGCCGAAACGCAGCCGAAAGCGGCGATTCTCCCTGCCCTTCTTCTCAATCTTGCCGACGTGAATGTCGCCGACTTCGCCGGTGCGCGCAACATGCGTGCCGCCGCAGGGCTGGCTGTCTATCGAGCCGGAATCGCCGATGCAGACGAGCCGGATGCGGCCGGTGCCGGACGGCGGGCGAACGTTCTTGGACTTCACCAGCCCCGGATTGGCCGCCAGCTCCTCGTCGGTGATCCAGCGCGTAAACACGGGATGGTCCGCCGCGACGAGTTCCATCAGCCGCGCCGTCACCTCCTCCTTCGTGTAAGCCGCATCGGGAATGTCGAAATCGACACGCGAATCGTCCTCCGAAACCGCCGCTCCGGTGATGGGGAACGGACAGACGACGGTCAGCAGATGGCAGGCGGTGTGCATCCGCATCAGGCGATGGCGGCGCTCCCAGTCGATCGCCAGCGACACGCGGTCGCCGGGCGCGAGCGAAGGCTGATCCGGAGCGGGCACATGGATAATCTCGTCCTTCGTCTCCCCGGTCACGGTCGCCGCTATCGTGACCGCCGTTCCGTCCGGACGCGTCAGCCGGCCCGTATCGCCCGGCTGACCGCCCGAGGTCGCGTAGAAGATCGTCCGGTCGAGGATGATGCCGCCACGGTCGTCGATGCCCGTAACCTCGGCTTTGGCCTCCTTGAGGTAGGCGTCTTCGCGGAAAAGCGCTTCGGTCCGCATGGTCACGCAACCGCCTCGAACGGGATTGCGATGTCCGGCTCGCGGTCCATCCAGTCCGGGACAGGCAGGTTCTTCGTACGCAGAAAGGCCGGGTTGAAGAGCTTGGACTGGTAGCGCGTGCCGTAGTCGCAGAGGATCGTCACGATGGTGTGGCCGGGACCGAGATCCCTCGCCAACCGGATCGCGCCGGCGATGTTGATGCCGGTCGAGCCGCCGAGGCACAGCCCCTCCGCCTGCACCAGATCGAAGATGATCGGCAGCGCCTCCTCGTCGGGAATCTGGTACGAGAAATCGGGCGTGAAGCCTTCGAGATTGGCGGTGACGCGCCCCTGCCCGATGCCTTCGGTGATCGAGCTGCCCTCGGCCTTCAGCACGCCGTCGGTATAATAGCTGTAGAGCGCCGCGCCGAGCGGATCGGCCAGCGCGATCCTGACGTCTTTGTTCCTGCCCTTGAGGCCCGCCGCTACGCCGGCAAGCGTTCCGCCCGTGCCGACTGCCGAGACGAAGCCGTCGACCTTGCCGCCTGTGTCGCGCCAGATTTCCTCCGCCGTGGTGACGACGTGGCCATCGCGATTCGCGACATTGTCGAACTGGTTCGCCCAGATCGCGCCGTTGGGATCGCTCGCGGCAAGCTGCTCGGCCAGCCGGCCGGACACTTTCACGTAGTTGTTCGGATTCTTGTAAGGCACGGCCGGCACTTCCAGCAGTTCCGCGCCGAGCAGGCGCAGCGCGTCCTTCTTTTCCTGGCTCTGCGTGTCGGGGATGACGATGACCGTGCGGTAGCCGAGCGCCTTGGCGACCACGGTGAGGCCGATACCCGTATTGCCGGCGGTACCTTCGACGATGACCCCGCCCGGTCTCAGCAGGCACTTCTTCTCGGCGTCGCGGATGATGAAAAGCCCCGCGCGGTCCTTCACCGACTGCCCGGGATTCATGAATTCGGCCTTGCCGAGGATCTCGCAGCCTGTCGCTTCCGAAGCCCTGCGCAGGCGGATGAGCGGCGTATTGCCGATGGCGTCGATCACCGAGCGATGCATGGATGTCTTCCTGTGAACTCTTCCGGAACCGTAGAAATGGCGATAAGCGGTTGCAAGGTCTGAAATTTTCCCGAACCGCCCGAACACGAGCTTCTGTTGCGACATCGGAGCGGAAATGGCAACGATGCTGCTGTCGCCGGCTGATCTTCCGCAATGGGATTTCGGCTCACGGCTTTCCATAAGATGAGGCGCGCTTGCTCTGGTTCGCGATTGCCATTCTTGGACTCGCCGTCGTCGTGTTTCTCGGCCCGCGCGTTCGCGCCGACCTGCGGCCGGCATTCGATGCGCAATCGATCGGCGCGGATGTCGAAGCCTATCTGAAACAGGCAGAGGAGAAGGTTGGGAACGTACGGGGCGGGCTTCAGAAGGAGATCGTCTGGGCTGACCCCGGCACCAAGGCGCGCACGCCGCTCGCCATCGTCTGTGTCCATGGCTTTTCGGCGTCCAAGGGCGAGCTTCGCCCTCTGCCGGACAGGGTTGCAGCCTCTCTGGGCGCGAATCTCTTCTTCGCGCGCCTGACCGGGCATGCGCAGGACGGGACCGCGCTCGCCAGGGCGGCGGTGAAGGACTGGATCAACGATTTCGCCGAGGCTGTCGCCATCGGCAGCAGGATCGGCGAGCGCGTGGTCGTGATGGCGACCTCCACCGGAGGCGCGCTGGCGACGGTCGCCGCCGCCGATCCGGCCTCGTCCGCCAACATCGCCGGTCTCGTGCTTGTCTCGCCGAATTATGGCGTACGGGCGGGCGGGGCGTGGCTGCTCACGCAACCTTGGGGCGGCCAGCTCGCCGCCCTCGTCGTCGGCCGGGATTACACGTTCGAGCCCCGGAGCGAGCAACATGCGCGGCTCTGGACCACGCATTATCCGACGGCCGCCCTTCTGCCGATGGCGGCTCTTTCAAAGGCCGCCCGCAGGAGTCCGGTCGAGACGATCAGGGTCCCGGCGCTTTTCGTCTTTTCGGACAGGGATCAGGTCGTGCGGCCGGATCTGACGCGCGCCATCGCCGCGCGATGGGGCGCTTCGCACGAGACCGTTGTGGTGAACGACAGCGACGATCCCGCGCATCACGTCATCGCAGGCGACGCCCTGTCGCCGTCGACCACCGGAAAGATCGCGGACCGGATCGTTGCCTGGATCAGCGCGACCGTCACTCAGCCTGCCCTTTCGGGCCGGGCGTCGCGCGAGAAAAGGTAGATCAGAACAGCGACCGCGATCAGCGCGGCATAGAAGGCGAACAGGGCCTGATAGGCCGCGGCCGGATCGCCGGGCGTGAAGTTGCGGGTCACCACCGCGCCCGTCGCGAACTGCATCACGCCGATGCCGCCGATGGAGAAGAAGTTCATCAACGTCACGCCGCGCCCGACGAGATGTTTTGGCAGGAAGGCACGCGCATGTGCCATCAGCAGGCCGTAGGACACGCCGGTGACGCCGATGACCACCAGCACGATCTCGGTAACCAGCAGCTCCGGCATCGGCTGGATCGCGAAGAAAGCCAGCGCGATCAGGCTGATGACGTTGCCGGCCACGCCGACCCATTTGCGCGTGCCGAAAAGCGTGTCGAGCGGCCCGTAGGCGAAGGCGCCGGCAACCATGCCGAGCGCCATGAACAGCGTGACGCGACCAATCAGCAACGCGTCCGCGCCGTAGACGTCGGTGAGGTACGGCCCGGCCCAAAGCCCCCTTATGCCCAGCGCCGGCGCATAGCTCAGCGCCATCAGCGGAATGATCCCCCACAACACCGGCATTCTGAAAAGTTCGATATATCCGGAAAGCCCCATATCGTTGTGCGCATGGTCCTCCCGCTCCGGATCGCGGACGATCGCCAGCGTGACGATGGCGATGAGGACGGTGAAGATGCCGAGGCCGACCATCACATGCCGCCAGCCGAAAAGCTGTTCGGCATAGGCCAGGGGCGCAGCGCCGATGACGTTGCCCGCCGTGCCGAACGCCACCATCCAGGAGGCCAGCACGGCAAAACGCGCGGGCGGATAGGTCTTGGCGAAGATGAAGAGCGCGGCCATCAATACCGACGAGCAGCCAAGGCCTATCAGCCCCATGGCGACGATCACCATCCAGGGCGTCGAGGCGGCTGCGAACAGGAACGCGCCGCCCCCGCCCACGATGCCGAGCAGCAGGGCCGAGGTGCGGCGCGGGCCGAACCGGTCGAGAGAGACGCCGACGCCGAACTGCGCCAGCGCGAAGACGATGAAAAAAGCGCCCGAGGCAAGGGACAGGTCGCCCTTCGTCATGCCGAGTTCCGACGACAGCACGGGCGTGAGCACCGCGAGGAACGACCGGAAGAATTGAGAGAGAATATAAGCGACCGCGAGCGCGGCAATTCCAGCCATGACCGACCCTGTATAAAAAGAGCGGCCGAAGCACGCTTCGCCCGCCCTAACCTGCCGGGAAATCCCGGACAATGGACCAGTCGAGCCGTTTATCGGCCCAACATGGTCGATTTTTACGCGGCCGCGTGCTTGGCGGCCGGACCGCGACGCTTGCGGCGGAAAGGCCGGCGTGCGGGCTGATCGCCCGCCGGCTTGGCGGCATGGGCGCGCGGCGCCTCATGGCGTCCCTTGTTGCCGGCATGTGCCGGCCGGCCGGCGTTCGGGCGATGCCCGTGCGGCTTGCCGGCCCCGCTGCGTTCGCCGGAGCGTTGCTGCGGCGCGTGCTGTCCGCGACCGCGATGCGGCCTCCGCTCCATATCCTGCTCGCGCGCTTCCGGGGAAGCCTCGGCGCGATGCGCCTCGCGCTGCGGGTCAGGCTCGCCGAGATGGTCCGCCCCGACAGGCAGCTTCATGCGGATGATCCGCTCGACGGCCCGCAGCTTGGCGTTCTCCGACGGATCGACCATGGTCACCGCAATGCCTGACGCGCCGTTGCGGCCCGTACGGCCGATACGATGGACGTAGCTCTCCGCCTCGTCCGGCAGGTCGAAATTGACGACATGGCTGATGCCTGGCACGTCGATGCCGCGCGCCGCGATGTCGGTCGCCACCAGAATGCGCACCGAGCCGTCGCGAAAACCGTTGAGCGCCTTCTGGCGGGCATTCTGCGACTTGTTGCCGTGGATGACCGCCGCTTCGAAGCCGTCGCGCTCGAGATCGCGGGTGATGCGGTCGGCGCCGTGCTTCGTGCGCGAGAAGACGATGACCGAGGACATGGCTGCATCTCCGAGCATGTCCGCCAGAACCTTGCGCTTCTGCTTGGTGCGGGCCAAGACGACACTCTGCACGATCTCGGCCGCAGCCGTTCCCTGCGGTGCCACCTCGACGCGGACCGGCGCGCGCAGCAGGCTCTGCGCAAGCTGCTCGATCTCCGGCGGCATCGTGGCGGAAAAAAGCGCGGTCTGCCGGGCGGCGTGCGTTTCCTTGGCTATGCGCCTGACATCGTTGATGAAGCCCATGTCGAGCATGCGGTCGGCCTCGTCGAGCACGAGCCATGTCGTGTCGGCAAGGTGCACGTCGCGCGCCTTGACCAGATCCATCAGGCGGCCCGGCGTGGCGATCAGCACGTCGACGCCCGGCAGGATCTTCTTCACCTGGCTGAAGCGGGAAACGCCGCCGAGCACGAGGGCAGTAGAGACATGCGCGCCCTTGGCGAGCAGGCGGAAGGTCTCCTCGATCTGCACGGCCAGTTCACGGGTGGGCACCAGCACGAGCGCCCGCGCCGTTTTCGGGCGACGCTTGCTGCCAAGCGCCATGATCTTCGACAGGATGGGAAGCGCGAAGGCTGCCGTCTTGCCGGAGCCGGTCTGGGCGACGCCCAGAATGTCACGGCCTTCGAGCTGTGCAGGAATGGCCTGCTGCTGGATCGGCTTCGGGTCCTCGAAGCCGGCGGCGAGCGTCGCCTTGAGCAATTGGCCGGAAATGCCAAGAGCCTCGAAGCCCGTGGCGGAATTGGTGTTCTCGTTCGTCAACTTATCTCTTTCAGGCGGCGCGGCGCGCCGCAGCACAAGGAAGCGGCAAGGCGCAACCTGCCGCGAAATCATCGGTTCTTGAAACGACAAGGCGAACGGCGCGGGAATGCGCCTGCTCGATTGCGCTGTCGTGCCCGCAGCCGCATGCCACGGGTCTTTTCCGCGATCGCCGAACTATTCGGGGAAGCAGAAACAGACGCAACCAGTCCCATCCGCGGGAGAGCCGAGCATGTCGGCCCAAGCGCCTATGGCGCGCATATGGAGGAGTTCGGCGTCATTTGCAAGGCGAATATGTTGCAGTGCGGAATCCATCAGACGTCGAAGAGGTGTTCTACGTCCCTGTGCCCATGGATGATGTTCACGACCTCGAACGCGCCGTCGCTATAGCGAAAGAAGATCACATAGCCTTTGAAAGCCACGCTTCTGATGTCAGGGCGCAGTTCGGGACGCGGACGTCCCATCGTGCCGGGTAGTCCCGCCAGTTCGACACAGCGCATGCGTAGCGCCTGCACGAACCGCCGGCCGGTCGCCAGGCTTCCGCTCTGTCGGCTGACGAAATCCAAGGTTTCGACCAGATCGTCGGCAGCCGATTGCAGAATGCGCAGACGGCGCAAACCTAGAAGCCTTCGCGCGCCAGTTCGTCGGACCTCGCCCGCAAAGCCTTGTCGAGATCATCCTCCGTGACGTCGCCGCCAGCGGCAATCGACATATCCAGCATGCTTCTCAGCGCAACAAGCTTCGCTTCGCGTTCTTCGACCAGCCTCAACCCCTCGCGCACGACCTCACTGGCCGACCCGTAGCGACCGTGCCGAACCATATCCGCGACGAAGCTTTCCCAACGTTCTCCCAGAGATACGTTCATGGCCATCTCCTTTGCGATAACAGATAATGCATCATTTCTGTTATCGCAATTATTCCGCCGCCTTCTCGGCCAGCTCGAGCAGCTTCAGCACCGTGTTCCAGTTGCGCGCCGTGTTCGGCACGCCGAGCCCCTTGTCGAACTTCGTGCCGAGGACGGACTGGCTCAGCCCGCCGGGCGTGTGGAGATAGGCGACCTTGCCGACCACCTCGATCCACTCGTCCGCCGCGGCGAGCGCACGCAGCTTTCCGATCACGTCCTCTGCCGGCTTTTCCGCCAGCCACGCCGCATGCAGGAAGCGGCCTTCCTCGAATTTTCCGGCAAAGGGATTCTGCTTCACCAGCTTGCGCCATTCGGCGAGCGACGGCGCATAGATATCCTTGGCGAAGCCGAATTTCTCACGGCAGATTTCGGCCACCGCCTTCAGCATGTCGTCGCGGGCCATAGTGGTCTTCAGATAGGCGTTCCCGCTGTTGATATAGGTGCCGGCATTCTCGAATCCGGCTTCCGTCAGCGCCTCGCGCAGCGGCTTCGTCGGCAGTTGCGTGGCGCCGCCGACGCCGCGGAACAAGAGGAGATAGACGGTCGCGCTCATATCACCAGTCCGGCGATGGTTTCGTTGTCGGTGATGTCCTGATAGGCCCAGCCGGCTTCGTGGAAACGTTTCACCAGCGTATCGAAATTGCGCCGGTCCTTGGTCTCGATGCCGATCAGCACAGAGCCGAAATTGCGCGCCGACTTCTTGAGGTATTCGAAGCGCGTGATGTCGTCGTCAGGCCCGAGCAGGGTCAGGAAATCGCGCAGGGCGCCCGGACGCTGGGGAAAGCGCAGGATGAAATACTTCTTCAGCCCCTCGAAGCGCAGCGCGCGCTCCTTGACGTCCGGCAGGCGCTCGAAGTCGAAATTGCCGCCCGAGACGATGGCGACGACGCTCTTGCCGCGTATCTCCTTCTTCGAGAAATCCTTGAGCGCGTCGATCGCCAGCGCGCCGGCAGGTTCGAGCACCACGCCCTCGACGTTGAGCATTTCGATCATGGTGGCGCAGAGCCGGTTTTCCGGGATCAGCCGCACGTCGGAGGCCGCGAAATCCTTCAGGGTCCGGAAGGGCTCGCGGCCGATTTCGGCGACGGCCGCCCCGTCGACGAAATTGTCGACCTTCTCCAGCTTCAGCCGCCGGCCGGCGGCGAGGCTGTCATGGAGGCTGGGCGCGCCGCTCGGCTCGCAGAAGACGAAGCGCGGCGCCCGGTCCCGCTCCCGGAAATACTGCACGACGCCGGCGGAAAGCCCGCCTCCCCCGACCGGCACGATGACGATGTCCGGAGCGCGGCCGTCCGGCATCTGCTCCGCGATCTCGCAGGCGACGGTGGCCTGACCCTCGATGATGTCCTTGTGATCGAAGGGCGGCACCATATGCCCTTTGGTCTGCTCGGCAAAGCCCAGCGCGGCGCGGTAGCAATCGTCGAAGAAGTCGCCGACCAGCCGGATCTCCACGAACTCCCCGCCGAAAAGGCGCGTCTTGTCGATCTTCTGCTGCGGCGTCGTCACCGGCATGAACACCACGCCCCTGCGACCGAAATGACGGCAGACGAAAGCGAACCCCTGCGCATGGTTGCCGGCCGAGGCGCAGACGAACGTCGCCGTCTCTCCGGCGCGCGCCAGCGCCCGGCTGAAGAAGGTGAAGGCGCCACGAATCTTGTAGGAGCGCACCGGCGTCAGATCCTCGCGCTTCAGCAGGACCCGCGCGCCGGTCTTCTTCGACAGATAGTCGTTTTCCTGCAGGGGCGTTGGCGGGAAGAGGCTTCTGAGGGCCTCCGCCGCGCCGGAGACACGGTCGGAAAACGTGGTCATCGAGGTATCCGCAATGGTCGATCGGCAGCAGGGTGAATCCTAGCGCTATCGCACATTCGCCTGTATGAAGCCACTGGCGGGCAGCCCCGCTGCCAGGACGGGATCGATCAGTCCGTGAACAGATCAGCCATGCGGGCCGCGACCCACGTCGCCGCCATTTTTGCGCTCTATCTCGCGGCGTCGATGCTGATCCCGGCAGCAGTCGATCTCTACTACGGCAATTCGGACTGGCAGGCCTTCGCCTTCTCCGCGCTGTTCGTCGGCGGCATCGCCATGGCGATTGCGCTGGCGACGCAGGGCCGTCCCCCGCAGGCCTCCACGCGGTTCGGCTTCCTGCTGGTCAATATGCTGTGGTTCACCATGGCGTTCGCCGGGGCGGTGCCGTTCGCCGCCTCCTCGCTGGACATGAGCTTCACGGATGCGATCTTCGAATCGGTGTCAGGCGTCACCACCACCGGCTCGACCGTCATCAACGGCCTCGACGCCGCCCCGCCCGGCATCCTGCTCTGGCGGTCGCTCCTGTCCTTCATGGGCGGCCTCGGCGTCATCGCGCTCGGACTGTTCCTGCTGCCTTTCCTGAACATCGGCGGCGTCAGCTACTTCAAGATCGAATCCTCCGACATCGAGGACCGGCCCTTCGCCCGTTTCCAGACATTCACGATCAGCCTCATCGGCATCTACACGGCGCTCGTCTCCGCCTGCGCCGTCTCCTATGTGGCGGCCGGCATGGAAGGTTTCCACGCGCTCAACCATGCCATGTCGACGGTGGCGACCGGCGGCTTTTCCACGCACGACACGTCGTTCCTGCGCTACGCGGACAATCCGGCGATCCTCTGGATCGGCTCGGTCTTCATGTTCATCGGCGCGCTGCCCTTTTCCATGATGATCCTCTTCGCGGTTCGCGGACGCTTCGACGTGGTGAGGGACCCGCAGATCCGGGTCTTCGCCGGCTATTCGATCGTGCTTTCGGTGGCTGTCGCGATCTATCTGACCGTCAGGATGGACATGCCGTTCGGCGTGGCGCTGACGCATTCCACATTCAACTTCCTGTCGGTCATTACGACGGCGGGGTTCGCCAGCGACGATTACACGCTCTGGGGACCCTTCGCGGTCGGCTGCATCTTCGTCGCGACCTTCCTCGGCGGCTGTTCGGGCTCGACCACGGGCGGCATCAAGGCGTATCGCTTCCTCATCCTCTTCGAACTGATGGCGAACGGCCTGAGACGCCTGATCTATCCGCACATGGTGCTGCCCGTGCGCTACGGTGAACGTACGGTCGACGACGACATGCAACGGGCCGTTGTGCTCTTCATCGCCTCCTTCTTCATCCTCTGGGCGATCTTCACGGTGCTCCTTTCCGCCACCGGTCTCGATTTCGTCACCGCGCTCACCGGCGCGCTGACGTCGCTCACCAATGTCGGTCCCGGCCTCGGCCCGGTCATCGGCCCGGTCGGCAATTTTTCCAGCCTGCCGGACGCAGCCAAATGGATCTGCACGGCCGCCATGCTGCTCGGCCGCCTGGAAATCCTGGCCGTGCTGGTGATCTTCACGCCGGGTTTCTGGGGACGCTGAAAGCCATTTTGTCTGCCCGTTGTGGACGCAGCGGCCCGTTGCAGGCTAGAAACGGCAGGCGTAGGGGCGAAACAACAGGTCGTCGGGTGGCAGGTCGCGTTCTTGTCTGGATTCTGTTCGCCCTGATGCCGCTTGCGCTGACCGCGTGCGGCGGCGGACAGAAGGCGCACATCCTGCTCAACGAAGCCGCCGGGCCGATCGCGGATTCGCAGGTTTCCGGCCGCCACTCCATCTTCGTCGCGACGACCCGCGCCGCAGCCGCCAACAAGGCGGAAGTGTTCGATGGCGACCGTTCGCCCGATCTCAGCCTCGTCAAGGTGGACGTCACCGTGCCCCGCGCCCACAAGATCGGCGCGCTCGAACGGCCGCGTCGCGGCAAATACGATCCGTCGCGATATTTCACCGCGACCGCCGTCACGGCCTATGATGAGAAGAATTTCGAGCAGGCATTGCGGGCCGACATGGCGCGGCACGGCGGCCGTGCGCTGGTGTTCATCCATGGCTTCAACACGCGTTTCGACGACGCCGTCTACCGCATGACGCAGCTCGTGCAGGATGCGCAGTATCCCGGCACTCCGGTGCTTTTCAGCTGGGCCTCCGCCGGCCGCGTGACCGACTACGTCTACGACAACAACAGCGCGCATGCCGCGCGCGACCGGCTTGAGGCCACGCTGCGGATGCTGGTCCGCGCGGGCGCGAAGCGCGTCGACATCATCGCCCATTCCATGGGCAACTGGGTGACGATGGAGGCTTTGCGCCAGCTTGCCATCACCGACGACCGTGATCTCGACGGAAGGCTGGGCGACGTGCTGCTGGCCTCGCCTGACATCGACGTCGACGTGTTCAAGTCGCAGATGCGCCGCTACGGCAAGCCGAACCGGCCCTTCGTCATCATGCTCTCGCGCGACGACCGCGCCTTGCAATTGTCCAGCCTCATCGCCGGCAACAGGCCGCGCGTCGGCGACTATGCCAATGCCGGGGAGCTGGCGCAGCTTGGCGTCACGGTGGTGGATGCGTCAGCCGCGGAGTCCGGCGGCGGGCTCAATCATTCGAAGTTCGCGGACAATCCGGTCATCGTTCAGCTTCTCGGCGCGCGCCTGCGCGACGACGCGCTCGACGCAAGCCAGGTGCAGCTCACCGACAATATCGGCCAGCTCACGACCGGAATCGGCAATGCCGTGACGAGCGCAGTCAGCCTGATCATCACGACGCCGCTTCGCGTCGTCACCGTAGCGGTCGGCGCCGAATAAGATCAGCCCAGCCGTTTCAGGCCCGCCCTGAAGCGTCGTCCGTTCTCCACATAGTGCCTTGCCGATCGCCTCAGCCCTTCCATCGCCGCCTCGTCCAGCGTACGCACCGCCTTGGCCGGCGAACCGAGGATCATGGAGCCATCGGGAAATTCCTTCCGTTCCGTCACCAGCGCACCCGCGCCCACGAGGCAGTTGCTGCCGATCCTCGCGCCGTTCAGGATGATGGCTCCCATGCCGATCAGCGTGTTGTCGCCGATGGTGCAGCCGTGGAGCAACGCGCGATGGCCGATCGTGCATCCCTTCCCGATCGTCAGCGGCAGGCCGGGATCGGTGTGCATAATGGTGTGCTCCTGCACGTTGGAGCCGTCACCGATAGTGATCCATTCATTGTCGCCGCGCAGCGCCGAACCGAACCAGACGCTGACGTCGCGGCCGAGACGCACCCTGCCGACGATCGAGGCGTCGGGCGCTATCCATACGCTGTCCTCGTCCTCGAACTCGGGGGAAATTCCTTCCAGGGCATAAAGCGGCATGTTCGTTCCTCGGCGGTGGCAGGCTCAGCTTCCTAGCGGACCACGCATCCGCGAGGCAACCTCCAGAACGACGATGCCGGTGGCGCTGGCCCAGAGCATGGCGAAGGCGCACGCGACCGACAGGACTAGCCAGCCGGCCCGGCCTTCCCTCCGGGCATTGAGCGCGTCGTTGCCGAGCATCATGGGACCTGCCGCGAGCGCTGCCAGCAGCGACCGAGCGATCATGCGATTCGACACGAAAGGCTCGACAAAACCGACGGTCCTGCCCGTGACGATCTGCATCAGCGAGGCCGAAAGTCCCGCAACGGTGACGCCGGCCACAAAAGCGAACATCGCAACCGTCAATCCGGCCATGTTTACCTGCCGTTTACCATAAATTCGCACAGTCACCGGCAGGCGTGGCAAGTTCAATGCCACTGTCGCTGTCCCATTCGGGCACAATCCGCGGAGAGCTTTCGTGTCGCAGACAGCCGAGGAGTTGCAGCTCAACGTCGTCAACTCCAGCTTCATGCTGAAGGTGTTCTACGTTTTTGCCGGCCTTGCGGCGCTTTCCGGCGGCCTGAGCTTCGCCGGCAAGTGGCTCGGCGCGTCGATCGCCATGGCGGGGCATACAGACGATTCCTCGATGCGGGAAATCGTCATCGGCAACAACGTCATCGCGGCGCCGGCAAACGCCATCCGCTTCGAGCGCCAGCGGACCAACGGTGTGGCCGGCCGACTCGATCTCTACTTCCGCTATCCGCAGATGGAAGGCTACAGCCGCGAGGCCGCAGCCGATTTCAACCACGCCGGGGATGCGAAGAGCATCGTTTTCGTCTCCTTCGAATCGCGGATGATGTCGCGGGACATGAGCGGACGCTTCGAGCCGATCTACAAGTCCCTGATCGTCGAGCCGCCCACGAAGGGACCTGCCGGCCTTTCCGCCTATGGCTTCGACCAGAAGTCAGGGTATCTCAACGAGTCTCTCCTGGTCGGCGCGCGACCGGGCGAGGCCACGCCCTATGTCGCGCGGTGCCTGACCGGCGCCGGTGCGGAGGAGTCGCTGGCGCCCTGCGAGCGGGACATACAGCTCGGCGACGAGCTCAGCATGACCTATCGTTTTCCGAAGGAACTCCTGCCCGACTGGCAGCGGCTCGACGCCGCTATCCTCGCCAAGGCCGGACAGATGCTGAGGCAGTGAGCCTTATTCGAGATCGACGTCGAGGATCGCCATCGAGAAATTGTAGTCGCCGTCGTCCTCGTCCTTGAAAACGATGCCGATGAACTCCTCGCCGACATAGACCTCGCAGGAATCATCCTTGCGGGGGCGCGCCTTCACCTTCAGGTTTGGATTCTGGAAGGTGCGCTTGAAATAGGCGTCGAGCTTGCGGATTTCTTCGGGCTTCAACGGCTTTCTCCGGACGGAACTGCGTGGAGCGTGCTTCTGGCACGGCACAATCGCGGCTGTAAAGCCGCAATGCGCTTCCGTGTATCTTGCCTTCAGATATCGAAGGTCAAGGCGTGGTCGAAAGCCAGCGACGGCAGAAGCTGGTCCATCTGGCGCGACGGCTGGTCGCAACCCGTCTCGCCGACCACACGCGCCGGCACGCCCGCAACCGTCTTGTTGTGCGGCACCGGAGAGAGCACGACCGACCCGGCCGCGATCTTGGCGCAGTGGCCGACCTCGATATTGCCGAGGATCTTGGCGCCGGCGCCGATCAGCACGCCCTGCCGGATCTTCGGATGGCGGTCGCCGCCAGCCTTGCCCGTGCCGCCGAGCGTGACGGCGTGCAGCAGGGACACGTTGTCCTCGATCACCGCCGTCTCACCCACCACGAGGCCCGTGGCATGGTCGACGAAAATGCCCTTGCCGATGCGCGCCGCCGGGTTGATATCGGTCTGGAACACGGCGGACGACCTGCTCTGCAGATAGAGCGCGAAATCCTTGCGGCCGCGATTCCACAGCCAATGAGCCAGCCTGTGCGTCTGGATGGCGTGAAAACCCTTGAAGTAGAGCACCGGCATCATGAAGCGGTCGCAGGCCGGATCGCGGTCGTAATAGGCCTGTATGTCGACGCGGACGATGGAACTCCACTCCGGTTCGGACTTGATCATCTCGCGGTATGTCTGGGCGATCAGATCGGCGCTCATGTCGCCATGGTCGAGGCGCTGGGAAAGGCGATGGATCACCGCCTCCTCAAGGCTCGCATGGTTCAGGATGGTCGAATAGAGGAAGGCTGCGAGAAGCGGATCGTTGTCCACCGCCGCAGTCGCTTCTTTCCTCACCGCATCCCAGATCGGATCGACCGGTTGCAGCGCCGCGCTGCGAATGGAACTGACCGTATTCACCATCGTCTCCCGGATTGCGTCCAATGGCCGCTGTCTGCGAACGAAAATAGCCCTTGGCGCGAAGTTTTGAAACTCAATTCTGCTGAGCAGTCGGTGAAGCGGAATTTAATACGCCGCGCAAAAACTTCAAATTCCTTCAAAGAATGCCGGAAAAAGCGGCGTCCCGTGGCGATGATTTGCCGGCGACGCCGGTGTCCGCATGGCACAACAGACGCGCGATAGTGCCGCGTTCGGCCGACAGGCACTTGATTGTGCTGCATACTCGTACGAAATGAATGGAAATGGCGCCTGCGCGCCAACCAGGGATGGAACTGCCTGATGGACATGATCGACCCGTTCGGTCGACGGATAACCTACCTGAGGGTCTCGGTCACCGACCGCTGCGACTTCCGCTGCACCTATTGCATGGCGGAGGACATGGAGTTCCTGCCGAAGCGCGACCTGCTCTCGCTCGAGGAACTTGACCGGTTGTGCACGGCCTTCATCGAGAAGGGCGTCAGGAAGCTTCGCCTCACCGGCGGCGAGCCGCTGGTGCGCAGGAACATCATGCACCTGATCCGCGAGCTCTCCCGTCACCTCGGGAGCGGGGCGCTCGACGAACTGACGCTCACCACCAACGGTTCGCAACTCGCCAGATACGCGGCAGAACTCGCCCGCTACGGCGTCCGCCGCATCAACGTCTCGGTGGATACGCTAGATCCGGAAAAATTTCGCGCGATCACGCGCCGGGGCGATTTGTCCCGCGTCATTGCCGGGCTCGACGCCGCGCAGGCGGCAGGCATCCGCATCAAGCTGAACGCGGTGGCGCTAAAAGGCTTCAACGACGCGGAAATGCCCGAACTGATCCGCTGGGCACATGGCCGCGACATGGACCTCACCGTCATCGAAACCATGCCGATGGGCGAGATCGACTTCGACCGCACGGATCAGTACCTGCCGCTCTCCGTGCTGCGTGGCGATCTGGAGCGCCGGTTCACGCTGGTCGACATCCCGTATCGCACCGGCGGGCCGGCGCGCTATGTGCGCGTCGCCGAAACCGGCGGCCTGCTCGGCTTCATCACGCCGCTCACCCACAATTTCTGCGAAAGCTGCAACCGCGTGCGCGTCACCTGCACCGGCACGCTGTTCATGTGCCTCGGCCAGGAGGATGCGGCGGATCTGCGCGCGCCCCTGCGCGCCTCGGAGGGCAACGAGCTTCTGTCGCGCGCCATAGACGAGGCGATCGGGCGCAAGCCCAAAGGCCACGACTTCGTCATCGATCGCCGCAGCAACAGACCGGCCGTCTCGCGCCACATGAGCGTCACCGGCGGCTGAGTACGGTGCTCGCCAGCGCTTTTTATAAAAGAAATTCAGCGTTTTCGCGCCTGTTTCTGATGTACGCTGTCCTTTCGACGCTCGCCGCGCCCGCCCTTGCCGCGGACTACACCTACGTCAATCCGCGCTTCGGCACCCATTGCACTTTTCCGGCCGACATCTTCTCCGAGCCGCAGCCCGAGCCTGAAAACGGCGACGGGCAGGAGTGGCTGTCGGCTGACGGCGCGCGGCTCGTCTGCTCCGGCATGTTCAACGTCATGGACGAGACGCCTAAAAGCTACGTCGCGAGCGAAAAGACCGCCCAGACCGGCGACTATACGATCACCTACAGCAAGACCGCCAAGGACTGGGCCGTGCTGTCAGGCTATCGCGACGGCAATGTCTTCTATCAACGCCGGCTGTTCGGCCGCGACGAGGTGATCCGCAGCGTCTGGATCGAATACCCACCGGCGCTGAAGGCAAAATACGATCCGCTGGCCGGCAGGATCGCGAAAAGCCTGCGCGGCCCCTGACGCGCCCTACGCCTTGGCCACGCGGTCGAACGCCATCAGCCGTTCGAGCAGCGCCGGCATGTCCTTCAGCGGCACCATGTTCGGCCCGTCGGACGGTGCATTGTCCGGGTCCTGATGCGTCTCGATGAAGACGCCGGCGACGCCCACCGCCACAGCCGCGCGCGCCAGCGTCTCCACGAAGCGCCGCTCGCCGCCGGTCGAGCCGCCCTGTCCGCCCGGCTGCTGCACAGAATGCGTCGCGTCGAAGATTACCGGTGCGCCCATCTCCGCCATGATCTGCAGCGCGCGCATGTCAGACACCAGCATGTTGTAGCCGAAGGACACGCCGCGCTCCGTCACCAGCACGTTGGCGTTGCCGGAATCCGTGATCTTGGCGACGACGTTCTTCATGTCCCAGGGCGCGAGGAACTGGCCCTTCTTCACATTGACGATCTTGCCCGTATGCGCCGCAGCGATCAGCAGGTCGGTCTGGCGCGACAGGAAGGCGGGGATCTGGAGAATGTCGACGGCTTCCGCCACGATCCCGCACTGTTCCGGCGAATGCACGTCGGTCAGCACCGGCAGGCCGAACTTTTCGCGGATGTCGGCGAAGACGGGCAGCGCCGCGTCGAGGCCGACGCCGCGCCTGCCGGAAAGCGACGTGCGGTTCGCCTTGTCGAAGCTCGTCTTGTAGACGAGGCCTATGCCGAGCCTTTCGGTCATCTCCTTCAGCGCGCCGGCCATGTCGAAGGCGTGATCGCGCGATTCGAGCTGGCATGGCCCGGCGATCAGCGCCAGCGGCGCCGTGTTGCCGAAATGGACCTTTCCGACCGAAACGGTGGCGTTGGGGCTGGTCATCAGGCCTCCTCGAAGATGAATTGCGCGCCCTGTCCCGACGCGGGCGGAGCGATGATGCGTCCCTGCTGCACGGTGTGTTCGACCCCGCCTTCGGTCAGAAGCGTAGCGACATCGGCCAGACTGGTCACGCCGAAGACAATCCCGGTCAGCAGCAGGCCTGCATCCGGCTGCATGCCATTCGCGGAACGGTCCACCAGAACGTCGCCGTTGGCGGCCGGAAAGCGCAGACCGGAAGCGGTCTCGACACCTGCCGAGCCGGTCAATGCGCTCAGGAGCGCGGCGAAATCCCTCGGCGCGCCCGCTTCGAGGTGGATTGCCTTTGTCCTGCTCACGCCGTTGACATGCCGCTGCAACGCGGAACGGTCCACCGCCGGCGCGTTCACGCGCTCGCAGGCGAAGAAATAGACGTCGGGCGCACGCTGATCCGCCGCGAAGGCGAGCTTGAAGGAGGCAACGTCCTGCTTGCCGGATGCGTCCACGAACGGTCGTGAGAAACTCAGCTGACTGCCGACGGATACCCCTGCCCGCACGAAACGGGCGTGGTCGTCGTCAGCGTCCGTGCTTGCGAACACCAGCGCCGTGAAGCCTTCCTCGCGATGTCGGCTGCGCCAGTCCCGGTCGCGGGCGATGAACACGTTGCCCTGCCGCGCCGCTTCTTCCGCCTTCGCCTGATCCGCCACTGCCAGGGGCTCCAGAAAGGTTCCGTCCGCGAAATAGACGCAGCAGTTTTCCGTGCCGAAAGGATGCAAGCCGTTCGGCGCGACGGTGAATCCCAGCCGTGTCAGCCGGTCGCGGGCAACGTCGAGGTCGGCCGTGGGCAGAACACAGTGATCGAGCGGGCGCGGTGACGATGTCATGGCCGTGCGATGCCCCAAACGGCCGTCATGCGCAAGCGCCCTGACTGCCGGATGCGTAGAACCCGCCTCAGCCCAGCGCGCGCAGTTCGGCCAGCATCCTCTCCGGCTCCGCCAGCGTCGCCCCGATCTCAGCCTGCACCGCTTTCCAGACCGGAAGCGCCGCGACGAGCAGTTCCCGCCCGGCATCTGACAGCATGAGGCCCCGCAGACGCCTGTCCTTGCCGTCGGCGGCGCTCGCCACCAGCCCGCGCCTTTCAAGCGGCTTCAGCATCGCCGTCACCGTCGTGCGATCCATGCCGAGCACCGCCGCCAGATCCGAGACGCCCGCGCTGCCCGGCCGGTTCAGCGCCATCAGCAGGGAAAACTGGCCGTTGGTGAGGCCAAGCGGCCGCAAAGCCTTGTCGTAGCGGCGGCCGAGCACGCGCGCCGCCCGCTGCGCGTGCAGGCAGAAACAGGTGTCGCGCACCTGCAAGGTCGTCGCGAATGTCAGGAGAGTCTCGTCGGCCATCGGTTCAGCGTGTTGATATCAACATAATTGTGATGTGTTATAGGCGCCCGCCGTGCTTTACGCACGGCACAATGTTCGAGGAGGAGCGCCATGCCGGAGAAAATTCTGGTCCTCTTGGGCACCAAGAAAGGCGTCTTCATCGCCGAAAGCGATACGGCCCGAGACAAATGGCAGATTCGTGGCCCCTATTGCGAGACCTGGCCGATCCATCATGCCATCGGCGACGCCGCCTCGGGCACGATCTATGCCGGCGGCGGCAATGAATGGTTCGGCCCGGCGGTCTGGAAGTCGACCGATCTCGGCCGCACCTGGACGCATTCCAGCGAAGGCCTCGCCTACGAGGCCGGCGCGGAGCCGATCAGCGCCGTGTGGAGCATCGCCCCGAGGAACGGGCATCTCTATGCGGGCGTGCAGCCGGCCGGGCTTTTTCGCAGCGAGGATCGCGGCGAGACGTGGACGCATATGGAAGGGCTGCAAAAGCATCCGACCCGCAAGGACTGGATGCCCGGCGGCGCCGGCCTGATCCTGCATTCGCTCGTTCCCGACCCCGCCGACGACGACAGGATCTGGGTGGGCATTTCATCCGCCGGCGTGTTCCACACGGCGGATGGCGGCAGGACATGGGAGCCGCGCAACCGCGGCACGCGCGCCGATTTCCTCCCCGAAGGCCAGAACTATCCGGAATTCGGCCAGTGCGTGCACTGCCTCGTCATGGCGCCCGGCAATTCGGACCTGCTCTACCAGCAGAACCATTGCGGCATGTACCGTTCAGACGATGGCGGCAGGACATGGGAAAGCATCGAGGCCGGCCTGCCGTCGAGCTTCGGCTTTCCGGCCGCCGCCCACCCGCGCGATGCCGAGACGCTGTTCCTGCTGCCGCTGAACGGTGATTCTAAAGGCCGTTTCGTGCCGGACGCGAAGGCGGCGGTGTGGCGCACCCGCGACGGCGGCAGGACGTGGCAGGATTTGCGCGACGGGCTTCCGCAGGAAAACGCCTATTTCGGCGTGCTGCGGCAGGCCATGACGACAGACAGCCTTGACCCGGCCGGCGTCTATTTCGGCACCAGCGGCGGCGTGCTGTTCGCCAGCCGCGACGAGGGAGATCACTGGGAGCCGATCGCCGAGCATCTGCCGACCATCTCGTCGGTCGAGACAATGGTGGTGCGCCAGTGACCGCAGGCAGCGCTCATGAATGATCGGGCGTCGGGATTCGGCCACAACAGCGGCGTCGAGAACGCCATCGTCGTGCGGCTGCCCGGCATCCTTGTCGATCTGTTTCCCGGCGCGCGGCGGCGCGTCGAGATGGATGCCGCGACGGTGCGCGAGATGGTGGACGAACTGAACCGTCGCTGGCCCGGCATGCGCGATCGCATCTGCGATTCCTCTCCGGCGATCCGAAAGCATATGAATGTCTTCATCGACGGCGAACGTGTGAAGCTCGATGCATCCATTCCGCCCGGCAGCGAGGTCTTTGTGCTGACCGCGATCAGCGGCGGGTGACGCGCGGCCGGAGCCTAGAGCCGCTTCTCGAACCAGAAATCCGCGTAGGGATTGTCGTTGTAGGGCGCGATCTCCGCAAAACCCCGTCGCCGGTAAAGCTCCTGCGCCTCCTTCAGCGCGCGGTTCGTGTCGAGCACGAGCCTGCTGAAGCCGGACTCCCGCGCCATGTCCTCGAACTGGTCAAGCATCCGCTTCGCCAGCCCCTGCCCTCGCGCGGCCGGCGCGGCCCACATGCGCTTGATTTCGGCCGTATCCCTGTCACGGCGGATCATCGCGGCGCAGCCGACCGGCTTGCCCTCCTGCCGTGCGACGAGGAACCAGCCTGCCGGCGGCGTCATCTCGGCGGGTGAGACGCTGTTGCCCTTCGACGTGTCGAACCCCTCCTCGAAACGGACGGCCAACTCCTGCATGTATTGTTGGAGGCACCAGCGCGCGTCGGCGCTGTCCGGAGGCTCCACCGCCAGCGTGATTCCGGCAACCCTCAGCAGCCTTTCGACTTCGCCCATCGCGGCAACCAGACGCCCCCTTTCTTCCACCGTGAGGGGCGACAGCAACGATTGGGCAAGCTCATCGGAGGAGCGATCGTAGCCGTTCCATTCGCCACGTCCGGCTTCGGTCAGCGCTGCCCGGCGCACCCGCGCATCGTCACCGGTCTTCTCCACGATCACCAGCCCCTGCGCTTCCAGCGAGCGCAATAGCCGGCTGAGATATCCGGAATCCAGATTGAGTTTTTCGCGGAGGTCGCGCAGGTCGGCGCCGCCGGTGCCGATCTCGAACAACAACCGCGCCTCGCCAAGCGGCCGCCCGCGGCTGAGATAGCTGTCCTGCAACGCGCCGATGCGTTGCGTGATGGCGCGGTTGAAGCTGCGGATGACGGCAATCTGATCCGATGACATTCCCTGACTTTAGTCAGGCAACTCCATCTCTGCAAGCCGGAAGTCTACACCAGCCGGCTCTGCTCCATCGCCGCATTGATGAAGCTGGCGAACAGCGGGTGCGGCTCGAAGGGCCGGCTTTTCAGCTCCGGATGGTATTGAACGCCGATGAACCACGGGTGGTCGGGATATTCGATCGTTTCCGGAAGCACGCCGTCCGGCGACATGCCGGCAAACACCAGCCCGCACTCCTCCAGCCGCTGCTTGTAGTCGATATTGACCTCGTAGCGGTGGCGGTGGCGTTCGGAGATCACCGTGTCGCCATAGATCTCGGCGATCTTCGAGCCCTTCTCCAGCCGCGCCTCATAGGCGCCGAGCCGCATCGTGCCGCCGAGATCGCCGGCCGACTGGCGCTTCTCCAGCATGTTGCCCTTCAGCCATTCGGTCATCAGGCCGACGACCGGCTCCGGCGTCGGGCCGAACTCCGTGGACGACGCGTCCTCGACGCCGGCCAGCGAGCGCGCGGCCTCGATACAGGCCATCTGCATGCCGAAGCAGATGCCGAAATACGGCACCTTTCGCTCGCGCGCGAATTTTGCCGCGAGGATCTTGCCTTCCGAGCCGCGCTCGCCGAAGCCTCCCGGCACGAGGATGCCATGCACCTTCTCCAGATAGGGCGAAGGATCTTCCTTCTCGAACACCTCGCTCTCGATCCAGTCGAGCTTGACCTTCACCTTGTTGGCCAGCCCCCCATGGGCGAGCGCCTCCATCAGCGATTTGTAGGCGTCCTTGAGGCCCGTATACTTACCGACGACGGCGATGGTCACCTCGCCTTCCGGATTGTGGATGCGGTTCGACACCTCCACCCAGCGCTCCATGCGCGGTTTCGGCGCCGGGTCGATGCCGAACGCGGCCAGCACTTCCGAGTCCAGCCCTTCCTTGTGATAGGCCATCGGCACGTCGTAGATGTGGCCGACGTCGAGCGCCTGGATCACCGCGCTTTCGCGCACATTGCAGAAGAGCGAGAGTTTTCGGCGCTCCTCCTTCGGGATCGGCCGGTCGGCGCGCACCAGCAGGATGTCTGGCGCGATGCCAATGGAGCGCAGTTCCTTCACCGAGTGCTGCGTCGGCTTGGTCTTCAGTTCGCCGGCGGTCGGGATGTAGGGCATCAGCGTGAGGTGCACGTAGACCGCGCCGCCGCGCGGCAGATCATTGCCCACCTGCCGGATCGCCTCGAGGAACGGCATCGCCTCGATGTCGCCCACCGTGCCGCCGATCTCGCACAGCACGAAGTCGTATTCCTCGTTGCCGGAAAGGATGAAATTCTTGATCTCGTCGGTGACGTGCGGGATCACCTGCACGGTCGCGCCGAGATAGTCGCCGCGCCGCTCGCGGTCGATGATGTTCTTGTAGATGCGGCCGGTGGTGATGTTGTCGGACTGATTGGCCGAGCGGCCGGTGAACCGCTCATAGTGGCCGAGGTCGAGATCGGTTTCCGCGCCGTCGTCGGTCACGAACACCTCGCCATGCTGGTAAGGGCTCATCGTGCCGGGGTCGACGTTGAGATACGGATCGAGCTTGCGGATGCGCACGCGGTAACCCCGCGCCTGCAGAAGCGCGCCGAGCGCCGCTGCCGCTATGCCCTTTCCGAGTGAGGAAACCACGCCGCCGGTGATGAATACGTATCGCGCCATGGGAGTCGGTGCTTAACGCGGCGGGCTTGATTCCGCCAGTGAAAAAACCCGAGCCAGGCGTTTTCCAAAGCTCGTTGGTGAACGTCTCGCGGCCAAAGAAAAGGCCGCCCCGAGAGGCGGCCGATCCGAAAGGCCCGACAGGGCGAAAAATCAGCGCGAGTAGAACTCGACGACGAGGTTCGGCTCCATCTGCACCGCATACGGCACGTCGGAGAGGCCCGGAATGCGCGTGAACGTCGCGGTCATCTTGTTGTGGTCGGCCTCGATGTAGTCCGGCACGTCGCGCTCGGCGAGTTGCACTGATTCCAGCACCAGCACGAGCTGCTTCGACTTCTCGCGCACCTCGATCACGTCGCCGGCCTTGCAGCGATACGAGGCGATGTTGACGCGCTTGCCGTTGACGTTGATATGGCCGTGATTGACGAACTGGCGCGCCGCGAAAATCGTCGGCACGAACTTGGAACGATAGACGACGGCGTCGAGGCGCGACTCCAGCAGGCCGATCAGATTGTCCGGCGTGTCGCCCTTGCGGCGGTTCGCCTCTTCGTAGGTCTTGCGGAACTGCTTCTCGGAGATGTCGCCGTAGTGACCCTTCAGCTTCTGCTTGGCGCGGAGCTGCAGGCCGAAGTCGGACATCTTGCCCTTGCGGCGCTGGCCATGCTGGCCGGGGCCGTATTCACGCTTGTTGACCGGGGACTTCGGACGGCCCCAGACGTTCTCGCCAAGACGGCGATCGAGTTTGTATTTTGCGGATTCGCGCTTGCTCATCGCATTCCCTTTCAAAAACGATTACCCGGAGCTTTCGCCCCGGGCGAAGGAAACGCGCCCTCCTCTGGCCTCCTTTTCCGAGACCTGACAGGATCTTTCGCGCACGCTTTGCGGAAAGATCCACGGGACACGTCGATTACCCACCGGACGTTGCCACCCGATGTTGGCGCGGCTGATAGGCCGGCTGTCGGGAAAAGTCAATTGCCCGGCGACATCGCGTGAAGGAACAGATTGGGCATGAGAGCGTGAACCTGGTTGTATGTCTTGGTTCCGGGCGGCCAGGCGCCCCAGCGTTCCAAGGGCGCGCTGTAGGTCCGCCCCACGGTCGGCCGCATGCCGCCGCTCTGCGTGTAACGGCGGAACGTGGCGCCGCCGGCACCTGAAAAACTCTTGTGGGGACTGTTGGAGTAGAGCCCGTCAAAGTCCGTCAGCTCGCGCAGGAGACCGCTTCCGGCAATCAGATGCGCGAAGGTCGCCATTGCGCTGATGCCCACGCTGAAGCTGCTCACACCGATGGATGTGACCGAGACGGGGCTGGCATCACCGGTAATCGTTTCCTTGACGAGCGTCAGCAGGGCCGATGTGCTGCCGATCGGATTGCCGGCGAGAACGCCGTGGGTCGAATACATGTGTCCGGCCATGAAGGGCACGAGAAGGACCTGATTGCGTCCGGCATGCGCAAGCTGGGAGCCAAGCCACGGAACATAGCGATAGACATTGTCCCAGCCGCCGTCGAAGGCTTCGTAATTGGCCTCCTTGAGCCCGGCCTGCCCCGGAGCCGGGTGGAAGAAGATCTGCGCCTCGTCGAACTTCGTGGCGTTCTGGGGCACGCAGGCGCCGACCCAGTAGAGACGCCCCTTCTTCTGGATGAGATACATCAACTGGCGAAAGGCGGCATTCGGCGCCATCTTCTCCAGCAGCGCCAATGTGCCGCGCGGGCCTGCGCGGTTCACGGACGCCGGCAAGACGATGTCGTAGGCCATGGTGACGGCCGCCGTTTCTGCGTCACTGCGGGTCTGGGCCGCGCCTTCGAATTCCCCGACCACGCTCGGCGGTGTCGGAGATGGTCCAGGGGATGGCCCGGGCGCTGGACCCGGCCCGGGTGCCGCAACCAAAGCGGCGTCGAGCTTGCCCAGTGTCATCCGGCCGACGATGCCGTCCCACTGGCTCCTGTCGTTCGGAAACGCCGAAGCCTGAAACGCCTTCACCGCTAAGACGGTCTGGGGTCCGAATTTCCCGGGCAGATCACCGGCGCCGACCTGCTCGAAAAAGAAGCCGGGCAAAAAACCGAGCGCGACCAGCCCCTGTTGGATCCGCCGGATGGCATCCGGGTCCTCGATCGATGGCAGCGGGCGGATCGAAGGCGGTCCGAGCGCGGCCTGTTCCAGACGTGGATTTCCACCCAGAACACCCGATGATAGAGCCATCGCAGTACCCACCTCGCCGTCTTGAAGCCATTTTGCCAGCCAAAGTGCGGTTCTTCAATACCGCGACGACCTGTCGGTGGCCTACCGGCGCGGCCGAATATCCGGAGTGCCAAGGCTGGCCAAGATCAGGGGCCGAGATCGATCGCAACGTACGCCGGCACCCTGCGCTTCGCGCTTCAGTCCTTGTCGACCTTGTTGGGCAAGCCCTCCCTTTTCGTCTCGGCGAATTCCTCGAGCTGCTTCTCGCTCATGGATTCATACATTTCCTTCGACGCGCCCTTGAGTTCGCTCTTCTTCGTCTCGCCGCGCTTGGCGGAAAGGGCCGCGCCGGCGGCCTTCTGTTGCGCTTTGGATTTGGCCGGCATCTCTGTGTCCTCACAGGTTCGGGATGCGGCAAAACGTTGGTCGGGCCGGGCCGGTTCCCGCATGCGCCGCATCAGACGATGGCGAGACCGAAGCCCTGCAGCAGACGCCGGGTGGCGAAGTCCGTACGCCCGGAGGTGAACACGGCAATGTCGCGTTCGTTTTCCGGCAGCGAGTGACCGTCCTCGCCCGGATCGACCTCCTCCAGCAGCGTCATGGCGCGCCGCGCGATGGCTTCGGCCGGGTCGAGCCAGTCCACCGGCCAGGGCGCGGTCTTACGCATGCGGTTGACGAGGAACGGATAGTGCGTGCAGGCGAGCACCACGATGTCCGTGCGCCGCCCGTCCTGCTCGATGAAGCACGGCGCGATCTCCGCTTTCACTGCCTCCTCGTCCACGAAACCGTCGCGCATATAGGCCTCTGCAAGGCGCGCGAGCTGCGTCGAGCCGACCAGCCGGACGTGGCACTTCTGCGCCCACTGCGCGATCAGATCGCGCGTATACTGCCGCTTTACCGTGCCGGGCGTCGCGAGCACCGAGACGAGGCCGGAACGCGTGCGCTCGGCGGCCGGCTTGATAGCCGGCACGGTGCCGACGAAGGGCGTGCCGGGATAAGCCGCGCGCAGGTTGGCGAGCGACAGGGTCGAGGCCGTGTTGCAGGGGATCATCGCCACAGCCGGCTGGAAGCGCTCCAGCAGCTCGCCGAACAGCTTTACGATGCGCGCGTCGAGCGCAGCCTCTTCCCAGTCGCCATAGGGAAAGGCGGCGTCGTCGGCCACGTAGACAAAGCGGCGGTCGGGCATCAGCACGCGCGCCTCCCGCAGCACGGTCAGGCCGCCAATGCCCGAATCGAACATCAGCACAGGCGCGCGGGGATCACTTTCGCTCATGGAGAATCTGCGTCCGGGAGTCGTCGGGCCAAGGATGCGGCCGGTTGCCGCTCACTTCAAGGCCGCCAGTTCGGCGGAATTTCGACCCCCTTCCCTACCCCCCCCCCACAAGAGGGAGCGGAATCCCGCCCTGCCCTTGATCGTGTCCGTTATTGTCTAGTGCCGACCTGATCTCCCTTCCCCTTGTGGGGAGGGACTAGGGGTGGGGGTATCCAGCCAGACAGACCCCTTAGCCGATTGCCTACCTATCGTCGTCCTCACCCGACTCATGCGCCTCCCGATCGGCCTTGGCCTTGCGTTCGGGATAGCCGGCGCCGCGCGGCTGCTTCGGCGAAAAATAGTCGAGCGAGGCGACGATGCCGCGCAGCACCTTCAGTTCCGCCTCGGAGAAACCCGGACGCGTCAGCACGGCGCGCAGATTGTCCACCATCTTCGGCTTCTTGGGCGCCGGCCGGAAATAGCCGCGTGTATCGAGCGCCGCCTCCAGATGGTCGAAAAGACCCTGGAGCTGCTCCTTGGGTGCCGGCGGATTTTCCGGCCCCCGGAAATTCGTGTCCGTCTCGTTGTCGAGGCCGGACTTCATCCATTCATAGGACATCAGCAGCACCGCCTGCGCGATGTTGAGCGAGGCGAAGGCTGGATTGACGGGAAACGTCACGATCTCATCGGCGAGACCGACTTCCTCGTTGAACAGGCCGAATTTCTCACGGCCGAACAGGATGCCCGTCCGTTGCCCCGCCTGCGAACGCGCCCTGAGCGCCCTGCCCGCTTCGACCGGCCCGCGCACGGGCTTGAAATTGTCGCGCTCGCGCGCCGTCGTCGCCATGACGAAGTTCAGGTCGCCGATGGCGTGGTCCAGCTTCTCGAAGACCTGCACCGCGCGGATGACGTGGTCCGCCTTGCTGGCCGTGGCGATCGCCTTCTCGTTCGGCCAGCCGTCGCGCGGATTGACCAGCCTCAGATCCGACAGGCCGAAATTGGCCATGGCCCGCGCCACCATGCCGATATTCTCGCCGAGCTGCGGCTCGACCAGCACGATCACCGGCTGGAACATCGATGCGGCGGATATGGCGGGCGCTTCACTCATGCCTGGAGTCGGGACCTGTTGATTTGATTGGAACTGCCGGCCGCATCTATCGCCGCGCCTTTCGCATGTCGATGGAAAGTTGATCGCGCGGCATGTGCCGCACCGGGCGCATCGCCGACAACGGTCTGCCGATCCCTTCAGCCGCGCGGAGAAGCCGGGGCCGGCCGCGAGTCTGCTACTTTCCGCGCTCTTGCCTTGCCGGGCCGCTTTGCTGTAGCGACGGGCATCCCGCGGCAACCACCCGTTTTTTCACACGCGCAAGGTCAGGAACAAGCTCCATGGCGAAAATCAAGGTCGCAAATCCGGTCGTCGAGCTCGACGGCGACGAGATGACCCGGATCATCTGGCATTTCATCAAGGACAAGCTGATCCATCCGTATCTCGACATCCCGCTCGAATATTACGACCTCGGCATCGAGCACCGCGACGCCACCAACGACCAGGTGACGATCGACGCGGCCAACGCCATCAAGAAGCACGGTGTCGGTGTGAAATGCGCGACCATCACGCCCGACGAGGCCCGCGTCGAGGAATTCAAGCTGAGGAAGATGTGGAAGTCGCCGAACGGCACGATCCGCAACATCCTCGGGGGCGTCATCTTCCGCGAGCCCATCATCATGAAGAACGTGCCCCGTCTGGTGCCGGGCTGGACGCAGCCGATCATCGTCGGCCGTCACGCTTTCGGCGACCAGTACAAGGCGACCGACTTCACCTTCCCCGGCAAGGGCAAGCTGACGATAAAATTCGTCGGCGAGGACGGCAAGGTGATCGAGCACGACGTGTTCGACGCGCCAGGCTCGGGCGTCGCCATGGCCATGTACAATCTCGACGAGTCGATCCGCGAATTCGCGCGCGCCTCGATGAACTATGGCCTGCTGCGCGGCTATCCGGTCTATCTCTCGACCAAGAACACCATCCTCAAGGCGTATGACGGCCGCTTCAAGGATATCTTCCAGGAAGTCTACGAAGCCGAGTTCGAGGAGGCCTTCAAGGCGAACAAGATCTGGTACGAGCACCGCCTCATCGACGACATGGTCGCTTCGGCGCTGAAATGGTCCGGCGGCTATGTCTGGGCCTGCAAGAACTACGACGGCGACGTGCAGTCCGACACCGTCGCGCAGGGTTTCGGCTCGCTCGGCCTGATGACGTCGGTGCTGATGACGCCGGACGGCAGGACCGTCGAGGCCGAGGCCGCTCACGGCACCGTGACGCGCCATTATCGCCAGCACCAGAAGGGCCAGGAGACCTCCACCAACTCCATCGCCTCGATCTTCGCATGGACGCGCGGCCTCTCGCACCGCGCCAAGCTGGACGACAACGCGGCGCTGGCGAAATTCGCCGAGACGCTGGAGAAGGTCTGCATCCAGACCGTCGAGTCGGGCTACATGACCAAGGACCTGTCGCTGCTGATCGGTCCGGACCAGCCGTGGCTCTCGACCACCGGCTTCCTCGACAAGATCGACGAGAATCTGCAGAAGGCGATGGCCTGACACAGCATGGAAGAACCCCTTCTCTACGGTTCCGACTACAGCGTCTACGTGCGCATCGCGCGGCTGGCACTGATCGAGAAGGGGATCGAACACCGCCTCGTCCCGGTGGACGTTTTCGCGGCCGAGGGCCTGCCGGACTGGTACCGGCAGATCCATCCGTTCGGCCGCATCCCCGCCTTCGAGCATGACGGCTTCCGCCTGTTCGAGACGTCGGCGATCACCCGCTACGTGGACGAAGGCTTTGACGGACCTCCCTTGCAGCCGGCCGATCCGCGGCAGCGGGCGCGGATGAACCAGATCATCGCGCTGCTCGACGCCTACGCTTACCGTTCCATGGTCTGGGACATCTATGTCGAGACCGTCTCGAAGCCGAAATCCGGCGGCGAGGTGGACGAGGCGCGCGTCGCGGCCGCCGTCGGGGTCGCCCGCACTGCGCTCGAAACCCTTTCCGCGCTGAAGGCGAACGGTCCATTCCTGCTTGGCGACGCGCCGTCGCTCGCCGACCTGCACGCCGCGCCGATCTTTGCTTATTTCGTCAAGGCTCCGGTTTCAGCGTCGCTGATGGAGCCCCATGCCGAGCTTTCCGGCTGGTGGGAACGCATGCGGACGCGTTCCGCCTTTGCGGCGACCGAGCCGACCTTCGGATAGGAACGGTTGAAGCCGCCGCGCCGCATCGCTAAATGCCGGCGCATGAAAGCATCGGACGCCGACATCATCATCGTTCCCGGCCACGGAAACTCCGGACCGGATCACTGGCAGACGCGCTGGCAGGAGCGCCTGTCCACCGCACGTCGTGTCGCGCAGGCGAACTGGGACAAGCCGGACCGTCACGACTGGTCGGCGCGGCTGGCGGACACCGTCAACGAATCCGCCCGCCCGGTCGTGCTAGTCGCCCATTCGCTCGGCATCCCGACCGTCGTCAACGCCATTCCGCGCTTCACCGCGGATGTGCGCGGCGCTTTCCTTGTCGCCCCGCCCGATCTGGAGAGCAGGAAGCTCAAGCCGCGCGCGCTGAAGGCGTTCGGTCCCTACCCGCGCGATCCCCTGCCCTTCCCGTCGATCACGATCGGCAGCCGCAACGATCCATATTGCGATTTTGCGGTGGCCGAGGATCTGGCGGCTGCGTGGGGCTCGCTCTTCATCGATGCCGGCGAGGCGGGCCACATCAATGCGGATGCGGGCTACGGCCCATGGCCGGAAGGCTCGCTGACCTTCGCGAAACTGCTGTCGCGGCTCTGAACTATTTCGCCGCCAAGGATTTGCGCGCCTCGCCGAGCAGGCTCGCGGTGCCCCGCGCCATCAGCATCGGCTCGGAGCCGGTGGCGAAAAACTGGAAGCCCATTTTCGCGAAGCGGCCCGTGATCTCCGGGTTGACGACGAAAATCGCGGCAGCCTTGCCGGCGGCGCGGGTCCGCCGGCCGATATCGGCGACCGTTTCCATCATGTCTTCCAATGTAGAGTCGACGGCCTTGCCGCCCGTCCAGGCAATGGAGAAATCCGAGGGTCCGACGAATATCCCGTCGATGCCCGGCGTTTCCAGGATGCCGTCGAGACAGTCCAGCGCCTGCCGCGTCTCGACCATGGCGATCGCCAGCGTGCGCGTGTTCGATTCGGCCAGCCAGTCGGCGAAGCTGCCCTTGCCGTGACGCGGAAACGCATAGGTCGGTCCCCAGGAGCGCATGCCGACCGGCGGGTACTTCATCGATTGCGCAAAGGCCTGCGCGTCGGCGACGGAGTTGATCATCGGAGCGATGACGGCTTCCGCCCCGAAATCCAGCGCGCGGCTCGCCATGTCGAAGCGGCCCACCGGAATGCGCACCGCCGCCGGCTTGCCGGTGCGCAGGATGGGCACGATGCTGCGCAGCACGCTATCCTCGTTGTGGCCGCCATGCTGCATGTCCAGCGTGACGACGTCGAAATCCTGCGCCGCCAGCACCTCCACCGTCAGCGCGTCCGGCACGCCGGACCATGCCGTGAACAGCGTTTCACCAGCGCGAAGGCGCGAAGACAGCGACATGGGCTCGATCCTGCAAATGGGAGAAAGTCGCGGCATTCAAGCAGAACACGCCGCGCAGGCAACAGAAAACCGCCCCCTGCAGCGGGCGGTGAGTTGGTCCAGCGGAAGTCCCGGCCCGTTAGCCGGCGTTCTTCACGGCCTCGACGGCCTGCGCCATCAGTTCTTCCATGGTGCGGCGGATCTGGTGGTCCGACTGGTCGACGCCCGCATTGTCGAAATCCTTGCGGACCTTGCGGAAGACGTCGTCGTCGCCCGCCTCCTCGAAATCGGCGATGACCACCGATTTCGCATAGGCTTCGGCGTCCTCGCCGGATTTGCCGAGCTTTTCCGCGGCCCAGAGGCCCAGAAGCTTGTTGCGACGGGCCGTCGCCTTGAAACGCAGTTCTTCATCGAAGGCGAACTTGCGTTCAAAACCTTCCTCGCGGTCTTTCATGCTCATGAGTTCCCTCCGTGCGCGGGTGCGATGGCGTATGTAGATGGCTCCTGCTCAAACCAAAAGCCCCGAGTAAGGTCAATATGTCGCGGCAGCCCGGTTTTGTGCTGCACCGCAGCATCATCCTTCCAAAAGCCGTTGATGGCCCTATTTCACGATTGAGGAACGCTGGCGATTGGGATAGACACCCCCTAAATATAGCCCATTGTCGCAGCATTTGCGGCGTAACGAAGGGTACGGTGACTTGCCGACAGCCCTGCCAACCCCAGAGACAGATTGATGAACCGACGCCGCCGCATCTACGAAGGCAAGGCCAAGATATTGTATGAGGGCCCGGAGCCCGGAACGCTCATCCAGTTCTTCAAGGATGACGCCACCGCCTTCAACAAGAAGAAGCATGCGGTGGTCGACGGCAAGGGCGTGCTCAACAACCGCATCTCGGAGCATATCTTCAACCATCTCAACCGGATGGGCATTCCGACGCATTTCATCCGCCGGCTGAACATGCGCGAGCAGCTGATCAAGGAAGTCGAGATCATCCCGCTAGAGGTCGTGGTGCGCAACATCGCGGCGGGCTCGCTTTCCAAGCGTCTCGGCATCGAGGAAGGCACTGTGCTGCCGCGCTCCATCATCGAGTTCTACTACAAGGCCGACGCGCTCGACGACCCGATGGTCACCGAGGAGCACATCACGGCTTTCGGCTGGGCGAGCCCGCAGGAGATCGACGACATCATGGCGCTTGCCATCCGCGTCAACGATTTCCTGTCCGGCCTGTTCATGGGCGTCGGCATCCAGCTCGTCGACTTCAAGATGGAATGCGGCCGCCTCTATGAAGGCGAGATGATGCGCATCGTCGTCGCCGACGAGATCTCGCCGGACTCCTGCCGGCTCTGGGACGTCGCCACGCAGGACAAGCTGGACAAGGACCGTTTCCGCCGTGACATGGGCGGGCTGGTCGAGGCCTATCAGGAAGTCGCGCGCCGTCTCGGCATCATGAACGAGAACGAGCCCCCGCGCCCGACGGGCCCGGTTCTGGTCGCCTCGAACGAGGAGCCCCCGAAAGGCACCCGTCACTGACGCCTCCGGCGCCCGCCCCTTTCGTCAGGCGCGGGCGCATCGCATTTGGACTGCCGCAAGACACTTCACGATAGGATCGCCGTGATCAAAGCCCGCGTTACCGTCACCCTCAAGAACGGCGTCCTCGACCCGCAGGGCAAGGCGATCGAGCATGCGCTGGGCGCGCTCGGCTTCGGCGACGTCGGCTCCGTGCGCCAGGGCAAGGTTTTCGACCTGGAGTTGCAGAGTACGGACCGCGCAAAGGCGGAAGCCGACCTCAAGGCCATGTGCGACAAGCTTCTGGCCAATACAGTGATCGAGAACTACACTGTGGCGCTTACCTGAAGTTGCAGGAGCGCCGCATGGCCGAAGTCACCAACGAACTGATGTATGAGCTTCTGAAGCAGATTCAGTCGCGGCTCGGCGGCGTTGAGGAAGGCCTGCGAGAGATACGACAGGAACTCATCTCCGTCCGTGGTCACGTCGTTTCCATACAGAACGACATCCACAACATCTATAGCGTTCTCGCTCGCCACGACGAGCGCCTCGATCGTATTGAACGCCGTTTGGAACTACGTGAATTAGCCGAAACTCAAACACCCTACACGCCGCCACAATGAAATCAGCCGTTGTCCTCCTCCCCGGCCTCAACCGTGACCGCGACATGATCGCGGCGCTGACGAAGATTTCCGGCCGCCCGCCTGCAACGATCTGGGAGACGGACACCGAGATTCCGGATGTCGATCTGATCGTCATTCCGGGTGGGTTCTCCTATGGCGACTATCTGCGCTGCGGCGCGATCGCCGCCCGCATGCCCGCCATGCGCGCAGTGGCCGAAAAGGCCGCGAAAGGCGTGATGGTGATGGGCGTCTGCAACGGCTTCCAGATCCTTCTGGAGGCAGGCATGCTGCCCGGTGCCCTGATGCGCAATGCCTCGCTGCGCTTCGTCTGCCGCGAGGTGAAGCTGGAGGTCGCCAACGCCAACACCGCCTTCACCCGCAACTATGCGCCCGGCCAGATCATCCGCTGCCCGGTGGCGCATCATGACGGCAATTTCTTCGCCGATGCGGAAACGCTGAAGCGCATCGAGGGCGAAGGCCAGGTGGTCTTCCGCTATGCCGAGGGCACCAATCCGAACGGCTCGATCAACGACATCGCCGGCATCGTCTCCGACAAGGGCAACGTGCTCGGCCTGATGCCGCATCCGGAAAACCTCATCGAAAAGGCGCATGGCGGCACCGATGGCCGTGCGCTGTTCGAGGGCGTGCTGGGCGTCGCGGCGTGACGGGGCGCGCGGCGTTCCCAACGGCAAGGCGCGGCTTTCGCGCTGCGGCCATGCTTCTTGCAGTCGCAAGCGCGCTTTCGCTTGCCGCCTGCCAGTCGGAAACCAAGCGTCCCGCCAATGCCGGCGGCTCCGGCAAGAGCGCGTCGCTGCGCGTGATGGAACAGGTTTCGATTGCCGCGCACAAATGCTGGTTTGCCAGCAAGGACCCGGCCTTCCGCTCCTATCGCTTCGCCAACGAGCTCAATTCGATGAGCGGCCAGCCGCGTTTCCTGCTGGTGCCTGCGAAGAATTTCGGCGGTCTGCCGGCGCTCGTCGTGCAGGCGCGCGGCGGCTCCAGCCAGGTGGAAGCGTTCGGCCCGCTGATGTCCGAGCCGCTCGGCGCGCGCGTCACCGCCGATATCAACCGCTGGCGCACGGGCGACCAGAGCTGCGGCAGCGCCGCCTGACGGCAGGGCCTCGCGCGACGCCTCGCCATGCGTCGCGCACATCAGCCCGCGCTCAGTCCCAGAACGGCCTGATGCCCTCGCGATAGGCTTCGCCGCGCGAGAGGCCTACGTCCTTGAGCTGGTCGTCGGTCATTTCCAGTAGCGCCAGCCGTGAACGGCGACGATCCATCATGCGGTCGAGCGAATCCGTGGTACGCAGCAAAGCTGCGCCAAACCGCCTCATAAAGGTTGCGGTTGGCCGCTTATTCGGCCTGCTTTGCGAGACAATCGTATCAATCGCGCTCATTGTACTATTCCAATTTTTATTGGCTTCCAGATCGATGGTGACAATGTATCTGCATTGACTCTTGGAGAGATACAATGCAATAATTGTCACGATGACAAATTGGCTTCCCGACCTGTCTGAGGGTTCCGGTCCGCTCTACCTTCGCCTTGCCGACAAGGCCGAGGAGGACATAGTTTCGGGCGTTCTTCCCACCGGCCGGAAACTGCCGCCGCAGAGGGACCTCGCCTATGATATCGGCGTGACGATCGGCACGGTCGGGCGCGCCTATTCGGTCCTGCGCGAGCGCGGGCTGGTGAGTGGCGAGGTCGGGCGCGGCACCTATGTGCTGGAGCGCGAGGTGGGCAAGCCGCAAACCGTCGTGCCGATGATCGGTCCGACCGGCGACGGCACGCGTTGGCTGGAGGCCCCTGCCGACAAGCTGCGCTTCGACAGCACGGCCGCTCCGGATATCGGCCAGGGCGCGGCGATCGCCGACACGCTCGCCGCGATCACCCGCGAGATGCCGGCGGAGGTCGCGAGCTATACGCGGACCTTTCCGCAAAACTGGCTGCGCGCCGGCGCCGAATGGCTGGCCCGCAGCGGCCATCGGCCAGACGAGGAAACGATCATCCCGACGCTCGGCGTCCATGCCGGGGTGATGGCCGCCATCTCCGCCCTCACCGTGCCCGGCGACCACATCGCCTATGAGCACGTCACCTACGCCCAGCTCGCGCGCAGCGCCGGACTGGTCGGACGACGCGCCGTGATGGTCGACATAGACGGGAACGGGCTCGTCCCGGAGGATTTCGAGCGCGTATGCGCCCAGCGCCATCCAAAGATGGCCTTCCTGATGCCGACGGCGCAGAATCCGACGCTCGCCACCATGCCGACAGCGCGCCGCGAGGAGATCGTCCGCATCGCGCGCGCCTATAATGTGCTCCTGATCGAGGACGATCTCTACGGCGCCATGGCCGACGACACGGCTCCCCTGCTCGCGCAGCTCGCGCCGGAGCGCACCTTCCTCGTCGGCGGCCTGTCCAAGGCGGTCGCGGCCGGCGTGCGCGGCGGCTGGATCTCCTGCCCGCGCCATTACAGCCACCGCGTCCGCGTCGCCCACAAGATGCTCACCGGCGGCATGCCGTTCCTGCTGGCCGAGCTCGGCGCACAGCTGGTCCTGTCCGGTCAGGCGGGGGAGATCCGGCGGCGCTCCATCAAGGAGCTCAACGCCCGGCTCGACCTCGTGCGCCAGTCGCTCGGCGGCTACGACTACCGCATCGAGAAGAACCTTCCCTTCGTCTGGATCTCGCTGCCGGAGCCGTGGCTCTCCGGCACCTTCAAGCAGGCCGCCTTCGAGAACGGCGTGCTGATCGACGACGAGGACGAGTTCAAGGCCGGCCGCAGCGACAAATCCTTCCATCGCGTGCGGATCGGCATCTCCGCCCCGCGCTCCCGCGAGGAGGTGGCGCGCGGCCTTGCGGCCGTGCGCCGGCTCATGGATGAGGGCCGCGCCGGCTACGACAGTTTCGGCTGACGATCAAATTTCCACAGACGCGAAATTCCCGCCGTTTTGCGGTGTATTGCACTGCACGCATGCGCTATGGAGCGGACGAATTCCAGCGGAGCGCGCCATCAGATGTCGATCCCCAACGCCGTCAGGATCACCGACGAGATGATCAAGGCGCATGGCCTGAAGCCGGACGAGTACCAGCGCATCCTCGACCTCATCGGCCGCGAACCGACCTTCACCGAACTCGGCATATTCTCCGCCATGTGGAACGAGCACTGCTCGTACAAATCCTCGAAGAAGTGGCTGCGCACCCTGCCCACCAGCGGCGCGGTCGTCATCCAGGGTCCGGGCGAGAATGCCGGCGTGGTCGACATCGGCGACGGCGACGCCGTGATCTTCAAGATGGAGAGCCACAACCATCCCTCCTATATCGAGCCCTATCAGGGCGCGGCGACCGGCGTCGGCGGCATATTGCGCGATGTCTTCACCATGGGCGCGCGACCGGTCGCGGCGATGAACGCGCTGCGCTTCGGCGCGCCCGACCATCCGAAGACGAAGCATCTCGTCGCCGGCGTGGTCGCCGGCGTCGGCGGCTACGGCAATTCCTTCGGCGTGCCGACGGTCGGCGGCGAGGTCGAGTTCGACGCCCGCTACAACGGCAACATCCTCGTCAACGCCTTCGCGGCGGGCCTCGCGAAAACCGACGCCATCTTCTATTCCGAGGCCAAGGGCGTCGGCCTGCCCGTCGTCTATCTCGGCGCCAAGACCGGCCGCGACGGCGTCGGCGGCGCGACCATGGCCTCGGCCGAATTCGACGACAAGATCGAGGAGAAGCGCCCGACCGTGCAGGTCGGCGATCCCTTCACCGAAAAGTGCCTGCTGGAAGCCTGCCTGGAGCTGATGGCGTCCGGCGCCGTCATTGCCATCCAGGACATGGGCGCGGCCGGCCTCACCTGCTCCGCCGTCGAGATGGGCGCCAAGGGCGACCTCGGCATTGAGCTGGATCTCGACCGCGTGCCGGTGCGCGAGGAGCGCATGTCGGCCTATGAGATGATGCTCTCGGAAAGCCAGGAGCGCATGCTCATGGTGCTGCGCCCCGAGAAGGAGAAGGAAGCCGAGGCGATCTTCACCAAATGGGGCCTCGACTTCGCCATTGTCGGCCGCACCACGGACGATCTGCGCTTCCGCATCCTGCATCAGGGCGAGGAAGTCGCAAACCTTCCGATCAAGGATCTCGGTGACAAGGCGCCCGAATACGACCGGCCGTGGATCGAGCCGAAGAAGCCCGCGCCGCTGGCCCCCGGAGACATCCCGCAGGCGGATGTGGCCGACGCATTGCTGAAGCTGCTTGATTCCGCCAACGGCTCCTCGCGCCGCTGGGTGTGGGAGCAGTACGACACGCTGATCCAGGGCAATTCGCTGCAGATTCCGGGCGGCGACGCCGGCGTCGTGCGCGTCGAGGGACACCCGGTCAAGGCGCTCGCCTTCTCCTCCGACGTCACGCCGCGCTATTGCGAGGCCGATCCGTTCGAGGGCGGCAAGCAGGCGGTCGCCGAATGCTGGCGCAACCTCACCGCGACCGGCGCCCTGCCGCTCGCCGCCACCGACAACCTCAATTTCGGCAATCCCGAGCGCCCGGAGATCATGGGCCAGTTCGTCCATGCCATCAAAGGCATCGGCGAAGCCTGCCGCGCGCTGAATTTCCCGATCGTTTCGGGCAACGTCTCGCTCTACAACGAGACAAACGGCCAAGGCATCCTGCCGACCCCCACCATCGGCGGCGTCGGCCTCATTTCAGACTGGTCGCGGATGGCGCGGATCGCTTTCGCCGCCGCCGACGAGGCGATCCTCCTCGTGGGCGCGCCGGCCGGCTGGGGAACGCACCTCGCCCAGTCCGTCTATATGCGCGACATTCATGGCCGCACCGACGGCCCGCCGCCATCCGTCGACCTGGCGCATGAGCGGAAGACCGGCGATCTGGTCCGCGCACTGATCGCGGAAGGCGTCGCCACGTCCGTCCATGACCTTTCCAGCGGCGGTCTCGCGGTCGGTCTCGCCGAAATGGCGATCGCGTCCGGCATCGGCGCGTCGATAAACGCCCCCGAGGACGCGGACCCCATCCCCGTCTTCTTCGGCGAGGATCAGGGCCGCTATGTCGTGACGATCCCGCGCGAGAAGATCGACTGGCTGCTGGAGACCCGCATGGCCGGCGTCGACGTGCCGCTGGTCTGGATCGGCACGACCGGCGGAGCCGAGTTGAAACTCGGCAAGGCGCGTGGGATACCTGTCTCCGAGTTGAAGGCGGCCCACGAATCGTGGTTCCCGCGCTTCATGAACGGCTAGCCGGAGACGAACTCATGGCCATGGACGCGCGCGACATCGAGCGCCTGATCAAGGAAGGCATTCCGGACGCGAAGGTGACGATCCGCGATCTTGCCGGCGACGGCGATCACTATGCGGCGGAAGTTGTCGCGGAGAGCTTTCGTGGCAAGACCCGCGTGCAGCAGCACCAGATGGTCTACGACGCGCTGAAGGGCAATATGGGCGGCGTCCTGCACGCGCTCGCCCTTCAGACCAGCGCCCCGGAGTGACCGCCATGTCCATCGTCAGCGATCTCGTCAAAAGCGTCGTCGACAGTGCGCTCGGCGAAATCCTCAAGAAGACCGGCGTGCGCAAGCGCCGCCGCCGGCGCACAAGCACCGCCACGAGCACGATCCGGCAGATCGAAAAGCTGCTGAAGCCGGCCAAGCGCCAGACGAGCCGGAAGAAAACGGTACGCTCCCGCTCGAAGACCAGGCGCCGGGCGTACTGACCTTCGTAGCGGGTTCGTGCCTTTTCGTCAGACCTCAGCCCCTCACCTCCCGCTCACCGTCACCATCGGTCCGGCAGGAAAGCGCCCACCGACGACATAGCGCGTGCCGTCATGCAGCGCGGAGATATCGCCGTCGAAGAACAGCGCGTTCGGGCACTCCAGCCCGTCGCGGAACAGGCGTGCGAAGCTGCCGAGGCTGACCTTCTCGCGCGAGATCGCGAACACCGCGACGCCGTCCGCGCGCACGCCGACGCCGTTGCGGATGTAGCGCGACGCACCGTTCGGCTCGAAGCGCGGATGGACAGCGCCGTCGATCACCAGCATCGGGCCGGACTGTGTCGCCATCCACGCGTCCGGCTGCGCGGCGGCGAATGCGGCGCTTTCCGTCACCGCCGCCCTGCCCTCGCGGTCGACGAAGAAAACGCCGTTGGGCTTCATGAAGAAGTTGCCTGCGCCGTCGTCGAGATTGAGCGGCGCGCCCTCGATGCCGCTTTCGACGTAGAGACCGACCGGCGAGAGATCGTGGTGATACATGCCGGCATTCATGGCGAACAGGAAAGGCTGCGCCCTGGCGAGTTCGGCGAGGCTGCCGTAAGGCCTGCCGTCCGCCGCCTTGAGATGCAGGCCGATCTTATGGCTCTTGGGATCGACGGCGCAAATCACATAGCCGCCCCCCTCGAACGCCGCCTCCCGACAAGTTTCCGGCAGCGGGGCTTCGGACATTTCCGCTTCTTTCCTTCCGTTCGTCGCGCGGAGCCATGCGAATGCGGCGATCGCGAGCAGGACGCCGATGCATGCCAGCGCCAACCATTTCCGCATTGTCGGAAGATCCCTCTGCGTCCGGCGCGGGAACAGATTATCCGGTGCGCCCGGTCCAAGCCATTGTCATTGCTGCATAATGAAGATTTCTTTCGCGAATTTTGTCCCCATCCTGCAGATTTACCCGATAATCCCCTCGTCCTTCTTGCGGGAACGCCGGTCATGACGGTGATTGCGCGGAGATGGGCCGGCGCCGTTGGTCGCGGGAGAACGTGTCCCGCGGGTGGCGGCCGGATGTGCACGGAAAGGGTCTGCTTTGTCGCAGCCTGCGCCGCTCGGTAACGCGGCGGCGCGGACGGTCAACGGGTCAAGCCGTTGGTCAGGCCCTTCGGCTCCCCGAAAGGAAGCCGGGACCTCCAGGCGACAGCCGCGTTGATCCGGAAGAATGCCGAACGGGCGATCCGAGGATCGCACATTGCTAACTTTACGAGCGGCCCGAGGATCGCCCGTTTTCCCAGTTCTTCGACAATGGCCAGATGCGAAAGCAGGCGTGGCAACGGTCGATGACGCCCGCAGCAAGGAGGTCAAATGCACCCGCATGTTGCACCAGACCGGGTTTCGACTTGTTTCGTCCGGGTACTGGGTTTATCTCAGGGACAAATATTCTTGCCCTCGACTCCCACGGGCTTGTGAAAGGTTTGCGCCAATGAGCGGCATCAACGACTATATCGACAATGAAGTGAAGAGCAGCGACGTCGTGCTTTTCATGAAGGGCACCCCGGGCTTCCCGCAATGCGGTTTCTCCGGTCAGGTCGTCCAGATCCTCGATTATCTGGGCGTCGAGTACAAGGGCATCAACGTGCTCACCTCGAACGACCTTCGTCAGGGCATCAAGGATTATTCCAACTGGCCGACCATCCCGCAACTTTATGTGAAGGGTGAATTCGTAGGCGGCTGCGACATTATCCGCGAGATGTTCCAGGCCGGCGAATTGCAGGGCTTCCTCGAGGAGAAGGGCGTCAGCGTTTCCAGCGCTGCCTGATTTAGAGAGTCTTTGACAGGTCCCGTCACGCGCGGGGCCGATTGAGGGATGCGCCGGCAGGTCCGGCGCATTTCGTTTCCGGCATCGAGCGTGAGAGCAATCCATGGACCAGCAAAACCAGTCCCTGTCGTCCGCCGGGCTCGCCATACCGCGCTGGGAATTCATCGCCATGGCCGCGGCGCTGATGGCGCTGAACGCGCTGGCGATCGACATCATGCTGCCCGGCCTGCAGCAGATCGGCGCCAGCCTCGGCGTCGAGAACGAGAACCATCGGCAATATGTGATCTCCGCCTATTTCGGCGGTCTCGCCTTCGCCCTGCTCGCCTATGGTCCCGCATCGGACCGCTTCGGCCGGCGCGCGCCGCTGTTTTTCGGCCTTGGCGTCTATGTGCTCGCGGCGTTCGGCGCCGCCTTCGCGACGGACTTCACCGTGCTCCTGATCCTGCGCTTCATCCAGGGCATCGGCGCGGCGTCCACCCGCGTCATAGCGGTCTCCATGGTGCGCGACCGCTTCGGCGGGCGTCAGATGGCCGAGATCATGTCGCTGATCTTCATGGTCTTCATGGTCATCCCGGTCGTCGCCCCCGGCATCGGCCAGATCGTGATGATCTTCGCCGAATGGCACTGGATCTTCATCTGCATGGCCGCCATCGCCTTCGCGATCGCCGTCTGGGCTTTCGTTCGGCTACCGGAAACGCTGGAGCCGGAGCGCCGACGGCCGATCGATCTCGGTTCGGTCGGGCGTGCTTTCGTTTACGTCCTGCGCAACCGCCTGTCGCTCTTCTACACGCTGGCGAGCACCATCATCTTCGGCGCCCTGTTCGGCTTCATCAACTCCGCCCAGCAGGTCTATGTCGGCATCTACGATCTCGGCGTGTGGTTCCCGGTCATCTTCGCCGTGATCGCGGGCATGATGGCGGTGTCGTCGTTCCTCAATTCACGCCTCGTCGGAAGGTTCGGCATGCGCCGCCTGTCGCACAGCGCGCTGGTCGGCTTCCTCGCCGTCAGCACGATCTGGTTCGTGTGGTCGCTGTTCGGCGTCATCCCCCTGCCCGGCTTCGTCCTGCTGTTCGCCGCCGCCATGTTCCAGTTCGGCTGGATCGGCTCGAACTTCAACGCGATCGCCATGGAGCCGCTCGGCCATATCGCCGGCACCGCCGCGTCCGTGCAGGGGTTTATCCAGACGCTCGGCGGCGGCCTCATCGGCGCCGCCATCGGGCAGGCCTTCGACGGCACGACGACGCCTCTCGCGCTCGGCTTCTGCGGCGTGGCGCTGGGCGGACTCGTCATGGTGCTGATCGCCGAACGCGGCAAGCTGTTCCGCGTCCAGCACAAGCCGATTCCGTAGCGGAATCGGCCAGCTATTCGGACCAGAGCGCCTCGCGGATTTCCCGCCAGCTCTCACGGTCCGGGGCTGCGAGCAATCCGCCGTCGAGATCGCCGACCCGGTACTCGCTGCCGTCGAACTTCGCCGAATAGCCGCCTGCCTCCTGATGGATCAGCGCGCCTGCGAGATGGTCCCACGGCATCAGCTTGTTGTAGGCGACGAAGTGGCCGAATCCGGATGCGATCAACCGGTATTCATGCGCGGCGCATCGATAATTGAAGTTCGCCAGGCACTTGGCGAGATTTCTTGCGAGGCGGAAGCGAAGCGGCTCGTTGAGATAGCTCCACGACACGCCGCCCGTCATCTGCGAAACGGGTGCCGGATCGGCGACCCGGACCCTGGCCTGCGAACCGTCCGCAGCACGGATATGGCTGCCGGCGCCCTTGACGCCGATCAACCAGTCCTCGCCGAGCGGATCGTAGATCAGCCCGGCGACCGTCTCGCCTTTCTCCACCACGCTCAGCATCACGCCGAACAGGGGAACGCCGGAGGCGAAGTTGAAGGTGCCGTCCACCGGATCGATGACGAAGGCCAGTTCGGCATCCGGCAATGTCGGGAGAAGCGATCCGTCCTTCTCGTTGGCCTCCTCGCCTATCACCAGGGCCTGCGGAAAACGCTGCTTCAGTTCGGCCGTGATCATGCGTTCCGCCGATTCGTCGGCCTCGGTGACCAGATCGGCGGCGGACGTCTTGCGGCGGATGTCCGTCGGGCTCAGCGTACGGAAGCGCGGCATGATCTCGGCGACGGCGGCGCGTTGCAGCACGTCAGCCAGCCAATCGATGGCCTTGTCGTTGATGGCGGACAATTTCGTCTCCTAGGAATTTTCGGAAAGGGTAAGCCCGGCGAAATCGAAGAGTTTCCGGTCGAGCAGATGCGACGGGCGGACATTTGTCAGCGCGCGGATCATCGTGTCCTTGCGCCCCGGCATCCGCCGCTCGATGTCGTCCAGCATGGCCTTCATGACGTTGCGTTGAAGCCCTTCCTGGCTGCCGCAAAGATCGCAGGGGATGATGGGAAAGCGCATATGGTCGGCGAATCTGGCGAGATCCGTCTCCGCGCAATAGCTCAGCGGCCGGAAGACCATGACGTCGCCCTCGTCGTTCAGGAGTTTTGGCGGCATCGCCGCCAGACGTCCGCCGTGGAAGAGGTTCATGAAGAACGTTTCGAGGATGTCCTCGCGATGATGCCCGAGCACCAGCGCGGCACATCCCTCCTCCCGCGCTATCCGGTAGAGGTGGCCGCGACGCAGCCGCGAGCAGAGCGAGCAATAGGTCTGGCTCTCCGGCACCTTCTCGGTGACCACCGAATAGGTATCCTGATATTCGATCCGATGCTCGACTTCGAGACCGGTCAGATAGTCCGGCAATATATGCTTCGGGAAATTCGGCTGGCCCTGGTCGAGATTGCAGGCAAGCAGCTCGACCGGAAGCAGGCCGCGCCATTTGAGGTCGAGCAGCACCGCGAGCAGGCCGTAGGAATCCTTGCCGCCCGACAACGCGACCAGCCAGCGGTCGCCGGGCTTGACCATGGCGAAGTCCTCGATGGCCTGCCGCGTCAGGCGCAGCAGCCGCTTGCGCAGCTTGTTGAACTCGACCGACGAAGGCGCATCGCGGAACATCGGATGGCAGCCGTCGGCTTCGACGTCCGCGATCGTCTCCGGCATCATGTTCATGGCGTCGACCCTTCCTTCACGCGCGGTCTACTTGAGCGGCGCGCCAAAGAAAAGGCCGCCCGCAGGCGGCCTCGATCGCACGCTGCCCAAAGCCTTACATCACGATGACCTGGGTTCCCACCTTCACGCGGCTGTAAAGATCCTGAACGTGCTCGTTCACCATGCGGAAACAGCCGTTGGAGGAACTTGTCCCGATCGTCTCAGGCGCGTTGGTGCCGTGGATGCGCAGATGCGTGTCCTTCTTGCCCTGATAGAGGTATATGGCGCGCGCGCCGAGCGGATTGTCCGGACCGCCCGCCATGCCGTCCTTGTAGGGACCGTATTTCTTCGGATCGCGCTTCTGCATTTCAAGCGTCGGAATCCAGCGCGGCCACTCCTGCTTGTCGCCGACGGTGACGCTGCCCTTGAACTGGAGGCCTTCCTTGCCGACGGCAATCGCGTAGCGACGTGCCTTGGACGAGGACTGGACCAGATAAAGATAGCGCGACGACGTATCGATGACGATCGTGCCGGCGTCGTAGCCGGGGAATTCGACGGTCCGCGGCTCGAAGTCCTCCTTGACGCGGAACTTCTTCTTGGCGTCGCGCTGTTCGAGCACGGCGTCGAGCGCGCGGGTTTCCGCCAGCATCGAAGCCTTCGGCGTGCTGGAGAACAGGCCGAGGAAACCGGTCTGCTTGGGCGCGGCGGCAATTTCGCTGCGCAATTCGCCGTTGTTGCCGGTTTTCGCGATCTCCATGGACGTCAGCCGGGCGATCTCGGCCTGACGCGCAGCCTCCGCGGCCCGGATCTTCGCCTGCTTGGCATCCTCGATCGCCTTCAGCTTGGCGAGTCGGGCCTCTTCCTGAGCCTTCTCCTTTGCCAGTTTCGCGGCCAGCGCGGCATCGGCCTTGGCCTTGGCGGCGGCCTTCCGTTCCTCGGCTGCCTTCGCCTGAGCCAGCTTGCGCTCCTCAGCCGCCTTGGCAGCAGCCGCCTTCCGCTCAGCAGCGGCTTTCGCGGCGGCCGCCTTGCGTTCCTCGGCCTCCTTGGCGGCTGCAATCTTCTTGGCTTTCAGTTCCTTGGCCTTGGCAAGCTTCTTGGCTTCTTCGGCCTTCTTCTTTTCCGCCAGCTTTTTGGCGGCTTCGGCTTTCGCCTTTTCCGCCAGCTTCTTCTTTTCCGCTTCCTTCCGGGCCTTTTCGTCGGCGAGCTTCTTCTTCTCGGCCGCCTTCTTCTCCTCCGGCGTCAGTTCCTTTTTCACCGATGCCTTGGATTTCTTCTTCACGACTTTCTTGGAATCCTGCTTGGGATTCTGCGCCGAAGCCGAGGATTCCTGCGTAATGATGGTGGATGGCTGACCGGCGGCAAGAGCTGCCGGGATGGCGCCGATCAAGGCGCACAACGTCAACGCGACGAGGCCACGGAGTTGCATGAGGTATAATCCCAAAATGCTCTGATGTTACAAACACACGTCAGGGTTCGGAAAACTGCGCCCTGCCGCCGGTCACTCATATTCGAACAACGGGCTTCCACTCAATTGCAGCGCTGCAACAGTCGCCGTCACGATGCATCGCGAGTAGCAAATTCACTCAACTGTGATCGGAAACGGAAATGCCCGCCGTTATCGTTGAACAACGTTTGTCTGAACAATCACTACTGGCCGGTCGGAACCTGCGGCTGGGACGGCGTCGCAGGAGCAGTCTGCTCGCCACCCGCGGCGGGGGCCGTGGTCGACTCGGAGGGCGCGGGAGCCGCGGGCGTGGTCGTGCCGCCGCCGAGCTGGTCGAGCACACCGGCGCCGCCCGGCGCCTGCTCGGACTGCGACGGCACCCGATCGAGAATGTCTGTCGGACGCTCGCCGTAGCGAGCGAGGATGGACAGCGCCAGCGAGGTGGCGAAGAAGGCAATGGCAAGGATGCCCGTCGTACGGGTCAGCGCATTCGCCGCGCCACGCGCCGTCATGAAGCCGGAACCGCCGCCAATGCCCAGACCGCCGCCTTCGGAGCGCTGAAGCAGCACAACGCCGACCAGGGCCAGCACGACCATGAGATGGATGACGATGAGAACTGTTTGCATGGTCGTTCAGGTGCCTTCGGCAACAAATCAAGCGAGGCGCTCGCGGCAGAGGCGGCTCACTACAACGGTTTCGTGGCAATTCCAAGCCCTGCGCCAATATGGTGAGGGCCTGCGTGATTACAACGCGAATTGATCAGATCGACCGGTATGCTTCCGCGATGCCGAGAAAATCCGCAGCCTTCAGGCTCGCGCCGCCGACCAGCGCCCCGTCGACATTGGCAACACCCAGAAGCTCGACCGCATTCGACGGCTTGACCGAGCCGCCATAGAGAATGCGCATCCTTTCCGCTCCATCGCCCAGCAAGTCCCGAAGCCTCGCGCGGATATGGGCATGCGCCTTGGCCACATCAGCGGATGTCGGCGTCAGGCCCGTGCCGATCGCCCACACCGGTTCATAGGCGATCACGGTGTTGGCTGAGGTCGCCTCCCGAGGCACCGAGCCGGCGACCTGTCTGGAAAGCACGTCGAGCGTAGCGCCGGACTCGCGCTCGCCGCGCGTTTCGCCGATGCAGATGACGGCCACCAGTCCCGCCCGCCACGCCGCTTCAGTCTTTGCGTGGACATCGGCATCGGTTTCGCCATGGTCGGTGCGACGCTCCGAATGGCCGACGATCACATGCGACGCGCCGGCATCCTTCAGCATCTCCGCCGAGATGTCGCCAGTATGCGCACCATTGGCTTTGGCATGACAATCCTGACCGCCGGTCTTGACGGGCGTCGCCGACAGAATGGCGGCGGCACGCGTCAGAAGCGTCGCGGGCACGCAAACAAGCGCTTCCGTCTCGGCATCGAGACCACTCATAAAGCCGTGCCCTATGGCGCGAAGCTCATCCAGCTGAGCGCCGGTGCCGTTCATTTTCCAGTTTCCCGCGACAAGCGGGCGGATGCCAAGTGTCATCGGCCGATATCTCCCCAAGGCCGAACCCGGCCGCGGCGCTTTCACTACCAAAATCAAGCCACAAAGCAATCGACACTGGCGGAGAAGGACGCTATTGCCCTTGCGCAAGAACGCGCCGAACACGCGCACCACCGGAACAGGCAATGCTCGACAGTCTCCGAAAAGCCGCTTCGACATGGGTGGCGAAACTCCTGCTGATCCTGCTGGTCGGGAGCTTCGCCGTATGGGGAATCTCGGGCCAGATGATTTCCGGCATGGGCGGGACGAATGTCATCACCGCCGGCGGCACAACCGTCTCGGCGCTGGACTACCGGCTCGCCTACGACCGCCAGATGTCGGTCATGTCGCAGCAGTTCGGCATGCGGCTGACGCGCGACCAGGCAAAGGCCCTCGGCATCGAGAGCCAGGTGCTGGCGCAGCTCGTGGCCGGCGCCGTGCTGGACGAACAGGCGCGCACGCTCGGCCTCGGCGTCTCCCGCGAGCGCGTGGCCGCGCTGACGGCCGAAGATGCCGTTTTCCATGGACCTGACGGCAAGTTCGACCGCAATCAGTTCAACTACGTGTTGCAGCAGGTGGGCATGCGCCCCGAGGACTATCTGCGCAACCGCGAGCAGGTTGCCGTGCGCCAGCAGATCGTCGAGGCGGTATCCGACGGCCTCAAGGCGCCCACTGCCTTCTACCGCGCCGTTGCGCTCTATCAGGGCGAGGATCGGACGGTCGAGTTCCTGGTGCTGCCCAAAAGCCTCGTCGAGCCGATCGAGGAGCCGTCGAACGACGTCCTCACCAAATGGTTCGACGAGCGCAAGGCGAATTACGGCGCGCCGGAATATCGCAAAATCTCCTATATCAAGCTCGAGCCGGAGGACATCGCGGACGAATCCGCGATCAGCGACGAACAGGTCGCCAGCGACTACGAGGCCAACAAGGCGGCGCGCTATTCGACGCCGGAGATGCGCAAGATCGAACAGCTCGTCTTTGCGAGCGAGGAAGCCGCGCAGGTGGCTGCCGACAGCCTGAAGGCCGGCTCGACATTCGACCAGCTCGTGGCGTCGGAGGGCCGGTCGATGGCCGACGTCCAGCTCGGCACGCTGACCAGGGACAAGGTTTCCGACCCCGCCGTCGCTGAAGCCGCGTTCAAGCTGCAGGTCAACGAGGTGAGCCCGGTCGTGAAGGGAGCCTTTGGTCCGGTCCTGGTGCGCGTGACGGAGATCACGCCGGAAGTCGTCCGGCCTCTCGCCGAGGTGAAGGACGAGATCCGCAAGGCGCTGGCCGTCGCGGAGGCGAGCCGCGTGCTGCTCGACGTGCACGACAGCTACGAGGACGCCCGCGCCGGCGGCGCGTCGCTTGCGGAGGCCGCGCAGAAGCTCAACCTGAAGGTGGTGACGATCGACGCGATCGATCGCAGCGCGCAGCGCCCGGACGGCACGATCGTCAACGACATACCGCAGTCGGCTGAGGTGTTGGCCGCCGCGTTCGATTCCGAAGTGAATGTCGAGAACGACGCGATCAATATCGGCAGCAACGGCTTTGTTTTCTTCGAGGTCGAGGGCATAACTCCTGCCCGCGAACGGGCGCTCGACGAGGTTCGCGAGCGCGTCGTTACCGACTGGAAAGCGGACGAAACGAGGACGCGGCTCGCGGCGAAGGCGACCGGGGTGGAGAAGCGCGTGAAGGATGGCGATTCGCTCGACGCGGCCGCCACCGAGCTGAATCTGGAAAAGCAGACCAAACGTGGCCTGAAGCGGCAGGCTGACGACGCCGATTTCGGTCAGGAGGGCGTCGCCGCGGTCTTCGCGATCGCCGAAGGCCAGACCGGGCTCGCGCCGGCGCCGACCGATGACGCGCAGATCGTCTTCAAGGTGACGGAGGTGTTCGAGCCGGCCGGCGCCGACGGCAGCGCCCTTCCCGACCAGACGAAGGCAAGCTTCTCCTCGGGACTGGCGGACGATCTGCTCGACCAGCTGGTTTCCCGCCTGGAGGCGGAATACGATGTTCGTATCGATCAAGGCGCGGTCGAGCGCGCCATGGCATTCTGAGCCGACATGAGCGCGCTGAAACCCTTTATCGCGAAGGCTGCTTCCGGCAGCCATCTCACCTTCGAGGAAGCGAAGGACGCTTTCGACATCATCATGTCCGGCGATGCCACGCCGGGACAGGTGGGCGGCTTCCTGATGGCGCTGCGGGTGCGCGGCGAGGTGGTCGACGAGATCGCGGGCGCGGTCGCCACCATGCGCGACAAGATGCTGCGCGTGGACGCTCCGGCCGATGCGATCGACATCGTCGGCACCGGCGGTGACAATTCGCACAGCGTCAACATTTCGACCGCGTCCGCCTTTGTCATCGCAGGCTGCGGCGTACCCGTCGCCAAGCATGGCAATCGCGGCCTGTCGTCATCGACCGGCGCGGCCGACGTGCTGACGGCGCTCGGCATCAAGATCGATCTCGAACCCGCATCGATCACCCGGTGCATAAGCGAAGCCGGCATCGGCTTCATGTTCGCGCCCGCGCATCATCCGGCGATGAAGCATGTCGGGCCGGTGCGCGTTGAGCTCGGCACCCGCACCATCTTCAACCTGCTCGGCCCCCTCTCCAATCCGGCCGGCGTGAAGCGCCAGATGGTTGGCGTGTTCGCGCCGGAATGGGTTGGCCCGGTGGCCGAGACGCTCTACAATCTCGGCGCGGAGAGCGCCTGGGTGGTGCATGGTGACGGGCTCGACGAGATCACCGCCGCCGGCGAGACGCATGTGTCTGCCCTTATCGAGGGCGCGGTACAGAGCTTCGTCATCACGCCGGAGGATTTCGGCCTGAAGCGTCACGACCGTGCAGCGCTGCGCGGCGGTGACGCGGAGTTCAACGCGAAGGCATTGAGGAAAGTGCTTTCCGGCGAGGCGGGCGCCTATCGCGACACGGTTCTTATGAACGCCGGCGCGGGGCTCGTGGTCGCCGGCAAGGCGAAGACGCTGCAGGACGGCATCGAAAAGGCGGCCAGGTCGATCGACAGCGGCAAGGCAGCAAGCGTGCTGGCCGATCTCGAACGCGTTTCCAACGCGTGATGGCAAGGGTCGCGCCCTTCTGTTATTGAGGCGCGGACAGCAAAAGAGCCTTTGACATGGCCGACATTCTGAAACGCATCGAAGCCTACAAGCGCGACGAGATCGCCGCAGCGAAGGCCCGCGCGCCGCTTGCCGAAATCAGGGCAAAAGCCGCTGATCAGGCTCCGGCGCGCGGCTTTCTTCGGGCGCTGGAGGCAAAACGCGCCGCCGGCAAATTCGGCCTGATCGCCGAGATCAAGAAGGCCAGCCCGTCCAGGGGGCTCATCCGCGCCGATTTCGACCCTCCGGCGCTGGCGAAGGCTTACGAGGCCGGTGGCGCCGCCTGTCTCTCGGTGCTGACCGATACGCCATCCTTCCAGGGTGCGCCGGAATTCCTGACTGCAGCGCGGGAAGCCGTCAGCCTGCCCGCATTGCGCAAGGATTTCCTGTTCGACACCTATCAGGTGGCCGAGGCCCGCGCCTGGGGCGCGGACGCCATCCTCATCATCATGGCGAGCGTCGACGACGACCTGGCTAAGGCGCTGGAGGATGCGGCCTTCGACCTCGGCATGGATGCTTTGGTGGAGGTGCATGACGAGGCCGAGATGGAACGGGCGCTTAAGCTCTCGTCACGCCTCGTCGGCACCAACAACCGCAACCTGCGCACCTTCGACGTCAGTCTCGAAACCTCGGAACGGCTCGCCGGCATGGTGCCCGGCGACCGGCTGCTGGTCGGCGAAAGCGGTATCTTCACACATGCCGACTGCGCGCGGCTGGCGCGCGCCGGCATCGGCGCCTTCCTCGTCGGCGAGAGCCTGATGCGGCAGGCGGATGTCACGGCGGCGACGCGGCTCCTGCTCGAAGGCGTGGCGGTCGCCGCGCCCGCTGCCTGATGGCGGCCTCACCCACTCTCAGCCATATCGGCGCTTCCGGCGAAGCGCATATGGTCGATGTCGGCGCAAAACCGGAGACCGAACGCACGGCGACTGCCGAGGGAAGCGTGAAGATGCAGCGCCAGACGCTGGACACGATCCTCGCCGGTAACGCGAAGAAGGGCGACGTGCTCGGCACCGCGCGCATCGCCGGCATCATGGCGGCAAAGAAGACGCACGAACTCATCCCGCTGTGCCATCCCCTGCTGCTGACGAAGGTAAGCGTCGAGATCGAGCCCGACGAGACGCTTCCCGGACTCCGGGTCACCGCGCTGGCGCGCGTCACCGGAAAGACAGGCGTCGAGATGGAGGCGCTGACGGCGGCTTCCGTCGCCTGCCTCACCATCTACGACATGGCCAAGGCCGTCGACCGCGCCATGGTCATCTCCGACGTCCGCCTGATCGAAAAGACCGGCGGCAAGTCGGGCGATTTTCGCGCCGGGTGAAACCGATGTCATTGCTTCCGGTTGACGACGCGCTGACGAAGCTGCTCGATGGAGCGGAGCCGAAGCCGGCAGAAATGATACCGCTGTCGGACGCCACCGGGCGGACGCTTGCCGCCGATGTTTTTGCACGCCGCACGCAGCCGCCCTTCGATGCGTCCGCCATGGACGGCTACGCCGTGCGCGCCGCCGACATCGTTTCCCTGCCCGCTACGCTCAAGATCATCGGCCAGGCGCCGGCCGGCCGGCCTTTTGCGGGGCGTGTCGGTGAGGGCGAGGCCGTGCGCATCTTCACGGGCGCGCCGATGCCCGAAGGCGCGGACACGGTCGTCATCCAGGAAAACACACGGGCACATGAAGACAATGTCGAGATTGTCGAGCCGACGGCGCAAGGCAAGAACATAAGGTTGCGCGGACTGGATTTCGCCGAGGGCGACAGGCTGCTCGAAAAAGGCCGTACGGTCGATCCTGCGGCGCTCTCGCTGGTGGCAGCGGGCAACAATGCGGAGCTTCCGGTCGTCGCACGGCCGCTGGTCGCCATCATCGCCACGGGAGACGAGTTGCTGCCGCCGGGCAGCGAGCCCGGCCCCGGCCAGATCATCGCGTCGAACGGTTATGGCGTCGCCGCGATTGCGGAGTCCGCCGGCGCACGCGTCATGGATCTCGGCATAGCGACCGACGATGTCGAGGCGATTACCGCGCTGGTGCGCAAGGCGCTCCGTGCGGACGCCGATGTCGTCGTGACGCTCGGCGGCGCATCCGTCGGCGATCATGACCTCGTTCACGGGGTGCTGACCGGCGAAGGCATGGCGCTCGATTTCTGGAAAATCGCGATGCGCCCCGGCAAACCGCTGATGTTCGGCCGGCTCGGGCGGACCCGTTGCCTCGGCCTGCCCGGCAATCCGGTGGCGAGCCTCGTCTGCTCGCACCTCTTCCTGCGGCCTTTGCTGGCGCGGCTGTCCGGCCGCAACTGGACACCGAGGCTTGTCGAGGCGACGCTGGAAACATCCATGCCGGCAAACGATCTGCGGCAGGACTATATTCGCGCCGTCGCGACACGCACCGAGGGAGGGTTCAGCGTCCGCGCCTTCGACGTGCAGGATTCCTCCATGCTGCGGACGCTCGCCTCGGCCAACGCCCTGATCGTGCGCGAACCGTTTGCGCCCGCCGCACCCGCCGGGTCCGCCTGCCGGATGATACTGCTGCGCTGAAGGTCGCCAGCATCGCGCGCAGCGCGCCAAAAAGCTGCCGAGACCTTACCAAATTCATTAAACTTTAAACGGTTGCGGAACACAACTGGAACAGATAGTGTTTGTTCTGGTTTTGTTTTTTACGCGATTCTCGAGGTCCGCCAGATGCTGACGCGCAAACAACTCGAATTGCTGATGTTCATCCACGAGCGGCTGAAGGCGGCCGGTGTGCCGCCATCCTTCGACGAGATGAAGGATGCGCTGGATCTTGCGTCCAAATCGGGCATCCATCGTCTGATCACCGCTTTGGAAGAGCGCGGCTTCATCCGCCGCCTGCCCAACCGTGCGCGCGCGCTGGAAGTGATCAAGCTGCCAGAGACGATGATGCCCAGCCTCAACGCGGCACGAAAATTCTCGCCCAGCGTCATCGAGGGAAGCCTCGGTCGCAAGCCTGAGCCGGCCAAGCGTCCGGCAGCGAGCAACGATGACGAATCGACCGCCGTCTCCATTCCTGTCATGGGCCGCATCGCTGCCGGCGTGCCGATCGACGCCATCCAGCATAAGACCCATTCGATCGCCGTGCCCCCGGAGATGCTGACCGGCGGCGAGCACTATGCGCTTGAGGTAAGAGGCGATTCGATGATCGAGGCGGGCATTCTCGACGGCGATACGGTGATCATCCGCCACGCGACGAACGCCAATCCCGGCGAGATCGTGGTGGCGCTTGTCGACGACATGGAGGCGACGCTGAAACGCTTCCGGCGCAAGGGCGCGTCGATCGCGCTCGAAGCGGCAAACCCTGCCTATGAGACGAAGATTTTCGGACCACACCGCGTTAAGGTGCAGGGCAAGCTGGTCGGATTGATCCGCAAATACTGAGAGGACTCACTCCGGGTCCGATCCGGGTTTCGGCGCGATGCCCTAGGGAACGGCGATTACTGTGCCGGATTTGTCGTCAGTCGCCGTGGCATCCGCCGATGCCTTGTCCGGTTTTCTGGAACGATCCGGCTGCCACGGCGCCAATCCCCTCGCCTCCCGGGAGAACCGGCGATGTTCGTGCCACGGCCGGTATGGCTCGCGGATGGCGAAGACAACGCTGTTGTTGCCGTCGATCATTGCGCTTCCGCGACGCGCAAGTTCCCGACGCGTTATGACGAGAGCGTGCGGATCGGCGCAACGTCCATCGAAAGTTGCGTCATCGACTACGACGATGCGCGCCGTCTCACAGGCCTTGCGCGCCATTTCAGCGCTTGACGTTATCAGTATCTGCCCGCTCGCGCTGGAAGTGATGCACGAATTCTCCGTGCAGCGGAAACGCCCGCCGTCTCCGCCTGCCTGCGCGATAGATGAACTGGACAACGCATCGAAAGCCGCGTCGTCCACCTTGAGCGGCTTGACGCTCGTCTCACTGTTTAAAGCGCGCATCCAGCCATCGAGCGTGAAAGCGTTCGGGCGGTTTCTGTTCACCGCAACCGTGCCGGAGGAAGTCCGCATAGCGACGAGTTTTCCGTCGTCGGACACGAATATTTCGGGCCGGGGCGGAAAGAACAGCAGCACGCTGCCTAAAAGCGCGAAAGGTACCGCGATGAGCCGCAGCCACGTTGTGAGAAGCGTGGCGAAGATAAGCGCGAGCGTCATGCAGATGACGGCGCCGGGCGCCACCAGACCGATCGCGTCGAGCGGCGAGCGCGCCGAGAACCACGCCGCGACGGCGTTCATCAGCCGCAGCCCCTCTCCCATCACAGCAAACGCCACACCGTCGAGGCCGACCGGCATCAGAAGCAGACCGAGGACGGCGAAAGGCATGACCAGCACGGAAACGATCGGCATGGCCGCGAGATTGGCGAAGAGCGACAGCGGCGAAACGCGCTGGAAATGATGCGCGCCGAAAATCGTCGTTGCGGCACCGGCCAGCAGCGACGTCGCGGCAAGTCCGACAACGTAGAAGAACACCAGTCGCAGCGCCCGGAGAGCCGGATGTCTCACGCCCGGAACACGGCCCGCGCCGTGCCTCTCCCGTTGCGACCATGCCGCATAGGCGCCGATGAGGGCTGCGGTCGCCGCGAACGACATCTGGAAGCTGGGACCGACCACCTCGTGCGGCGACACCACCAGCACGACGGTCGCAGCCAGCGCGAGATTACGCATCGTCAACGCCGCATGGTCGGACAGCAACGCGATCAGCATGATGGCGATCATGATGAAGCTGCGCTGCGCCGCCACCTGGTTTCCGGAGACGAACAAATAGATCGCGAGCGCGATCAGCGCCGCCGACGCGGCGTACTTCCGAACCGGGTGACGCGAGGCGAACCTGGGGAAACAGGCGAAGACGAAGCGGAGCGAGCCGATGATGGTGGCCGCGACAAGCGCCATGTGCAGTCCCGATATCGAGAGCACATGCGCAAGGCCGGTGCGCCGCAGCGCCTCGTTGACGTCCTCGGGAATGCCGGCCCGCACACCGGCTATCAGCGCGGCGGCGATCTCGCCTTCCGCGCCGCCGATATGGCTGCGAATACGCGCAGCGAGACGGTCGCGAGCATCCTCGACGACGGCGTTGAAGCGATCCTCGAAATCCGGCTCGGCCGACAATTCGACCCGCTTCGGCTCGCCGAGGAAAAAACCGGTGGCGCCGACGCCGTCGAAATAGCTTTCGAAGGCGAAGTCGTAGCCACCCGGCCGGGTCGCTCCAAGCGGTGGCAGAAGACGTGCGGCCCCGGCGACAATATCTCCCGCGCGAACATCCGCGGCGATCGCCCGGGCTGTAATGCGCACCCTGTCCGGTGCATAGCGGAGCTTTGGCCGCTCCGTCGAGACGATGTCGAGCGTCAGCCGCACGCGCCCGTTGGCGAGATGATCGGTCGCGACGATGCGACCCGTGAGACGCGTGGTCACCTCCGCGCCGAGCATCTTCGTGCCGGCATCGAGCGTCTCCAGCTTGGCGAAGACCGCGCCGAGGACGACGAAGAGAACCGCCCAGGCCGCCAGTTGCGCGCCTGTCCAGCGACGAAGTGCGAAAACGGCGATGCCAGCGACCCCGCAGGCGGCGAGCAGCAGGTGGAGCGGCGGTTCGCGACTGGCGGCAAAGTAAGCCAGCGCGCCGGTAGCCAGAAACACCGGCACGAAGTTGAACGGCGTGCCGCGCGCAAGCTCCCGCGCCGCCATCCCGGCGAGGCGATCGCCCAGTGCGCGCAAACGCCGGACCATTTCGACGGTCTCTTTTGGCAACGCGACGTTTGTCGCGGGAGCCGACAAAGCGTCGCCTGCATTCCGCGGCGGTGCGGGCGGACGCGCGAAGCCCGGCGCGTCGGCGATGTCCGAGGCAGCCTCGAGGAAGCGTCGCTCCGCCAGATCGACCGACGATGAATTCACTGCTTCGCGGCGTCCCTGCCTCGGCCCCGGCGGAGCCGCCCCTTGCACCTCAAGCCGCCTATGCTACATGGACGCCAGCCGCGCGCAATTGCGTGAAATCCTACATTTTCCGGTGTTCCCACCGGCGTTCGAGAGCTTTGATGTCCGACACAGTCGTCACGCGTTTCGCGCCCTCCCCGACCGGCTACCTGCATATCGGCGGGGGACGTACGGCGCTGTTCAACTGGCTCTATGCCCGCCACACAGGTGGCAAGATGCTGCTGCGCATCGAGGACACGGATCGCGAGCGCTCGACCGATGCGGCCACCGCCGCCATCCTCGACGGGCTCACCTGGCTCGGCCTCCACTGGGACGGCGAGCCGATCTCGCAGTTCGAGCGTGCCCCGCGGCATCGTGAAGTGGCCGAGGAACTCGTGCGCCGGGGACAGGCCTATTACGCATACGAGTCGCCGGAAGAACTGGAGGAGATGCGCGAGAAGGCGCGCGCGGAAGGGCGGCCGCCGCGCTATGACGGCCGCTGGCGCGATCGCGACCCTTCGGAGGCGCCGGCTGGCGTCAAGCCGGTCATCCGCATCAAGGCGCCTCAGGAAGGCGAGACGATCGTGCGCGACCGCGTGCAGGGCGACGTGCGCTTTCCGAACAAGGATCTCGACGATTTCATCATTCTGCGCTCCGACGGCACGCCGACCTACATGCATGCCGTCGTCGTCGACGACCACGATATGGGCGTCACGCACATCATCCGCGGCGACGACCACCTGACCAACGCCGCACGCCAGACCGTGATCTACAACGCCATGGGCTGGGACGTGCCGGTGATGGCGCATATCCCGCTGATCCACGGCGCCGACGGAGCAAAGCTTTCCAAGCGCCATGGCGCGCTGGGTGTCGAGGCCTATCGCGCCATGGGCTATCTCCCCGCCGCGCTGCGCAACTATCTCGTGCGGCTCGGCTGGAGCCACGGCGACGACGAGGTGATGAGTCTCGACGACATGATCCGCTGGTTCGAGATCGAGGACATCAACAAGGGCGCGGCGCGTTTCGACTTCCAGAAGCTCGAAGCGCTGAACGGCGTCTACATGCGCAACATGGGCAGCGACGAATTGCTCGATGTCTTCCTGGCCACGCTGCCCTATCTGCCGAACGGCGAGGAGTTGACCAGCCGGATGACGGACGAACGCAAGGCTCAACTGCTCGCCGCCATGCCCGGCCTCAAGGAACGCGCGAAGACGCTGGTCGAACTGGCCGACGGCGCGGGCTTTCTGTTCGCCGAGCGGCCGCTGGCATTGGACGAGAAGGCGGCTGCGCTGCTCACCGTGGAAGGCCGCGCCATCCTGGCAGGCACTCATGAGGCGCTGAGCGGCGTCCGGGCGCCTTGGAGCGCCGCCGCCGCGGAAGAGGCGATCCGCGCTTTCGCGACCGAAAAGGGGTTGAAGCTCGGCGCCGTCGCCCAACCGCTGCGCGCCGCGCTGACCGGCAGAAGCACTTCGCCCGGCGTGTTCGATGTTCTGGCCGTGCTTGGCCGGGAGGAGAGCCTCGCAAGGATTCACGACAAAATCGATTAGGACAGTGCTCCTGTCGCAAATCCTTGTTGAGTCCCGTTTGCTGCGATGCGACATTGCGCCATTAGGTGAACTTGGCACGCTTTTGGAAATGCGTTAGCACAAGCCGCCTTCCATCGCTTTTTCCCTCCACCGGCGATTTCGCAGGTTCTCGCGAGGGACGCATTTCAAGGAGCTTTCATGACCAATTCATCGGCAAAACTCGAATTTGGCGGCAAGACCCTTGAACTGAAGGTTCGACATGGGACGGTTGGGCCGGATGTGCTCGACATCGCGCCGCTTTACAGGGAAACGGGAGCTTTCACCTACGATCCCGGCTTCACGTCGACCGCCTCCTGCGAGTCCGGCATCACCTATATCGACGGCGACGCCGGCGTGCTGCTGCATCGCGGCTATCCGATCGACCAGCTCGCCGAGCACGGCGACTTCCTCGAGGTCTGCTATCTGCTGCTCTACGGCGAACTGCCGACCAAGGCGCAGAAGGAGGATTTCGACTATCGCGTGACGCGCCACACCATGGTGCACGAGCAGATGTCGCGCTTCTTCACAGGCTTCCGCCGCGACGCGCATCCCATGGCCGTGATGTGCGGCGTGGTCGGCGCGCTGTCGGCCTTCTATCACGACTCGACCGACATCTCCGACCCGTACCAGCGCATGGTCGCCTCAATGCGGCTGATCGCCAAGATGCCGACCATCGCGGCGATGGCCTACAAGTACCATATCGGCCAGCCCTTCGTTTATCCGAAGAACGAACTCGGCTACGCCGCCAACTTCCTGCATATGTGCTTCGCCGTGCCGTGCGAGGAATACAAGGTGAACCCGGTGCTGGCGCGCGCGATGGAGCGGATCTTCATCCTGCACGCCGACCATGAGCAGAACGCCTCGACCTCGACCGTGCGTCTCGCCGGCTCGTCCGGCGCCAATCCGTTCGCCTGCATCGCCGCCGGCATCGCATGCCTGTGGGGGCCGGCGCATGGCGGCGCCAACGAGGCCGCCCTCAACATGCTCGCCGAGATCGGCTCGGTCGATCACATTCCCGAGTATATCGCCCGCGCCAAGGACAAGAACGATCCGTTCCGCCTGATGGGCTTCGGCCATCGCGTCTACAAGAATTACGATCCGCGCGCCAAGATCATGCACAAGACCTGCCATGAGGTGCTGGGCGAGCTCGGGATCAAGGACGATCCGCTGCTCGACATCGCCATGGAACTTGAGAAGATCGCGCTGACGGACGATTACTTCATCGAGAAGAAGCTCTATCCGAATGTCGACTTCTATTCCGGCATCACGCTGAAGGCACTCGGCTTCCCGACCACCATGTTCACCGTGCTGTTTGCCGTCGCGCGCACAGTCGGCTGGATCGCGCAGTGGAAGGAAATGATCGAAGACCCGCATCAGAAGATCGGCCGCCCGCGGCAGCTCTATACCGGGTCGCCGGAGCGGGATTACGTGCCGATCGCGAAGCGGTGACCGGAACACAGTGAGCAGTGAGCCGATCATTGCTCACCGTTCACTGCCAATCATCTTCCTGACCACCCCAGCCGCGATCTCGCCGGACGGTCGCTCGGTCGCCATGCGACGGGCGACTTCGGCGAAGCCAGCCTTTTGCCAGGCGCGGAGTTCTGTGTCGCCGAACAGCGCTTCCATGTGGCGCACGATCGTCTCGGCGCGGATATAGGGCGTGTAAACCTCCGTCACGACCGGCCGGTCGGCGATGATGTTGGGCAACAGCGCCGACCAGGTCGTGAGCATGCGCACCAGCAGCTTGCCCAGCGGGTCGATCGAATAGCAGGAATACATAGGCACGCCGCAGAGCGCGAGTTCCAACGACACCGTGCCGGAGGCGATCATGGCAGCGTCGGCTTGACCGAACGCCTCCCATTTCCCTTCCGGGTCGACGGTGATCTCCGGCTTGACTTCCCAATCCGCCGTCGCGGCGCCCACGGCCTGCAAGACATGAGGAACGGTCGGAAGCAATACCTTCAGCCGATGGCCGCGGCGACGCAGCGATGCAACCGCATCGCCGAAGAAACCGATCAGCCCCGATACTTCGCTGCGGCGCGATCCGGGCAGCACAAGCAGTGTTTTCTCCCTGTCGGGCGAAAGATCCTTCTTCTCCGCTTGCCGTGTCGCCGCGCGGAGTACGCCCGGCTCATGCGTCAGCCGGTGGCCGACATAGGTGCCGGGCGGGCCGCCAAGTCGGTCGAGTACTTCAACCTCGAAGGGCAGCACGCACAGGATGTGATCGACGTAGGCGCGCATCGCAGGCGCGCGCCCGGGCCTCCACGCCCATACGCTCGGGCAGACATAGTGCACGATGGGAATACCCGGCGCAGCCGCCCTCACTTTTTTCGCCACGCGCAAGGAAAATTCCGGGCTGTCGATGGTGATCAGACAATCCGGCTTCCACGCCGCGATCTCGCGCGCCGTCTGCGAAATGCGGCGCAACAGGCGCGGCAGGTCACGGACGATCGCGCTGAGGCCCATGAGGGCCACCTCCTGCGCGTCGAAGAGACTCTTCAGCCCAAGTTCCTCGAGGTGGCGGCCACCGACGCCACGCAGTTCGACGTCACAGCCGTCTGCGCGCAACGCCCGGATGATGTCGGCACCGAGAAGATCACCGGACTCCTCGCCGGCAACAACCGCAATTCTGAGCGGGCGCGCGGCGCTCATGGCCGCGGCTCTGGCGGCAGGCCGACGACGAACAGGCCAAGCGCATCCGCGCGCTCGACCACCTTGCCCCAATCGAGGATCAGCGACCGGCCGGCCTCGACGCCGATGCCAGCAAGACCGGCGGCATGGGCGCCGTCCACCGTCGCCGGCCCGATCGCCGGCAGATCCGCGCGCAACTCCTGATCGGGCTTGGCGCATTTGACGATGACGCCACGCTTGAGGTTGGCGATGCGGCCATGCCCGCGCAACTCCTTCGTGCGCGCAAGCAGCCCATCCGTACCCTCGATGCCTTCCAGAGCGATCACACGGCCATTGATCGACACCGCCGCCTGCCCGACATCCAGCGCCCCGATCGTTAGCGCAGCCTTGCGCGCGGCCTCCAGATCGCGCCAGTCGCCCGCTTCCGGCTCGGCCTGCGTGATTGCGCCCTCCGGCGCGAGCAGGTCCGGCACGATTTCGTGCGCGCCCACAACCTTCATGCCGGCTGCCTCGATATGGGCGATCAGCAGCTTCAGCATGCCGTTGTCGCCGCGCTTCAGGGCGCGCGCGAGGCGCGGCAGCGCCGCAAGCAGGCCGAGATTGATCCTGTAGGAGCCGATATTCGGCCGGCGGCCGATACCGCCCGCGAGAACGACATGCGTCACGCGCTTTCGCTTGAGAAGACCGCGCAGGGCGCCAGCCTCTTCCAGCGTCATCCGCTGGTGGTCGAAACTGTCGAGACCGGCATGCGCATCCGCCTCGCCGTCGATCAGGACGACAAAGGGGGCGTGGCCATACCACCGCAGGCTTTCGGCGACATTGACCGGAAGGCGGCCACTCCCGGCAATGACCGCGACGCGGTCGGTCGGTGCGAGATCTATACCGGCTGCAGGCCTAGACGTCGTCATCGTCGCCGGGATCGCGGCCTTTGCCGCGCGGCGGCACGCAGAAGTGGCGCTTGCCGCGACTGGTGATGAAATCGACGATCTTCATGACGGTCGGCGAACCGGAAAACTCGACGCGCACACGCTCGACGTTTTCGCTGACCGGGTGGGCTTCGTCGAACAATACGCGATAGGCTGCGCGCAACGTGTAGATTTCGGAGCGCGGAATGCCGGCGCGCTTCATGCCGATGATGTTGAAGCCGCGCAGATGGGCACGGTTGCCCTCCGCCATGCCGAACGGGATGACATCCCCGGCGATGCCGCATGCGCCGCCGATGAAGGCATTGTCGCCGATGCGCACAAATTGATGCACGGCGGTGAGGCCGCCAATGATGACGTTGTCGCCGACCTCGACATGGCCGCCCAGCGTCGCGGCGTTCGCAAAAGTGACGTTGTTGCCGACGATGCAATCATGCGCGATGTGCGTATAGGCGAGAAAATTGCCGTTCTCTCCCACGACGGTCGCGCCGTGGCTGGTGTCGGTGCCGGTGTGCATCGTCACACCTTCGCGGATCGTCGTGTTGCGGCCGATGGAAAGCGTGGTCTTGCCGCCCTTGTGCTTGGTATTCTGGGGCGGCGCGCCGAGCACGGCCTGGGGGAACACCTTGCACCCCTCTCCCAGCGTGGTGGCGCCCATGATGGTGACGTGGTTCAGCAATTCGACATTGTCGCCGAGGACCGCGTCGGCACCCACAACGCAAAACGGGCCGATGCGCACATTCGCGCCGAGCCGCGCGCCACGATCGACGATGGCGGTAGGATGTATGGCCACGCCGGTCGTCATTCTGCCGCCTGATCCGCCGACCTGGGCGTCATCATCGCGGAGATTTCAGCTTCCGCCACCTTCGCACCGTCGACAAGCGCCTCGCACTGGAAGCGCCATATGTTGCCACGCTTCTTCAGCCTCCTCACATGCAGTTCCACGCGATCACCCGGCACGACGGGCTTGCGGAACTTCGCATTGTCAATGGTGAGGAAATAGACGAGCGACGGCATGTTGCCGCCGGTGGAGAGCAGGCAGATCGCGCCCGCCGTCTGCGCCATGGCCTCGATGATGAGCACACCCGGCATGACAGGCTGTTCCGGGAAATGGCCCTGGAAATGCGGTTCGTTCACAGTAACATTCTTGATGCCGACAGCCGAATTGTCGCTGTCGATGTCAACGATGCGATCGACGAGGAGGAATGGATAGCGATGCGGCAAAAGCCGCAGCAAGCGCATGATATCCGCTGATTCGAGCACGGACGCTCCGCCCTCAGCCATCGGTCTCTTCCTTCTTCCTCTTCGACTTCGCGAGCGACCGCAGCATGGCGATCTCGCGGAAATGCGCCTTGACCGGCTGCGCCGGATATCCCGCCCAACGCGCGCCGGCAGGCATGTCGCTGATCACGCCCGAGGCGCCGGCCACCTGAGCACCGGCGCCGATAGTCACATGATCGGCAACGCCGACCCGGCCGCCTAGCATGGCGAAATCGCCCAGTGTCACCGAACCCGACAGACCGCAATGCCCGGCGATGATGCAGCCACGTCCGATACGGCAGTTGTGGCCGATCTGCACCAGATTGTCGATCTTCGTGCCCTCACCGATCACGGTGTCGTCAAGCGCGCCTCGATCAATCGTCGAGTTCGCGCCGATTTCGACATTGTCCTGAATGATGACCCGACCGATCTGCGGCACCTTCTCCGGTCCGTTCCGGCCGGGCACATAGCCGAAGCCGTCCTGCCCCAGACGCACGCCGCCATGAATGATGACCCGGTTGCCGACCAAGGCGTACTGGATCGAGGCGTTCGGGCCGACAAAGCAATCGCGGCCGATCTGGCAATTCCGCCCGACCACGACATTCGCCGCGATCACCGTCCCGGAGCCGACGGCGGCTCCTGGACCGATCACGGCTCCGGCTTCGATCACGGCACCAGCTTCGACAAGGGCGGTCGGGTCGATATGCGCTCGCGCGGAAACACCGGTCTCACCGGTTATGGAAGCCGGGAATGCGGCGTCCGGAAACAGCAACCGGCCGACCTGGGCGAAGGCGGCCTGCGGGTGTTTCGTCGCGAGAACGGCGATGCCCTCCGGAATCGCGGGAGCGAGTTCCTGCGAACAGAGGATCGCGGAAGCCGCCAACGCCGCGACATCGGCCGGCCGGCGTTTGGAATCGGCGAACACGAGAGCGCCCCTGCCACCTTCGGCAAGAGAGGATACGAACCCGATCTCGGCATTGCCATGCTGAGGCGTGAGCAGCGAAGCGCCCGTCAGCATGGCGATCTCCGCGGCAGTGAACCGCCGCGCCGCCACAAAGAAAACGGGATCCGTCATGCCAACCTTGCGCTCCGGGGCGCAAGGCCCCGGAAACCATACAACCGCGCTAGAACTTGTTGCTGATCGAGAAATTGAAGTTCTGCTCGTCGTCGGTGTCGAGTTTGGCGACCGGCACCGCGTAGTCGAAGCGCAGCGGCCCGAACGGCGACGACCAGATCACGCTGGCACCAACGGAAGCACGCCAGTCCATCTTGGTATTGGTAACAGGCGCATCCTCGATGTCGTTGCCGAAGAGCGTCGCCGCGTCCGCGAAGACCGCGCCGCGCAGGCCGAGGCTCTGCGGGATGCCCGGCATCGGGAACTGTGCTTCCGCGCTGACATTGAAGTAGGTCTTGCCGCCGAGGTGATCGCCCGTGAGCGCGTCGACGGGACCAATGCCTCCATACTCGAAACCGCGAATGATGCGGTCGCTGCTCTGGAAGAGATCGAAGGTCCTGAGACCGTCGTCGCCGATCGGTTCGACATGGCCGGCGCCCGCGACGAGCAAGGCGACGATATCCATCTCCTCGCTCAGCGTGCGATAATAGGTCGCCCGGCCGGTGACCTTGAAGAAGTTGGCGTCGCCGCCGATGCCAGCGAATTCCGTGCCGAAGGTCGCATAGAGACCCTGGCGCGGATTCTTCATGTCATCGATCGTGTTGTAGGTGAAGGTGTTACTGATCGACGACTTCACCCACGGGCTGTCCTCGACGGCGTTGATGATCGCGGTGCTGATGTCGCATTCGCCCGCATCGATCACGCCATTTTCGTTCACGTCGCAATCGTCCGTGAACTTGTATTTTTCCTGCGTGAAATTGTAGGCGATCTGCGTCGACAGGGCCTCGGTGATCGGGAGGCCGAAGCGGACCGTGGCGCCGTTCAGCTCGCGCTTGTAGTCATCGAAGTCGCGCGTCTGGCGATAGATGTCGAAGCCGGCAGCAATGCGGCGGCCGAGGAAATAAGGCTCCGTGAAGGAGATGGCATAGTCGCGAGAATTGCGCCCGCCACCAGCCGCGAGGCGGATGAACTGGCCGCGCCCGAGAAAGTTGCGCTCGACGATCGAGCCCTCGACCGTGGCGCCCGACGTTTCGCCGCCGGTGCTGTAGCCGCCGCCGACGGAGAACTCGCCCGTCGACTTGTCCATGACGTCGACGATCAGAATGACCTGATCCGGCTCCGAGCCGGGAGCCGTGGAAATCTCCACCGACTGGAAGAAATCCAGAGCCTCGAGCCGGCGCTTCGCACGCTGGATCAGAACCTGATTGAAGGCGTCGCCTTCGGAAATGTCGAACTCGCGGCGGATGACGTAATCGCGCGTGCGGGTGTTGCCGCGGATTTCGATGCGCTCGACATAGGTGCGGGCGCCCTGATCGATCGTATAAACGACTGAGATCGTGCGGTTCTCGTAGTTACGGTCACCGCGCGGCGTCACCTGCGCGAAGGCATAACCCATCCCCGCCAGACGCTCGGTGATCGCGACAATGGTGTCCTCGACATTCTTGGCGCTGTACACGTCGCCCGGATGCGTCTCGATCAGCGAATTGAATGCATCGTTCTCGACGCCAGGAATGGTGCTCTCGACGCTCACGTCGCCGAACGTATAGCGCTCACCTTCCTCGACCGTGATGGTGATCGTGTAATCGTTCGTCGTCGGATTGAGATCGCCGACTGCCGACAGGACCTGGAAGTCCGCATAGCCGCGATTGTAATAGAAGCGGCGAAGCGCTTCCTCGTCCGCGCGCAGACGATCCTCGTCATAAATATCGTCGCGCGTCAGCAACGAGAGGAAGGTCGAGCGCTTGGTCGAGATCACGTCGGCCAGACGCCCGTCGCGGAACGCGCTGTTGCCCACGAAATTTATCGCGGCGATCTTGGTACGGTCGCCTTCGTTGATCTGGAAAACGACGTTGACGCGGTTGTCGCCGAGGTCGACGACCTGCGGCGTAACCGTCGCATCGTCACGTCCGATACGGGAATAAGCCTGCCGAATCGTCTCGGCATCGGCCTCCATCGTCGCAGTGGAAAAGGCGCCGCGCGGCTTCAACTGGACCTGGCTGGCGAGAGCAGCGTCCTTGATCTTCTTGTTGCCCTGGAAGAGCACCTGATTCACGACGGAAAGCTCGCTCACCTCGACGACCAGCGTCGAGCCGACCTGGTTGACGCGCACATCGGAAAACAGGCCGGTGGCGAAAAGCCGCTTCACCGCCTCGTCGATGTCGTCATTGGAGAAGGAACGGCCGGGCGCGATGCCGACATAGCTGCGGACGGTCTCAGCGTCGACGCGCTGATTCCCCCGAACCTCGATCCGGCTTATGACCGCAGCCTGCGCTTCGGTCAGGGTGGCCAACTGGATCGCCACCGCACCTTGCAAGGCAAGGCCTGCGGTTAAAGCGAGCGCCGACACGGCCCCCATGAAACTCTTCGTTGCCTTCATCGGGCATCTAAACCTTTTTTCTCGAAGTCCCCACGGCGAGAAATCCGGACGTCTCGGTCTTCACGCTACCGTAATAGCCGGATTTTCCCTACACGCAAGGCTTCTGGTTAATTTGAATTTACTAAGGGTTCCGGCGTGGCTTTCTCGTCACGCCAAACCCGGCTCATGGTAAACGAAGCCTCAACAACCAGAGCCATGTGACGGAATTCCCTGACCTTTCAGCAGCCGAACAGATCGTTCCAGAAGACGAAGACCATGAAGCCGAGAACTAGGAACATACCGGTCCTGTAGAGCGCATCCATGAAGCGCTCGGAGACAGGACGCCGCATCACCGCCTCGGCCGCATAGAAAGCCAGATGGCCCCCGTCCAGAGGGGGAATCGGCAACAGATTCAATATGCCTATGCCCACCGAAAGCAGTGCGACAAGTTGCACCAGCCACTCGAAACCGAGCTTCGCCGCGCGCCCCGCCATGTCCGCGATCTTCACCGGCCCGCCAAGCTGGCAGCGGTCTTCACGGCCCACGACGAAGCGTTTCAGAAATTGACCGGTTCGTTCGACCACATGGCCGGTTTCCCTGACGGCTTCCACGAAAGCGCCGGCGGGCGTGTAGGTGATTAGCCGCGGTTCGCCCAGTTCCCTGTTGTTGATGACGCCGATGGCGGCAACCTTCACCTTGTTGCCGAGCGCGTCTTCCTGCTCCATCAACTCCGGCACGGCCTTTAGCGTGACTTCCTGGCCGTCGCGCAGGACCACGAAGACCAGTTCGTCCCCCGCCCTGCCCTGCACGAAGCGCTGCAGGTCGGCGAAGGTCTCGACCACATTGCCGTCCACCGAGACGAATCGATCGCCCGGCGTGAAGCCGGCCGCCGCAGCCGGACTGTCCGGACGAACCTCGGCGACAACGGGCTGCATGATCGTCTTGCCGTAGATCGAGAACAGCACCGCGAACACGGCGATGGTTAGCAGGAAGTTGAAGAGCGGCCCGGCGACCACCGTGGCGGCGCGCTTCCAGACCGGCTGGACATGAAATGCCTTCCGGCGCTCGGCCTCGGTCAGGAGATCGGAGGTATCGCCGCCGGGACTGCTGGTGACGCTCATGTCTCCGACGAACTTCACATAGCCCCCCAGCGGAATGGCGCACAGCTTCCAGCGCGTGCCATGCCGATCATTGAAGCCAAGAAGTTCCGGGCCGAAGCCGATGGAGAATGCGGTGACGCCGATGCCGCACCAGCGCCCGACGAGATAGTGGCCCATCTCGTGCACGAAGACGACGACCGTCAGGACGAAGAGGAAAGGGATGATGGTGCCGATCAGCAAGCCTTCGGTGCTGAAGATAGCGGAGAAGATGTCGCTCAAATTGGCACACTCAGCTTCTGGCAAGGATTCGTGACAGGTGACGGCGCAATGGCGGCGAATCCGTGGCTTGATTCAAGCGGCGCCCGCGCGGCACCCAATCCGCATCTGCGCGCTATCTGGTGAACAGCGCGTGAATCGGATTGTCGAGGCCGCCGGTTGCCGCCCCGATGACGTACAGAGCAAACGCCGCCGCGACAAGCCCGTCGACCCGGTCCATCACGCCGCCATGGCCGGGAATGACGGTGCCGGAGTCCTTCGCGCCATGACGTCGCTTTACGCCGGACTCGAAAAGGTCGCCGATTTGCGAAACGACAGACAGCAGAAGGGCGACGAGCGCGAGGAGCGGGAGGTTGCCAAGCCCCGCCGCGAGAGCGACGGCAAGGCCGCCGAGCACGCCGCCGGCTGCGCCGCCGATCGCACCGCTCCACGTCTTGCCGGGGGATATGGCAGGCGCAAGCTTTGGCCCGCCGACCGCACGACCGACGAAATAGGCAAGGATGTCCGTTGCCCACACGACGGCGAAAAGGAAGAGGATCGCGATCAGGCCGTTGGTATCCGCCCCCCGGAGGAACGCGAGCGACAACCCCGAAGCGCCGGCATAGGCAAGGCTCAGCGCGGTTTCGCCCCCCTGTCCCGTCGCCTTGCCGAAGGCAAAGACGAGAGCGGCGGCGGCCACCAGCGCGATGATCACGATCTCGGCGGAGTATCCGGCTAGCATCGCCAGCATCGCGATGGCGAGCATCGCGAAGGCGGCAACCCTGATGGCGCCGCCGCCCGGCCTCATGGACATCTGCGACCATTCGTAAAGGATCGCAAGCGCGATCAGCGCGGCAAGCAGCCTGAAGGCGATGCCGCCATACCAGGTGAGCGCGAGCACGACAGCGGCGAGACCGATGGAAGAGATGACGCGCAACTGAAGATTGCTGAGTTGACGCCCGGCAGGGGCGGAACCGCTCACGACGCCACGCCTTGTGCGGTCACGCCGCCGAAGCGGCGCTCGCGGGAGGCATAGATCCTCAGCGCCTCGTCGAGATCGGCCTTGCCGAAATCCGGCCAATAGCACGGAAGGAAGACGAGTTCGCTGTAGGCCGCCTGCCATGGCAGGAAATTGGAAAGCCGGATCTCGCCGCTGGTGCGGACGACGAGATCGGGATCAGGCATTTCCGCCGTATCCAGATAGCGCGCGAACACCGCCTCCGAAATATCCGACGGCGCCACCGCGCCCGCCTGGACGGCCCGCACGAGCTTCTGCGCAGCGCGCGCGATCTCGTCGCGACCGCCATAGTTGAACGCGATGACGAGATTGAGCGCGCGATTGCCGGCCGTCAGCATTTCGGCCTCTGTCAGCAGCGCGCGGATGTCGGGCGCCAGTCCCTCGCGGTCGCCGATGACGTGGACTCGGACGCCGCTCTGATGAAGCTCCGCCAGATCGCGGCGGATATAGATCTTCAGGAGACCCATCAGGTCGCTGACTTCCGATTTCGGCCGCGACCAGTTTTCCGACGAGAAGGCGTAGACGGTGAGCCAGCTAATCCCGGCGTCGCCAACGGCGCGCACCGTGCGGCGCAGCGCCTCGACGCCGGCCCGATGACCGGCAAGACGCGGCAGGCCGCGCGCCTTCGCCCAGCGTCCGTTGCCGTCCATGATGATCGCTATATGAGCGGGTATGGTCATCCCTGCCCTTCAACCGGACGGCAGGCCACAAAATGCGGCCTAAACGTGCATGATCTCAGCTTCTTTTTCCGAAAGCAGACTGTCGACCATCTGAATGGTCTCGTCCGTCATCTTCTGCACGCGATCCTGCTGGACGCGATGATCGTCCTGGCTGATGGCGCCGTCCTTCTCCGACTTCTTGAGGTGCTCCATGCCGTCGCGACGAACGTGGCGGATGGCGACACGGGCGTTCTCGGCATAGCCGTGGGCGATCTTGACCAGCTCCTTGCGGCGCTGCTCGTTGAGCTCCGGCAGCGGGATGCGCAGCGTCGTTCCGTCCATGATCGGATTGAAGCCGAGATTGGCCTCGCGGATCGCACGGTCAACAGCGCCGACCATGCTCTTGTCCCATACGGACACCGAGATCATGCGCGGCTCCGGCACCGAGACGTTCGCGACCTGGTTGATCGGCATGCTGGTACCATAGGCCTGCACCTGAACCGCATCGAGCAGGTTGCTCGATGCGCGGCCCGTGCGCAGCGACGCAATGTCATGCTTGAAGGCGCTGATGGCGCCGTCCATGCGCCGCTGCAAATCCTTGAAATCCGCCCCATCCGGCATCTTGTTCTCCTTTATCGACGAGGCCGCCAGGTCAGGCGTCAGCTACGACCGTGCAGCGTCCCGCGCCCTTCAAAATTTCCCCGAAGCCGCCTTTCTCGTGGATCGAGAAGACAATTATCGGGATGTGGTTTTCCCGCGCAAGGGCAATTGCGGCGGTATCCATGATCGACAGGCCCTGCTCCAGGACCTGCTGGTGAGTGATCCTATCGTAGCGCGTGGCGTTCGGGTCCTTCTTCGGGTCGGCCGAATAGATGCCGTCGACCTGCGTGCCCTTGAACAGGGCATCGGCGCCGATCTCGGCCGCGCGCAACGCGGCGGCGCTGTCGGTCGTGAAGAAAGGATTTCCCGTGCCGCCGGCGAAGATCACCACTTTCCCGGCGTCCATATAGGCTGTCGCCTGACGTTGCGAAAAGCCCTCGCAGAGCTCCGGCATGGCGATGGCCGACAGGACGACCGTATCGACGCCAAGCTTCACGAGCGAGGTGCGCAGCGCCAGCGAGTTGATGACCGTGCCGAGCATGCCCATGTGGTCGCCGGTAACGCGGTCCCCACCCTTGGAGGCAACGGCGACGCCGCGAAAAATATTGCCGCCGCCGATGACGACACCGACCTCGACGCCGAGCGCACGCGCCTCGGCAATGTCGGAGGCGATCTGGTCCACCACCTCGACATCGATGCCGAACCCCTGACGGCCCATGAGGGCCTCTCCCGACGCCTTGAGGAGCACACGCCGATAGAGGGGCTTCGCCGTCATTGTCTTCCTTGGATTCGCTGGATGCGGTGCTGCGATACACGAAGGGCGCCGCGATGTCACGCGACGCCCTTTCAGCAATACGCAGGAAGCGATTGATGCGGCGTTACTTCTTCACCGCCGCCGCGACCTCGGCCGCGAAGTCGCTCGCCTCCTTCTCGATGCCCTCGCCGAGCGCGAAGCGGATGAAGCCGGTGATCTTCGCCGGCGCGCCGATTTCCTTCTCGGCTTCCTTCAGCGCCTTCTCGACCGTCAGGTCGGGATTCATGACGAAAGCCTGCTTCACCAGCACGACCTCCTCGTAGAACTTGCGCAGACGGCCTTCGACCATCTTCTCAATGATGTTCTCCGGCTTGCCGGAAGCACGGGCTTGCTCAGAAAAGATGGCCTTCTCGCGCTCGACGGCGGCCGGATCGACCTCGGCCTCGCTGAGCGCAAGCGGGCTGGTGGCCGCGACATGCATGGCGACCTGACGAGCGAAAGCGCCTGCCTTCGCCGCATCGCCGGTGGTCTCGATCGCAACGAGCACGCCGAGCTTGCCGAGATTGTCGGCGACCGAATTGTGGACATAGGTCGCAACGGCGCCAGTCGGAACGCTGAGCTTGGCCGAGCGGCGGAAGCTCAAATTCTCACCGATGGTGCCGGCGGCATCCTTCACCGTGTCGGCCACGGACTTGTCCGAATGCGGATACTTGGCAGCCGAAGACTTCGCGTGGTCGCCGTCATGGGCGAGCGCCACCTTGGCGACGTTGCGCACGATCTCCTGGAAGGCCTCGTTGCGCGCGACGAAGTCGGTCTCGGAGTTAACCTCGACGATCGCGGCCTCGCGCAGGCCAGAATCGACGCCGATCAGGCCTTCCGCGGCGGTACGGCCGGCTTTCTTGTCAGCCTTGGCGATACCCTTCTTGCGCAGCCAGTCGACCGCGGCTTCCATATCGCCATTGGTCTCGGCAAGGGCGGCCTTGCAATCCATCATGCCCGCGCCGGTCAGCTCGCGGAGTTCCTTCACCTGTGCAGCAGAAATGCTCATCTCAAAACCTCTTGGTAAACACGGCGGCGCACCATCGATCCGATGATGCGCCGTTCGCCGACGCGATCCTGCGCGCCGAATTCTTCAGTGATTTGAAGGCTTCCGAAGAAGCCTCCACGATCAGGCCTTGGGCGCTTCCTCGGACGTCTCGTCGAGCGTCGGTTCGACCGGAGCCTCCGCCGAGGCGCCGACGTCGATGCCAAGCGCGCCCTGCTGACGGGCGATGCCGTCGATGGCGGCGCGGGCGATCAGGTCGCAGTAGAGCTGGATGGCGCGCGCGGCGTCGTCGTTGCCCGGGATCGGGAAATCGATCTTGTCCGGATCGCAGTTCGAGTCGATGACGGCCACGACCGGGATGCCGAGGCGCTTGGCCTCCTGGATCGCGATCGCTTCCTTGTTGGTGTCGATCACGAACATCAGATCCGGGGTCGAACCCATGTCCTTGATACCGCCGAGCGCCTTGTTGAGCTTCTCGCGCTCACGATCGAGGTTCAGGCGCTCCTTCTTGGTGAAGCCCTGGGCTTCGCCGCCGGCGAGGATCTCGTCGAGCTTGCGCAGGCGCTGGATCGAGTTGGAGATCGTCTTCCAGTTGGTGAGCATGCCGCCCAGCCAGCGCGAATTGACGTAATATTGAGCCGAATTCTTCGCCGCCTCGGCGACGATATCGGACGCCTGGCGCTTCGTGCCGACAAACAGCACGCGGCCGCCGCGGGCGACAACGTCGGAAACCTGCTTCAGAGCCTGATGCAGCAGCGGCACGGTCTGCGAGAGGTCGATGACGTGGATGTTGTTGCGGGCGCCGTAGATGTAGGGCGCCATCTTCGGGTTCCAGCGATGGGTCTGGTGGCCGAAGTGAACACCAGCCTCAAGAAGCTGGCGCATGGAGAAATCTGGCAGAGCCATTCTTTATTTTCCTTTCCGGTTGGCCTCCACGGACATCGACAGCTTCCGCTTTCAACCGGATCGAAAGGCCTGAGCTTTTCGGAGGTTAGCTTCTGCCGCCACCGGAGGTATCAGCCGGATTTCTCCCGGACAGACACCAAAGTCCGTGTGTGGAATGTGCGCGCATATAGAGGGAGATGCCGGAAAACGCAAGATGGGTCAGGATTCGGGCCGTCGCGGGGGCGAACATCCCCTCCGATCCGCTTCCGCCGATCTAATCCTGCCGAAACGGGTTCTTCTCCACCCGAAACGCGCCTCGCCCGCGCAGTTCGGCGTTGATCTGATCGAGCGCCGCCTGAAGACGATGGCGCAGTTCGGCCAGAATTTTCTCCACGTCCGGCTTGGTATCCAGAATCTCGATCGGCTCCGGCACACGGATGATGGCTTTGCGCGGCGCCACCGGCTGCGGCACGAAACGATTGATGGAGTCGCGCAGCGTGCCCTTGCAGTAGTCGTTGCGCAGGCGCTTCAGATGCTCCGCCACCTGTTCCTGCGTAATGTCCTCGGCCTCGAAGGCGAAGGCGCCGAGCCGCGCGACGCGAGCGAGATCGTCCAGAAGCTCCCTCACCTCCTCGCGCCGGCGCTTTTCGACGGATCTGTTCTCGCGCAACCAGCGGCGCGCGGCCCGCAGAAGCTCTTCACGAGACACATTCGTCTTGTCGAAGCCGATTGCTTCGGCGAGCATCCCACCGAGCAGATCGAGCAACGCCGCATGCCGCTGCCGTAGCGGCGAGGAGCCCGACGCCGTCAGGCCGTAGCGCTCGAAATCGCGGCGGGTCAGCGCATCGTAAATGTCGAACACCTGCTGGGCGCTTGAAACGGCACGCCGGGCCGGCGGAAGACCGAGCCGCCGGCGCACATACGCCGCCTCCTTCCGCAGTCCGGGCTCGGCATCATCGAGGAACACGAATTTCCAGACGACCGGCACCACGAAAGCCCGGAAATCCGGCATCGTGCCACGGCCGAGCGTCAGCGCATCCGCCGCCATCTCCACCGCTCCCGGCAGCAACGGCGCGATCCAGTCATTGTGCCAGCCGACCGAGCCTTCCGGGTGAAGCAGAACACCGTTGCCCTTCGCCGCCCATTCTACAGAGTAGCGTCTCGAGCCATCCGAGTTGCCGGGGATCTGCGCGATCAGATTGTTGGCGAGCCAGAATTTCTGCATAAGGCCGCCGAGACCGTTGACGACCGTATGGGTCGCCCAAGATGCGGCCATCGGCGCGGTTCGCCACAGAAGCTCCTTGTCGATCATCCAGTCGGTGAAGAACTCCGGATGGTTCGGCACGATGAAGGTCGCCTTGCCGGTGCCGCACGTCGCCTTCAACCGCTCGAAATCCGCATCCGGCAAATCCACTATTCGCACATTGGATATGCCGCGAATCCCCGGCACGAGCGAAAAGGGCCAGATATCGCGCAGGCCCGGCACGCCATGCAGCATCGCCACGCGGTTGATCACGGTGGTCGCCCGGATCATCCAGCGCTTCGGCCGGGGTGCCACGAAGACGTCGATCTTGCTCAAATCCACCCCGCCGCAAACATCCGAAGTCGCTATGCACGTAGTATGCGCGCTGGCGGTCGAGAAAAGGTTACGCGGAACCGGGAAGCGGCGTGCCGATCGGCCTATTTGGCGCAGTCGGTCTCGGCGGGCACCGGGAACAGCGAAAGATTGACCAGCGTGCCCCTCATCGAGAAATCGCCGTAATCCATCACGAGATCGCGGCTCATGCCGTTCTCGTGTAGCTTGAAGCTGATGCGATACTCCGGCGTCTCCTCGCCATCGTTCTTGGACTCGTCGAAATAGGCGATGTCCACCGGCCAGAACCCGTCCGCGCCGAGGCCTGCCAGAACCTTCTTTTCCGGATCGCTGTCGGCGGGCGTCTGCCTCTTGCCGATGACGACGGTCGTGGACATCACCCTGTCGGCGTCCTCGGAGCCGTCGAACAGGCTCGTCTGGTAGAACGTCTCGCCGGCCTTGGCCTTCTCGATAAGTTCTTCCAGATGCTTGGTGGGAAACTGCGTCTTCTGGAGGTCGATCGTGGCTGGCTCCGGCTTCTCGATCTTGACGACCAGCTTGTCGCCCTCGATCTCCGCCATGCCCTTCGTTTCCGTATCGGGATTGCGGTCGACGAAGGATTTGGTGACGAAGGAAAAATTCTTGCCTTCGCCGTCCTCGAACGTGGTTGTCTGCTGGTCGGTCAGCCGCGTGACCTCCCTCGTGCGGATATCGGTGACGAAGCGAAACTTGACCGTGTACCCCTCGCAAGGCGAACCGTTGAATTCGTAGACCATGCGCCCGGAGAGACCTGTGATGCCCGAGCGGTCGGACGCCTTGTCGAGTTCGAGATCGTAGACGGCCCGGTGCGGAGCCAGCGGGCTCACGGCCCATGATGGCGTGGCGGCGAGCAAAAGCGGTGCGAGAACCAATGCAAAGCGCGAGACGCGCATCGAACACTCCAGGTCGGCGGCCTTGCACCGCAACAATCCGCCCCACCATAAAAAAAGTCGTGGCGGAAGCGAGGCAAAAATAGCACCTTGCCGCCGACTTGGCCCGACTACCCCCAGGAATTGAGGAAGAGACAATGTCCGAAACCATCGAGCAGCGGCTGGCCGACCTCGGCGTAACCCTGCCGGCGGCGGCCGCGCCGGCCGCTAACTACGTGCCTTTCATGCAAAGCGGCAACCTGCTGTTCACCGCGGGCCAGTTGCCGCTAAAGGACGGCAAGCTGGCTGTGAGCGGCAAGCTCGGTCGCGACGTGGACGTCGCCGCCGGCAAGGAAGGCGCGAAGCTCTGCGCCGTCAACATTCTGGCGCAGGCAAAGGCTGCCCTCGGCGATCTCGGGCGCATCAGGCGAATCGTGAAGATCACGGTCTTCGTCGCATCCGATCCGGATTTCACCGAACAGCACCTCGTCGCCAACGGCGCGTCGGACTTTCTGGTCGCCGCACTCGGCGAAAGCGGCAAACATGCGCGCTCGGCGGTAGGCGTTCCGAGCCTGCCGCTCAATGCGGCGGTCGAGGTCGAAGCCGTCATCGAGATCGCGTGAGCATTCCATGGCCGAGCTTGCCTGGCTGACCGAGCGTCCGATCGCCCATCGCGGCTATCACGACATGAACAACCGCGTCTGGGAAAACACGCTCTCCGCCTTCGCCCGCGCGGTGGAACATGGCTACACCATCGAATGCGACGTGCATCTTTCCTCCGACGGCGTGCCGGTGGTCTTCCACGACGACACGCTGACGCGGCTGACGGGAACGGATGGTTACATCTGGCAGCGCACAGCGGCGGAGATGGCGGCGCTGAGAATCGGGGGCACCGCCGATCGTGCGCCCCGGCTTGCCGAAATGCTGGAACTCGTTGCCGGTCGCGTGCCGCTGGTCATCGAGTTGAAGGGCATTCCCGGCCATGACGATGGCCTTGTGCAGGCCGTTGCGCGGGAATTGGAAGGCTATCGCGGCAAGGCGGCCATCATGTCCTTCGACCACTGGCTGATCCGCGATTTCAGACGCGATGCGCCGGGCATCCCGGCCGGGCTCACCGCGTGGGGTGAGAAAGAACACGAGATCGAGGCGCATTTCTCCATGCTGGCCCACGGCATCGACTTCGTGTCCTACGGCATCGCGCACCTGCCGAACCGCTTCATCAGCTTCGTGCGCGAACGGCTGAACATGCCGGTGATCACGTGGACCGTGCGCGACGAGCCTGCCATGCAGGCCACGTTCGCCCATGCCGACCAGATGACGTTCGAGGGCTTTCAGCCAGCCGCGCTATCGTGATTGCGATCGCCTTGTTTTCGCACATGCGAAGCGTAAGTAAGGGGCATGGACGGCGAAACCGACTCAGGGGCGCATACGCCGGATGACTCCTTCGTCATCCGGGCCGCCGCCAGCATAGGCGCCTTCACCCGAGACGAGTGGCAAACGCTGGCCGGCGCCGATCGGACAAGTCTGACACATACATACAACCCGTTCATTTCGTATGATTTTCTGTCGGCGCTCGAAGATTCCGGATGCGCCGTTCCGCGATCCGGCTGGCAGGGGCATCATCTGAGGCTGGAAACGTCGGCCGGCATTCTGCTCGGCGCGGTGCCCTGCTATCTGAAGTCCCATAGCCAGGGCGAATATGTGTTCGATCATGGCTGGGCTGACGCTTTCGAGCGCGCCGGCGGCCGTTACTATCCCAAACTGCAGGCGTCCGTTCCATTCACTCCCGCCACTGGCCCAAGGCTGCTGGTGCACCGCGACATCGCACCCGACGCGCCGAGGGCGGCGCTGGCTTCCGGGCTGAAGACCGTGACTGACCGTCTGGGCGTGTCCTCCGCTCATGTGACATTCGCGGAACCGGACGATATCGCCGCGCTGGAAGAGGGCGGATTCCTGATCCGCACCGACCAGCAGTTCCACTTCTTCAACGAGGGCTATGGTAGCTACGACGATTTTCTCGCCACCCTCTCCTCACGCAAGCGCAAGGCGCTGAAAAAGGAGCGGCGGGAAGCCGTGGCGGCGGGCATCGAGATCGATCGGCTGACCGGCAGTGACATAACCGAAGCGGTCTGGGACGATTTCTTCGCCTTCTATATGGACACGGGCGGCCGCAAATGGGGCCGGCCCTATCTCAACCGGAAGTTCTTCTCGCTGATCGGCGAGCGCATGGCCGACGACGTGCTGCTCGTCATGGCCAGGCGCAACGGCCGCCACGTGGCCGGCGCCATCAACTTCATCGGCTCAGAAGTGCTCTACGGCCGCAACTGGGGTTGCATAGAAGACCATCCGTTCCTGCATTTCGAGGTCTGCTACCATCAGGCCATCGACTTCGCCATCGAGCGGAAGCTGAAGGCCGTGGAGGCTGGAGCGCAGGGCGAGCACAAGCTGGCGCGAGGCTATGTGCCCGTGACCACGCAGTCCGCGCATTACATTTCCCATCCGGGATTGCGCCGCGCGATCGCCGACTATCTCGAACGCGAGCGGAGCGAGGTCGAGCGGATCGGTGAATATTACGAAGGCCACACGCCCTACAGAAAGGGCGAAATCCGGCAGGGGGATTGAAGCGCGCCCGCTTCTTTCAATGGCCGACCGTGCGGGAGAAGACGTTGATGACGAGCACGCCGGCCAGGATCATCCCGATGCCGGCGAGCGCCGGCAGGTCGAGTATCTGGCGGAACCAGATCCAGCCGATCATCGTGATGAGGACGATTCCCGCTCCGGACCAGATCGCGTAGACGACGCCGACCGGCATCGTCTTCAGGGGAATGGCGAGCAGGTAGAAGGCCAACGCATAGCCCGCCACGGTGACGAGCGAGGGGACAAGCCGGGTGAAACCGTTGGTTTCCTTGAGTGCGGCTGTGGCAATGACCTCGCATACCACGGCGACGACGAGGGCGACATAATTCCCATGCATGGCCGTTCCGCCCTCTTCCCGGTTGACGCCCGGGCGATGCCCGGCGAAATATCCGCTCCCTCACACCTGCGCGAGGCTCGAATGACCACCCCTTATGACGATAACAACGTCTTCGCCAAGATCCTGCGCGGCGACTTGCCGGCCTACAAGCTCTATGAGGATGCCGACACCTTCGCCTTCATGGACATCATGCCGCGCGGCGACGGCCACTGCCTCGTGATTCCCAAGGCGCCGTCGCGCAACATTCTGGATGTGTCGCCGGAAAGCCTCGCCGCGGTCGGCAGGACGACGCAGAAGCTGGCGCGCGCCGTCATGAAGGCCTTTGCCGCCGACGGCGTGACGGTCCAGCAGTTCAACGAATCGGCCGGCGGACAGGTCGTTTTCCACCTGCATGTCCATATCATTCCCCGGTTCGATGGTGTCGCGCTGAAGCCGCACACCGGAACGATGGAAAAGTCCGAGGTGCTGTCGGCCAACGCCGACAGGATTCGTGCCGCGCTTGCGGAATAATCCACGGCAGGCTTAGCGGAATCGTAACGCCGCCGCGCTAAATCGTCGCCCGGATTGCGAGGGCGCGATGAGCCACATCGTCGGGACAGTCGAAACAGGACAGGCGGCCGGTTTTGTCAGCGCGGTGCGGGGCGAATTCCTCGCCGCCGTCCACCGGCACCGGTTTCTTCACCTCGTTGCGTTCGGATCGCTGGCGCTTGCGATCGCTGTCGGTTCCGCCACCGGAAACCTGCCCGATCTCGGCGTGCTTTCGACCTTCGCCAGCTATCTCGGCATGGCGCTGCTGCTCGGCGGCGGTATGATGGCGGCGTATCAACTCGGCCGGCTCGCATTCGTCGAAAAGAGTCCCTCGCCTACCCGCGCGCTGCTTGCGTCGCTCGGCGGCTTCTTCGGCCACCCGGAACGGCTCGCCAACAGCATCAACGGCCTCGCCGTGGTGATCGTCTTCGCGACTGCTTTCAGCGTGCTCAAGGGCGCTATCGCCATCCTCGTGCCATTCGGCTGGGATGTCGCATTCCGCGAACTCGACGAAGTTCTCCACTTCGGATATCTGCCGCATGACGCGCTCTGGTCCGTCCTGGACCGGCCCTGGCTCATCTTCGCCGTCAACTTCGCCTATAATCTCTGGTTCATCGTACTCCTTGTGAGCTGGTTTTCGGCGGCGATCGCCAGGCGCGACACGCCGTTGCGCCACCAGTTCCTGATGAGCTTCATGCTCACATGGCTTGTCGGCGGGTTCTTCATCGCAACGGGTTTTTCCTCGGCCGGCCCGGTCTACTTCGAGCGGCTCGGCCTCGGCGGCGACTACCGTCCGCTGACGGAGACGCTCCGTGCGGCCAACGAGCACTTCTCCATCTGGGCGCTGACCGTTCAGGACATGTTGTGGGACGGTTACAGCGGCAAATCCACCGGCAGCGTCGGCATCTCGGCATTCCCGTCCATGCATGTCGCGTCGGCCGTTCTATTCGCGCTCTATTGGGGAAAGAGAGCACCGCGCACCGCACCCTTGTTCTGGGCGTTTGCGGCCGTGATCATGCTCGGCTCGGTGGTGCTCGCCTGGCATTACGCGGTCGATGGCTATGCCGGCGCACTCATCGCATGGGCGATCTGGACGCTCGTCGGCCGAAGTCAGAGGCGGGAAGCCGAGGCGCCGCCACGCCAAACTGATCAGAAGCCGAGCAGCAGGCCGCCAGCCAGCACGATCTCCGCTCCGACGATGCCTGCCAGCACCGACTTGCGCATCGCGAGGAAGGCGGCAAAGCCGATGGCAGCCGCCGCAATCCGCAGCGCAACGGGCGCGTCAGCGAGCTCGCCGCCGGGAAACACGATCAGGTTGCCGATGACGGATGCGACGAAGGCCGTGGCGATCGCGCGCACGAAGACCATCGCCTCCGACTGGTCCGATATCCGACCGCCGAAATAGACGCCGAGATAGCGAAACCCATCCGTCGTCATCCATCCGGCGACGATGATGAAGAGATAAGGCCACCACCAGGCGTCAAGCGAATCGAACGTCATGCCGCCTTCCAGGCCTTCAGAACGCGGTGAGCCCCATAGGCCGCCACGCCGCCGGCAATGCCGCCCGCAAGCAGGTCGATGCCGGGCACGAGGATATGAAACAGCGGCCCGAGAGCAATGCCGAGCACCATGGCGAAGTGGCCGACGCGCTCCCTCGACGATGCCCAGAGCGACGTCAGGAAATAGACGGGCGTCAGCAGGAGGATCGAGGCGGCAAGGATCGGCGGCAGATGGTCGCTCACGGAAAAAGCGAGCAGCACCACGACCATGTTGGTGACGACCAAGGTCGATCCGAGGCCGAAATAGTATGAAGTGCGGAGCTCGCGCGGGACGTGGCGCAGCGTCTCCAGCGCGATGACCCAGGAGGTCACGGCAACGAAATGCGAGAGCGCGTAGAAAACCCAGCGCGGCGTTCGCGAGCCCTTCATTTCCGGAACCAGCACGACGACCATCGGCATCAGGCGAATGGACGAAAGCGCTACGGCAAGCGCCGCAGCCGGCAACGTGGCGCCGGACATGATGGCGCCCACCAGCACAACCTTGGCCGGCAGCGCCCATATCAAGCCCGTCATGAACACGGTCTGCCCGACCGTCAGCCCGGCCTCCGCCGCCAACCCGGCGAACCCCACGAAAGACAGGGCAAGAATGGCGCTCGGCACCGAAAAAGCCTTCGACGCGCCACGCAGGAACCAGCGGACGCGCAAAGCTGGCGTAGCCGGATCATCTTGCTCGGCGGACATGGCTGGCGGATAGCACGGCGTTCAGCGCGCGGCGACTGGTAATCTGGCGGATCGACCACCCAAGAACGGCAAGGGCGCCCGGAGGCGCCCCTGCATGTTCATCAACGGCGAGCGTCAGCCCTTGCGCGGCAGTTGCGGCACGAGACTGCGCTTGGAACCGCCCTTTTCCGGAGCCGGTTTTGCCTTTGTCGCGGTCACCTTCTTCGGAGCGACCTTCTTGGCCTTCGGCTTGCGGACGATCGGCTTCTCCGGCTCTTCCTTCTTCGGCTTCACCGGCACCTCGTCGGGCAGCGTCTCCAGCTTCAGCTTGTCGTCCTCGACGGTGACGCGCACCGTGCCGCCCTTCTTGAGCTTGCCGAACAGCACCTCGTCCGCGAGCGGCTTCTTGATGTGCTCCTGGATGACGCGGCCAAGCGGACGGGCGCCCATGCGCTCGTCGTAGCCCTTGTCGGCCAGCCAGGCGATGGCTTCCGGCGCGAGATCGAAGGTCACGCCGCGATCGGCAAGCTGCGCCTCTAGCTGCATGACGAACTTTTGCACGACCTGATGGATCACCGGCACCGGCAGCGAGCCGAACGGGATGATCGCATCGAGGCGGTTGCGGAACTCCGGCGTGAACAGGCGGTTGATCGCCTCCACGTCATCGCCCTCGCGCTTCGTCGAGCCGAAGCCGATCGCCGCCTTCGCCATGTCGGAAGCGCCGGCATTCGTGGTCATGATGAGGATCACGTTGCGGAAGTCGATCTGCTTGCCGTTGTGGTCGGTAAGCTTGCCGTGGTCCATGACCTGCAGCAGGATGTTGAACAGGTCGGGATGCGCCTTCTCGATCTCGTCCAGCAGCAGCACGCAATGCGGATGCTGGTCGACGCCGTCCGTCAGCAGGCCGCCCTGATCGAAGCCGACATAGCCGGGAGGCGCGCCGATCAGGCGGCTGACCGTATGGCGCTCCATATATTCCGACATGTCGAAGCGCAGCAGCTCGACGCCGAGCGACGCCGCAAGCTGCTTCGCCACCTCGGTCTTGCCGACGCCGGTCGGGCCGGAGAACAGGTAGGAGCCGATCGGCTTCTCAGGTTCGCGCAGGCCGGCGCGCGCCAGCTTGATGGCGGAGGCCAGCGCCGTGATGGCGGTATCCTGCCCGTAGACGACGCGCTTCAGCTCGGCCTCGAGATTGGCGAGCACCTGCTCGTCGTCGGCAGAGACCGTCTTCGGCGGGATGCGGGCCATGGTCGCGATGGTCGCCTCGATCTCCTTGACCGAGATCGTCTTCTTGCGCTTCGCCTCCGGCAGCAGCATCTGCGACGCGCCGGTCTCGTCGATCACGTCGATCGCCTTGTCCGGCAGCTTGCGGTCGCTGATGTAGCGGGCCGAGAGCTCCACCGCCGCCTTGATGGCGTCGTTGGTGTATTTCACCTTGTGGAACTCCTCGTAGTAGGGCTTCAGACCCTTCATGATGGCGATGGCGTCGTCCACGGACGGCTCGTTCACGTCGATCTTCTGGAAGCGCCGCACCAACGCGCGGTCCTTCTCGAAGAACTGGCGGAACTCCTTGTAGGTGGTCGAGCCGATGCAGCGGATCGCCCCCGAGGATAGCGCCGGCTTGAGCAGGTTCGACGCGTCCATGGCGCCGCCGGAGGTGGCCCCTGCCCCGATCACCGTATGAATCTCGTCGATGAACAGGACGGCACCGGGATACTCTTCGAGTTCCTTCACGACCTGCTTCAGGCGTTCCTCGAAATCGCCGCGATAGCGCGTGCCGGCGAGCAGCGTGCCCATGTCGAGCGCGAAGATGGTCGCGTTGGCCAGCACGTTCGGCACGTCGCCCTCGACGATGCGCTTGGCGAGGCCTTCTGCGATCGCCGTCTTGCCGACGCCGGGATCGCCGACATAGAGCGGATTGTTCTTCGAGCGACGGCAGAGCACCTGGATGGTGCGGTTGATCTCGTTCTCGCGGCCGATCAGCGGATCGATCTTGCCTGAACGCGCCTTGTTGTTGAGGTTGACGCAATAGGCCGTCAGCGCATCCTGCTGCTTCTTCTTGCCGCTTTCGTCATTCTGCTCGCCGCTGGCCTGACCGGATTGCTCCTCCTCGGCCCCGCGCGGCGTGCGGGACTCGCTGGAGCCCGGACGCTTGGCGATGCCGTGCGAGATGTAATTGACCGCATCGTAGCGGGTCATCTGCTGTTCCTGCAGGAAGTAAGCAGCATGGCTCTCGCGCTCGGCGAAGATGGCGACGAGCACGTTGGCCCCGGACACTTCCTCCCGGCCAGACGACTGGACGTGGATCACGGCGCGCTGGATGACGCGCTGGAAACCGGCGGTCGGCTTGGAATCCTCGTCGTAACCGGTGACCAGATTGTCCAGCTCGGTGTCGATATAGGTGATGACGGTCTGCTTAAGCTCGTCAAGATCGACGTTGCAGGCACGCATGACGGCGGCGGCATCGCCGTCGTCAATCAATGCCAGCAAGAGATGCTCGAGCGTCGCATATTCGTGATGACGTTCGTTGGCGAAGGTCAGCGCCTGATGAAGCGCCTTTTCCAAGCCCTGGGAGAAAGCCGGCATTGTTACCTCACTTCTTTTCCATCACGCATTGCAGCGGATGCTGATGCTGACGGGCGAAATCCATGACTTGCGTCACTTTGGTCTCAGCGACCTCGAATGTGTAGACGCCGCACTCGCCCACTCCGTGATTGTGGACATGGAGCATAATGCGCGTCGCCGCCCCCCGATCCTTCTGGAAAAAACGCTCCAGAACGTGAACGACGAACTCCATCGGCGTGTAGTCGTCGTTGAGGATCAGAACGCGATAGAGCGAAGGCTTCTTGGTCTTCGGCCGCGTGCGCGTGATGACCGCAGTGCCCCGGCCGGGACCGCTGCCCCGTCCTTCGCCGTTCTGCAGTCGCGTCACATCGACCCGTTTGGCTGTGCCGCCCTTCGTCACCAATCGCGCCCTTGATCCCGGAAACTCATGCGTCACTCATGTATGTGCTTCGGCTGCAATTTTAAGCCCTCTTTTGGCGCTGACAATATGGCTCGCTGCTGCCTGTCAGGGGAGTTGACGCAATCGTGTGCCTTTCTCGCCCGGCAAAGCAAAAAGCCCGGCCGCGCGATCGGCGGCCGGGCTTTTTACGACCGTGATGGTCGCAGAAGATGCGATGAAGGTTACTTGACCTTGCTGACGATCGACTCGTACGGCTTGTAGGCTTCCTTCGCCAGATCCGCATAGAGCTGGCCGAACTTGGTGGCCTCGGCCACGAGGCCCTCGTAGGCCTGCTTGACGTATTCGCTCTGGATTTCGATCGCCTTTTCGAGCGACTTGGCCGTGAGCAGCTTCTCGAAAACCTGGCTGCCGGCCTCAAGGCTCTTCTTGGAATAGTCGGTGGCCTCGGCGGCTATGGCCTGCGCGCCCTTGGAAACCGAAGCGAAGCTCTTCACGCCGGAATCCACATACTCCTTGCTGAATCTGCTGACGTCATCAAACGACTGCCACATGGACATACCTTTCTTCGAATGCCTGTCGGGACTGTGCAATGCATCTTATTTATTGTGCAGTGCACAAAATGTCAAGAAATGCCTATTCCGCTGCCGATTGCCGGCATTTTAACCAATACCGGCGGAAATTATGAACGGCGTGGTTACCATAAACGGTTTGGTAACGCTGACGCACCTAAGGTTCCCGGATGGTTGGACGGACACCTTTGCCGTCTTGGGGACCGACAAGAAGATCAAAGGATGTAGTAGTGCGTCAGGCGTCAGCGTCGACCCGCCCCTGGGTTCATTTTGGCCGGGCAGCGGCCTTTCTATTCGCAGTCCTCCTAAGCTTTTCCGTTGTAGCGGAAGCGGCGGCCGCGAAATTCGCGGCGATCGTCGTAGACGCCAACACGGGCAAGACGCTCTATTCATCGAGCGCGGATTCCCGCCGCTATCCGGCGTCGTTGACCAAGATGATGACGCTCTACCTGACGTTCGAGGCGCTGCAGCGCGGCAAGATCAAGAAGACGACGCCAGTGCCGTTCTCCGCGCAGGCGGCGGCGCAGCCGCCGACCAAGATCGGCGTGAAGGCCGGCGGCTCCATCACCGTGGAGACCGCGATCTATGCGCTCATCACCCGCTCGGCCAATGACGCTTCGCACGCGCTCGCCGAGTTGCTGGGCGGCTCCACCCAGAACTTCGCGCGGATGATGACCGCCAAGGCCCGCAGCCTCGGCATGAAGGGCACGAATTTCCGCAATCCGCACGGCCTGCCCGACCCCGGCCAGTTCACGACCGCTCGCGACATGGCGACGCTCGGCATCGCGCTGCGCGAGCATTTCCCGCAATATTATGATTATTTCTCGGTGCGGTCGTTCAAGTACGGCAAGCAGCGCATCGCCAACCACAACAAGCTGCTCGGCCGCGTCAAGGGTGTCGACGGCATCAAGACCGGCTACACCCGCGCTTCCGGATTCAACCTTGTGTCGTCGGTAGCCGACGGCAACCGCAAAATCGTGGCCGTCGTCATGGGCGGCACCAGCGGCGCGGCGCGCGACAACCAGATGGCGGAACTGATCCGGACCTACATGCCCAAGGCCTCGGGCCGCGGCGGCAAGGATCTGATCGCCAAGCCCGCGCCGACCAACCTGAAGGACATGGCGATCGCCATGCTGCCGAAGCGCGACGCGCCTACTCCGGATTTCAAGCCGGAAGAGTTCGTCGAAATCGGAGAAGGCGATACCGAGGACGCGGTTGCGGAAGCGGTGGCCGATAGCGAGGAATACGAGGTCGAATCGGCAGGCGTGAAGATCGACGCGCCGACGACAGAACGTTTCGGCGGCAAGGTGCCGACGCCGAAGGCCGCGCCAAAGAAGCGGGCTGAGCCCGCCGTAGCCGAAACGGAACCGGCCAGGCGGCCGAAGGCGGCCGTCGATCCCATGCGCACCGCGTCCACCGGCGCCCCCGCGTCGGGCTGGTCGATCCAGGTGGCTTCCTCACCGAGTGAAAGCGAGGCAAAGAGCGCGTTGCAGGCGGTCGCGAGCCGCGCCGGACAGGTGGTCGCTTCGGCTTCGGCCTATACCGTTACGTTCGACAAGGGCGGCACCACCTACTACCGCGCACGCTTCGGCGGCTTCGATTCCCAGAAAGACGCCAGCAACGCCTGCCGTCAGCTGAAGAAGCAGAAGATCGCCTGTTACGCCACGCAATGACCGCGAGGGCGGTTGATGCCGCCCAAGCATGTCTCCCGGAATGTATTTTGTCGAAGGGGAATTCAGCCGTGATCGGAGAGAAGGACGTCCTTGGCTTCGTTGATGCGCGCCGCGAGGAAAGACGAACCGCCGATGTCGGGGTGCAGGCGCTGCATCAGGCGGCGGTGCGCCTTGCGGACATCCGCCGCGGGAGCCCCAAATTCAAGACCAAGGACCTTGTAAGCCTCCTCCTTAGTCATGGCGCCCGCGCCTGGCGCAACTCCCTGCCCGCCGCCAGCATCCGCCTTCAGGTCCTCACGCCATCCGGGAAAGCGGCCGTCAAGATACGTCTCAAGTAGCTGGCGGCTTTCGCTGTCCGAATAGAGTTCGGCATAGAGCTCGACAAGCTCGGCCTGCACGAGCGTACCGAGCGTCCTGCCTTCCTGCCGCCCGGCCAGCACCAGCCCTTCCAGCGCGCCGGTCTCGTGATCGAGTTCCATTTCGAGCGCGGCGGTGCGAACCGTCGACCGCCGTCCCGGCGTCGCGATGACCCGCCTGCGCCTTTGCGTAGCGCCGAACCACGCCAGCGCCCCCGACAGCAGCATGCCGCCGATGCCGGCGCGGCCGAGCAGCAGAAGCGCCACGCCGATTGTCGCCAGAACGACCGGACCCGCGAGCCGCAAACCGTTCGCCAGCCGCTGCGCATCCATGCGGACAAAGAGTGTCGCCAGCGCGGCAAATCCGATCACAGCACCGACGAGGCCGATCAGAACGCTCATCGATGGCCGCTCAGATGTTCGATCATCAGGCGGTCCTCGGGCCTGTTTCGCGCCTCCAGCGCTTTCAGTCCTCCTGTCGCGAAAACCGCCACCGAGCTTAGCAGCTTGGCCAGAGTGGCAGCGGCGCTCCGGTCGAAGCGGAACCACGCGCCGCGCGTCAGTCGCGCTATCTCCTTGAAGGCGGTTTCGGCATCACGGTCGCGCCCTTCCTGGAAGACGAAGACCGGCACGCCGAGCATACCCAGCCTGCCGGCCTTTTCGGCGAGCTGATCTATATGTTCTTCCATCGCATCGCCGATATAGACGACGGCGGCGACCGGCGCGTTGCCCGCTTCCTTCAGCGCATGGGCGAGAACCTTGCCGATCTGCGTATGGCCGGCGCGGCAATCGATGCGGGTCATCAATTGCTTCAGGGAGGTCGTATCGTTGACGAAGCGCGAGGCGCGGCATTCGCCGAAGCCGCGAAAATAGACGAGCTGGACATTGAGCGCGCCGGCGTTGCCGGCTGCATCGAACATCTGCCCCTGCAGTTCGCAGGCGAGGTCCCAGGTCGGCTGGCGGCTCATCGTCGCGTCGAGCGCCAGGATCAGCCTGCCACCGCGGGATGACGTGATCGCCTCCCGCGCCTGCTTCAGAAACGCGTCGATCTCGCCCGCGCTCGAGCGCTGCGATGGTACGGCGTCGCTATTGCGGGGTCTGAGCGCCTTTTCGTCGGTCATGACATCAAGATGTGGCCAATGCAGCAGCCTTGCAAGGCCGTCGCCCGAATGTGCGACCATACCGGGGCGGAGCGAAGGTCAATTCGCGAAAATATCGGGGAGCGCCAGCGGCTTGCTCATCATCTCCGCATAGCGCCGGCGCGCATCCGCGCGGTGCCGTCCATATTCATCCAGCGGCAGCCGCAGCGCGGATATGAGGTGCCTGATCTCCTGCCGCGCGGCAAGGTGCGACAGCGTGGGCTTGTGGGTGAGCAGGTGCTCTTCGAATTCGTCCAGCGCCGTCAGCCCTATCGGAAAGAACTCGCGGAAGACGACCCGTTCGGCGATGCCGTCCGCTATCCGGAAGCCGAGTTGCATCGAGAGGTTCCGCAGGCACGCGTCAACCCGCTGCTCGTTGCGCGAACCGATGGACGCCATGCGGTTGCGCACGACGACCCAGTCCATGATCTGGTTGTCGGTCTGGCGCCGTTCGCGGCGCGCGTTGCGAACGGACAGCGCATACTGGGAGTGTTCGAGGATTTCGTAGCTGATCGGGTCGATACGGGCGAAGACGTCGAAGTCGATGAAGCTGTCGTTCATCGGCGTGATGAGCGTGTCGGCAATGCGGTGCGCCAAACGGTTCAGGAACGTGTCGGAGCCGGGCGTGTCGATAACGACGAAATCGTGCGCGTCCTCGATCTCGCTCAGGCCGTCGGTCAGCTGACGGAATTCGTCGCTCTCGGCATCGGCGACGACATCGCGTTTTGCCGGAGGCACGTGGAAATGGCGCGGCACCGGGAGCGGCACGCGCATTGCCCGCGCCCAGCGGCGACGGTTCTCGACATACCGCGTCAGCGAGAGCTGGCGTCCATCGAGATCAACGGTAGCGACGCTGTACCCGGCCTTGAGCAGGCCCACCGCGACATGCATCGCCGTCGTAGACTTGCCCGAACCGCCCTTTTCGTTCCCGACGACGATGACATGCGCCGCCTTGCGCGTCACATCGCGCGCGGAAACGCCGGTACCCGACACGAACATGCCGCTCAAACTCCACTGCGGCCAGACCGTGATTGTTTTTTAACGAAATTTCAACCATGGCGTGCCGGGCGCCGCCTGCTGAACGCGCTTGTGGTAAAGCGGCGTGGTTAGGAAACGTGGTGAAGAAGCGTGGCCGGCCCCGGAGTCAAGCCTTTACAACAGCCCGAGTTCCGCGAGTTCCTGCCTCAGCTTGGGCGGCATCGCGACCAGTCCCGCGCGCGATCGCCCAAGATCGGCAGGCGCGTCCTCCGGCTTCAGGTATCGCCAGCCCTGGAATGCGCGACGCGGCTGCCACTCCGTGCGCACGATCTGCGGATCGAGCATCAGGCGGCAGCGGCCGATGCCGTCGTCATCGACGAAAGGCCGGATTTCGGTGATGCGTTGCCGGCACTGCACGCTGCCCTTGATGACCCAATAGAGCGAGCCGCCCGACGTGACCTCGTCGACGCGGTTCGGCACCATGCGCGTGGTGTGCCAGTGCTCAAGCGGTTCACGGGCACGGCGGCGTTCCTCGAGTTTCAGCGCGATCCACTCTTCGAGATCCTCGACGCTGTCGCAGCCGACACAGAGTTTCAGGATGTTCAGGGCCATTGACGGATGGTTTAACGCGACCTGCTCAGGGGTCAATCGCGAAGCGCGTTATGCACAGGCTGGCTCAACACTCCACCACGTTGACCGCCAATCCGCCGAGGCTCGTCTCCTTGTATTTCTCGCTCATGTCCATGCCGGTCTGGCGCATGGTCTCGATGGCCGCATCGAGCGGCACGAAATGCGTGCCATCGCCCTTGATCGCGAGCGAGGCGGCAGTGACCGCCTTCACCGCGCCCAGCGCGTTGCGCTCGATGCAGGGCACCTGAACGAGCCCCCCGACAGGGTCGCAGGTCATGCCGAGATGGTGCTCCAGCGCGATCTCCGCGGCGTTCTCCACCTGCTCCGGCGAGCCGCCGAGCACCGCGGCAAGGCCGGCGGCGGCCATCGCGGACGCGGAACCGACCTCGCCCTGACAGCCGACTTCGGCGCCGGAAATAGACGCGTTGGTCTTGATGATGCCGCCGACGGCGGCGGCGGTGAGCAGGAAGTCGCGAATGCTCTGCTGATCCGCCTCCGCGTGGAAGTGCAGCCAATAGCGCATGACCGCCGGCACGACGCCCGCCGCGCCGTTTGTCGGCGCGGTGACCACCCGTCCGCCGGCGGCGTTCTCCTCGTTCACCGCCATGGCGTAGATCGACAGCCAGTCATTGGCGAGCAGCGGGTTGGGCCGGTTGCTCTGCCACTCCTCCTGAAGCTTGTCGTGCAAGCGCCGAGCGCGTCGCTTCACTTTCAGACCGCCGGGCATGATGCCTTCCTGCGACAGGCCGCGCTCGATGCAGCCGCGCATGGCGTTCCAGATCGCGTCGAGCCCCGCATCGAGTTCTTCGCGGGACATATGCATTTCTTCGTTGATCCGCTTCATCTCGGCGATCGACAGGCCGCTTTTCGCCGCCATCGCGAGCATCTCGGCCGCGTTGCGAAACGGGTAAGGCACCTTCTTGCCGCCCGCTGCCTTGCCCTGTCCGCGCAAGCGCTGGAGTTCCTCGTTCGACACGACGAAACCGCCCCCAATCGAATAGTAAATGCGCTTGAGCAGCATGCGATCGGATGCGTCGTACGCATAGAACGCCATACCATTGGCGTGCCCGGTCAGCGGTGTCTTCTTGTCCAGGACCAGATCGGTAGCCGGATCGAACCTGTAGGCAGGATGGCCAGGCGGCGAGACGCGCTTCTCCGCCGTGACGCGTGCGATGACCTCATCGACGGCATCCGGATCGACGGTGAGCGGGGTCAATCCCGTCAGCCCGAGGACGACAGCCCGGTCCGTGCCGTGTCCGATCCCGGTATAGGCGAGAGAGCCATGGAGACTCGCCCCCAGCCGATCGACCTTGACGCCGGCAGGACGCGGCCACTCATTGCCTTTCAACTCGTCGAGAAAGCGCGCGGCCGCCGTCATCGGTCCCATCGTGTGGGAACTCGATGGCCCGATGCCGATCTTGAAAAGGTCGAATACGGAAAGGAACACAGCAGCCGATCTCCCGGGTAGCGCCCGTCGTCAAAAGGCAGAAATAGGTTTCCGGCCTTTCGGCAGTCAACAAGCTACTGCCACCGACTTCCGCTGGCGGACGCACGACATTGCGCGCTTGTTCGATCGGGGAGAATATCAGGAAAGGCGGAATTCCGCCTTTCCGCTCAGTTTACCGTCGCGAGGACGGCCGTGGTGGCTGTTCCCGAGCCGCTGACCAGCCAGACCAGCAACATGAGCGCCGCGATACCGACGACTGCCTTGGCGGTTACGCCCCAGCAGGATTTTTGAACGCTGTCGTCCATGATTTCCCAGTGTAAACCGCAACACCGCCGGAGAACGGCCGAATGTCCCGCTTCGTTCCCGGCTCCCGAACGCTGCGATGGATACGCCCGGGGCGCGCTCTTCGCAACTGCAAAAATGGCAAAAACATGGCAGCGCACTGCATAGTAGCCATGCTCTGCGGTATTCTTGCAGAAATTACAACAGGTTACGGGACGATCTTGATATACGAAATAGCAACGAACAAGGCATTTCGGAGGCGCCCGGATCGCCGGCAATTCGCATTCCGCCCGAGCCAGCCGGCGTGATAGAAAAGCAAATGGCCGACTCCATTCCGCTCACCGCATCAGATCTGGCAGCGTTGGCCTTCTTTCTGGCCGTGTGGCTGCTGCACGGGTTGGCCGCCGACGGACGCCTCGTCAGGCGCGTGTCGCTGAGCGTGGCGATGAACAGACAGCGTGAAATCTGGATGGAGACGATGTCGCGGCGCGAACTCCGCATGATCGACACGTCGATCATGACCGGCCTTCAGCAGGGCACCGCGTTCTTCGCCTCCAGTTCGCTGATCGCCATCGGCGGCTGTTTTGCGCTGCTCAACTCCCGCGAGACCGTTCACAACGTGCTGGCGGAACTTCCCTTCTTCACCGAACCCGGTCCGGGCGTCTTCGAGTTGAAGGTCATCGGCCTGATGGCGCTGCTGGCGCACGCCTTCTTCAAGTTCGGCTGGTCCTATCGCCTCTTCAACTACTGCTCCATCCTGATCGGCGCCGTCCCTGCCCTGCGCGACGAGGCATCGCACAGCGATGAGACCGATATCACCGTGTGGCGGGCGGCACGAATGAACATTCTGGCCGGCAAGCACTTCAACGCCGGACTTCGCGGCATCTTCTTTTCGATCGGCTACCTCGGGTGGTTCATCGGTCCGGAAGCGCTTGCGTTCACGACGCTGTGGCTGCTGGCCGTGCTGGTGCGCCGGCAGTTCTTCTCGGCGGCGAGAGAGGCGGTGATTCGCGAATCCAGGCCTCAGGTCGGCCCGGGGAAAGGCGAATCGATGCGGCCCGAGAGCCAATAGGCGACGAGGCCGATCCACTCGCGCAGACCGAGCGTCGTCGCCTGAAGCGAATCGATGGCGTTGTCGGTGAACAGGCCGACGCCTTCGTCGCCTGCCGTCCGATAGTCCACCGGCCAAGGCAGGACGTCGAATCCGGCCTTGCGAAACAGCGCCATCGAGCGCGGCATGTGGAAAGCCGAGGTGACGAGAAGCCAAGGTTTCTCCGGGTCCCGGCTGGACCATCTCCTTGCTGAAAAGGGCATTTTCATAGGTATCGCGGGACTTGTTCTCCAGAATGAGGCGCTGCGGCGAAACACCGAGCGCCGTAAAGAGCCGCAGCGCGGTATCGGCATCCGCCTCCCCCGGCAGCAGCAAGGCACCGATGCCGCCCGAAACGACGATCCTCGCCTCGGGAAAGCGCCGCGCGAGCACGGCGGTCTCCACAAAACGGTCGCCGCTGGAATTCAGCTCGTAGCCGCCGCGCGCCAGATTGATCTGGCCCTCCAGGCCCCCGCCGAGGACAACGACGCCATCAATGGTCTGCGGCAGTTCCGGACGCTGGAACCGATCCTCCAGCGGTCCCAGCAGAAGCGCGCCGAGCGACGTCCACGTCGCCGCGACAAGGATGATCGCAGCGGAAGCGCCGCCAAGCATGGCAAGCCGTCGCCGGCCGAAAAAGGCGGCCAGCAAACCGATGACAAGCAGGAATATCGCCAGATTCACCGGCTGCAGAAAGAACCAGAAGATTTTCGACAGGACGAAGAACATCGCTCATCCTTATAGCCATGGCGTGACGATTTTCACGAACGCGGCGCGAAGATCGACCAGTTCATCTGTTTCGCCAAAATCTCCAGCGCTCTTGAACCGAGCCTGGAGTTGCCGTTTTCGTTGAGGCCGGGCGACCAGACGGCGATCGACGCAATACCCGGAACGATCCCCAGTATGCCGCCGCCGACGCCGCTTTTGCCCGGAATACCGACGCGGAAAGCAAAATCGCCGGAGCCGTCATAATGGCCGCAGGTGAGCATCAGCGCGTTGATGCGGCGCGCTCGTTCCGGCGAGACGACGCTGTGTCCGGTGTCCGGATTTTTGCCGCCATGGGCGAGGAAGCGCCCTGCCCGGGCCATCTGCAAACAACTCATCTCGATGGCGCAGAGATGGAAATAGACGCCCAGCGTCAGTTCCGGCGCGTGGCGCAGATTGCCGAAGGAACGCATATAGTTGGCGAGCGCGAAATTGCGGAAACCCGTGACCCGCTCCGAATTGGCGACCGCGCGGTCGATATGGATCGTGTCGTCATCCGCCAGATACTGGACGAAGCGCAGGACCTCGCCGATGGCCTCCTTGGGCTGGTGCCCTTCCAGCAGGATGTCGGCGACGACGATGGCGCCGGCATTGATGAACGGATTGCGCGGAATGCCGTTTTCGCGCTCCAGCTGGACGATGGAGTTGAACGGATTGCCGGACGGCTCGCGACCGACACGGCGCCACAGCGCATCGCCGACATGGCCGAGCGCAAGCGTCAGGGAAAAGACCTTGGAAATGCTCTGGATCGAGAAAGGCTCTTCCGCATCGCCTGCCGTGAACACCTGCCCGTCGTTCGTGGCGATGGCGATGCCGAAACGCGCCGGGTCGATCTTGCCGAGTTCGGGAATATAGGTGGCAACGGAGCCGCGGTCAGTGATCGCCGCCATTTCCGCCGCAAGTTCGGACAGGACTTCCGCAAGGTCAGGCATGACGGACCGCGCTCAGCCTACCCTCGCCACAGGCGAGGGATCGGAAAGAGTTCCGATCGCCTACCACCACTTCTCCGGCTCGAAGCGGCCAGCGGCCTTTTCGATGACCGCGCCGGTGCGGAACAGCGTCTCCTCGTCGAAGGGACGGCCGATAAGCTGGAGGCCGAGCGGCAGGCCCTTGCCGTCGAGGCCTGCCGGCACGGCGATGCCCGGCAGGCCGGCCATGTTCACGGTGACGGTGAAGATGTCGTTGAGGTACATCTTCACCGGATCGGCGGCCATCTCCTGATCGGCGACGCCAAAGGCTGCCGAAGGCGTAGCCGGGGTCAGGATGACGTCGACGCCGGCCTTGAAGACCTCCTCGAAGTCCCTCTTGATCAGCGTGCGAACTTTCTGCGCCTGCAGATAATAGGCGTCGTAATAGCCGGCGGAGAGCACATAGGTGCCGATCATGATGCGGCGCTTGACCTCGCGGCCAAAACCGGCTGCGCGGGTCTTCTCGTACATGTCGATGATGTCCTTGCCCGGCACGCGCAGGCCGTAGCGCACGCCGTCATAGCGCGCGAGATTCGACGAGGCCTCGGCGGGAGCGACGATGTAATAGGCCGCCAGCGCATATTTCGTATGAGGCAGCGAGATATCCACGATTTCGGCGCCGGCATCCCGCAACCAGGCAATGCCCTGCTGCCATAGCGCCTCGATCTCGGCCGGCATGCCGTCGACGCGATATTCCTTCGGAATGCCGACCTTCATGCCCTTGATCGACTGGCCGATGGCAGCCTCGTAGTCCGGGACGGGGCGATCGACCGATGTCGTGTCCTTCGCGTCGACCGAAGCCATGGATTTCAGCATGATCGCCGCGTCGCGGACGTCGCGCGTGATCGGCCCCGCCTGATCCAGCGACGACGCGAAGGCGACGATGCCCCAGCGCGAGCAGCGGCCGTAAGTCGGCTTTATGCCGACCGTCCCCGTGAAGGCCGCGGGCTGCCGGATGGAGCCACCCGTGTCGGTCGCGGTTGCCGCCGCGCAGAGCCAGGCCGAGACGGCGGAGGCCGAGCCGCCGGAGGAGCCGCCGGGCACGAGATCCTTGTTCGAGCCCGCGGCGCGCCACGGGTTCTTCACCGGGCCGTAATAGGAGGTCTCGTTGGACGACCCCATGGCGAACTCGTCCATGTTGAGCTTGCCGAGCATCACCGCGCCGTCGGCCCAGAGATTGGCCGAAACGGTCGACTCGTAATGTGGCTTGAAGCCGTCGAGCACATGGCTGCATGCCTGCGTGTGCACGCTCTCGGTGGCGAAGAGATCCTTGATGCCGAGCGGAATGCCTTCGAGTGCGCCACTTTCATTCTTCGCCAGACGCGCGTCGGAAGCCTTCGCCATCTCCCGCGCCTTTTCATGCGTGACCGCGACATAGGCGTTGAGCGACGGATTGGCCTGGTCGATGGCGGAGAGATAGGCCTCGGTCAGTTCGCTCGACGTGAAAGCCTTGCTGCGCAGCCTGTCGCGCGCCTCGGCAATGGTCAGTCTGGTCAGGTCGGTCATCGGACTGGTTCTTCTCGGAAATCGGGAAAGGCGGTACGGTGGTCGCTACTATTCGACGACCTTCGGCACGAGGAAGAAATTCTCCTCCGTCGCCGGCGCGTTGGCGACGACGGCCGCCGCCCTGTTGCCGTCCGTGACGCGATCCTCGCGCTTCTTCATCGCCATCGGCGTGACCGACGTCATCGGCTCGACGCCCGTCACATCGACCTCGTTCAACTGCTCGACAAAACCCAGAATGGTGTTCAGCTCGCCGGTCATGCGCTCCGCATCGTCGTCGGTGACGGCAATGCGGGCGAGGCGCGCGACGCGCTTCACGGTCTGGATGTCGACGGACATGGGACGGCCCTTCGGTAGGTTGATCAGTCAGCATTGACTGATGGGCCTATACCGGCGCGCCGTCCACCACGCAACATGCGCGGTATCGCAGTTGCGAATTGGATCTATCTTGGGCGCTAGGGCGCCGCGACCCCGCCGCAACGATACCAGACGCCTGAAAGGCCGTATGCCTCGCCATCGGCGTCACCGCTGCCCTCTTCCTCCTGTGCGGGCGGGGAAGGTGGCGACGGAGCGGCTTCGGCCTGCGGCTGCGATTGCTCCTCTCCGGCAGGGGCGTCCTGGCCATCGTCGCTCGGCAACGAATAGGCCCCATGCGCCTCGCTCATGACCGCAACCTCGAGTTCGCCCGGCGTGCGCTCGACCAGCGAGAACATCTCCGGATATGCGTAGCCAGGTTCCTCGCACATGGCGGTGACGACCCAGCCAGCCGGCATCCGCGGGTTCTTCAGCACCTGCAGGAAAGCGCAGTTGAATTCGATCGATTCCAGGCCCCGGTTGGTCAGGATCGTGTTGCCCGCCTCGATCACGCTTTGCAGCGACTGCGACTTCGCCTGATCGCAAAGTTCCTTGGCCCCGACATACACGCCCTTCACCGCTTCGTCCGCGGTTTGCGCCAGCGCAGGCGCGATCAGCGCCAGCAGCGGCGCGACGAATGCAAATCGTTTCAGCATGTTAGACACCCCCAATGCCGGCTCAGGCTTCAAACGCCTTGCCTTTTTCGGGCACTATCACATTCGTACCGGCACCTTCCATGCCTGTGACGAACTTGTCGGCGTTCTGGTCGATGATGCCGAACGAGCCGTAATGGCAAGGCACCACCGTCTTGAATGCGAAGAAGCGGCGGCAGGCGAGAGCGGCCACCGCGCCGCCCATGGTGAAGCGGTCACCGATCGGAACGATGCCGATGTCGGGCTGGTGCAGTTCGTTGATCAGCGCCATGTCGCCGAATATGTCGGTGTCGCCCATATGGTAGAGCGTCTTGTCGCCGGAGAAATGGAGGACGAGGCCGAGGGGATTGCCGAGATAGGTGTTCACGCCGTTCTCGCCGTTGAATGACGACGAATGCAGCGCCTGCACGAAAGTCGTGGTGAAACCGCCGCAATCGACGGTGCCTCCGGTATTGCCCGGATTGATCTTGTCGCCGCTGACGCCCTGCCCGACGAGATACATGCAGATCTCGAAATTGGCGACCAGCAGCGCGCCGGTCTTTTTCAGGATCGCAACGGAATCGCCGATATGGTCGCTATGGCCATGGGTGAGCAGGACGTGGGTGATCCCTTCGGCCGGCTTCTCCCAGCCGCCTTCCCAGGCCGGATTGCCGGTGAAGAAGGGATCAATCAGGATCTTCGCGCCGCCCGCCTCGACGCGGAAGGCGGAGTGTCCATACCAGGTCAGTTGCATTTCAAACTCCCGTCTCGCTCTGCGACCGGTTGAAGGATAGAACGCTTGCGAACGCAATCAAAGGATCGCCGCGTGCCTGTGGTCGCAATCGAAGCTTTGCCCGCTCTCCTTGACCGGAGCAAGACGCTCGCGGCGCTCGATCTCGGCGACAAGACGATCGGCGTCGCCATTTCCGATCTCGGGCTATCCTTCGCCAATCCGAGGCAGGTGATCATCCGCAAGAAGTTCACGACCGACGCGGAGGCGCTACTCGCGCTTCTGGCGAAGGAAGCCGCAGGCGCGGTCGTCATGGGATTGCCGGTCAATATGGACGGCAGCGAAGGCCCCCGCGCGCAGGCGTCGCGGGCCTTCGTGCGCAATATCGCTCGGATGACCGACCTGCCCTTCGCCTTCTGGGACGAGAGGCTTTCGACTGTGGCAGCGGAGCGTGCGCTGCTCGAAATGGACGTTTCGCGAAAGAAAAGGGAGACGCGGATCGATTCGGCCGCGGCCGCCTTCATTCTGCAGGGGGTACTGGACCGGCTGAAGGCGCTGCGATGAAGCCGTCATCGCGGCTTTCCCGGCGCTCCCGCCACCACTTCGAAATCTCGCGGCGGCGGCGGAACGCCCAGATCGCCATGATGAGCAGCGTGTCGAGAATGCAGGCGCGCATGACCAGACCGGGTATCGTCGCCGGATCGATGCCGAGGATTTCGCCGTAGACGTTGAAGACAAGGTCATGGACCTGCCGGCTGAGCATCAGATAGCCGAAGTTCATGTCGTAGAGGGACAGGTAGTACCAGCCCCAGAAGATGACGAGTGGCGTCGCCCAGAGTGCGAAGACGTAACGCATCAGCGGCTGCCTCCCTGCAACTCCCCGGCGGAGGCGAAGCGGCGGACCGCATATTCCCGGGCCGCGCGAGCCGCCATCATGCGCGCGCTGGAAGGCGGACCCTCCATCGCCGAATATGCCCCCACGGCGCGCTCCATGTGCGCGGCAACGTAGGAAGCAGCCAGGGCGCCCAGCAGTCCGGTTATGACCGGGAACACGCCGGACACCGAAAGCATGCCGGCGACGACCAGAAGCACGGCCACGCAGAACGCGCCGGAAGCGAAGGCCAGTCTCAGGATTTCGTCGGCGTCCCCCACCCGGCCTTCCTTGAGGACGTTCGCGATGCACGCCCACAGGAACGCCAGCGCGATCACGCCAAAGGCCACGCCGAACGCCGCACTAAGCCAGACGCCGCCGGCATCCGCGACCGTCGACGTGATGCGAGTGAGGCCGAGCAGCCGATAGATTTCCACGATGCCATGGTCGAGCTGCAGTGTGCAGATCCCCGCCAGAACCGCGAAGAACGCTGTCCAGTAGACGAGAATGGCATTGGTCAGGATTCGCCGCATGATGACCCCGGAGGCATATGGTAAATTCGCGCGCCCACGTGCCTCCGGCAACATAAACCATTTGTTAAGGTTAACGGCGAACCGGACGCCTGTGGAAAAACAAGCGCGCCGACCGGTACTTGTTCCCACAACTCCGAGGTGCGGCCTTCACATTTGCGGGTAGAGCGTCTCGACGATCACCCGGGCGTCGTGGCGGGCGTCCAGCATGCCGTAGGTGCCGCGCCACTGCCCGGCGAGGCGGGTTTCGAGGAACGCGTCGGCGATGCGCCCCGCCCCCAGCCGTTTCAGTTCCGCTGCTGCGGCGGCCAGCGCAAGCTGCTCGGAGAGGATACGGGCCGAGCCCTCGTCGCGCTCGGCGACCTGAATGGCAGCGCGCAGCACGCCGATGGTGCCGCGCCCATGCGCGCCGAGATCGCGTTCAATCCCTGCCAGCACTTCCTCGAAGAGCGCGGGCGCCCGGCCGAGCACGCGCAGCACGTCCAGCGCCATGACGTTGCCGGAGCCTTCCCAGATCGCATTGACGGGAGCCTCGCGATAGTACCGCGCGAGTGGCCCCTCCTCCACGTAGCCGTTACCGCCGAGACACTCCATCGACTCGTAGAGCAGCGCCGGCGCGATCTTGCACACCCAGTATTTCACGACCGGCGTCATCGCTCGCGCGAAAGCGGCTTCCCCACGCGATTCGGCGGCCTCATCGAAGGAACGCGCCAGACGGAAAGACAAAGCGGTGGCGCCGGCCACGTCCAGCGCCATGTCGGCCAGCACGCGCTGCATGAGCGGCTGCTCGAACAGCGGGCTGCCGAACACCATCCGGTGCCGCGCGTGATGCACGGCCTCGCTGAGGCCCGCGCGCATCAGTCCGGCCGAGGCCACGGCGCAGTCCAGCCGCGTCAGCGTCACCATGTCCATGATGGTCTTGATGCCGGCGCCGGGCTCCCCCACCAACTCGCCGATGGTGTTTTCGAACTCGACCTCGGAAGAGGCGTTGGAACGGTTCCCGAGCTTGTCCTTGAGACGCTGGAAGTGCAGCCCGTTGCCCGCGCCGTTGCTGAGCAGGCGCGGCGCGAGGAAACATGAAAGACCTTCCGGCGCCTGCGCGAGAATCAGGAAAGCGTCGGACATCGGCGCCGACATGAACCATTTGTGGCCCGAGAGGCGGTAGAAGCCATTGCCGGCACGCTCGGCGCGGGTAGAGTTGGCGCGCACGTCCGTGCCGCCCTGCTTCTCCGTCATGCCCATGCCGAGCGTCAGCCCGGTCTTCTCGACCGGCGGCTTCTGCGACTGGTCGTAGGTCCGTGTGGTCACGCGCGGCGCCCATTCGCGGAAAAGCCAGGTGCTCGACATCAGCGCCGCGAGCGAGGCGCTGGTCATGGTAAGCGGGCAGAGATGGCCGCATTCCAGCTCGGCGGTCAGGTAGAAGCGTGCCGCGCGGATCTGGTGACGGCGGCCGACCTCGGCATCGCCGTTCTCCCAGATGGACGAATGCAGCCCGTTCGCGACAGAGCGGCGCATGAGCGCGTGATAGGCCGGGTGGTATTCGACGATGTCGATGCGCCGGCCCTGCCGGTCGTGGGTCCTGAGCTTCGGCGTCTCGAGATTCGCCAGCCGGGCGAGGTCCTGCGCGTCGGCATTGGTGACGAAGCGGCCAAGTTGATCGAGCTCGCGCCGCACCGGCTCTGAAAAACGCTCACCGATCTGGGCCAGCAGCGGATCGCCGCGCCAGGCATTGACACCCGTATAGGGCGGCGACTGATTGCTGACCTCGTGCGTCAAATCGAACCTTTCGGCCGCCCGTCACGGCGAATCCGCGCGGGCCTTCGCCGCTTATAGACCAGAGGGACGCGCCGTCGCGACGAAAATCCCGGTGACAAGCGCCACTATCCCCGGCGGCGGCTTGCAGCACGGCGCACCCCCGCCTATAGCAGCGCCTTGACATGACCGAGCCGACCCTTCCGCCGCTCTACCCGCATCGCCATCTGCTTGGCATACGCGACATGTCGCCTTTGGACATAGTGATGCTGCTCGACCGGGCCGACGCGGCCGTGCCTTTCTCCCGTCAGCGGGAGAAGAAGAGTGCCACCCTGCGTGGCCGCACGCAGATCAATCTTTTCTTCGAGGCCTCCACGCGAACGCAATCGTCATTCGAACTGGCGGGAAAGCGCCTAGGCGCGGACGTGATGAACATGTCGGTCGCCAGTTCCTCGGTGAAAAAGGGCGAAACGCTGATCGACACCGCGATCACGCTGAACGCCATGCGGCCGGACATCCTCATCATCCGGCACCAGTCGGCAGGCGCGGCGGCACTGCTGGCGCAGAAAGTCGGCTGCTCGGTGGTCAACGCCGGCGACGGCGCGCATGAGCACCCCACCCAGGCATTGCTCGACGCGCTGACCATCCGGCGCGCCAAGGGCCGGATCGCGGGGCTGACAGTGGCGATCTGCGGCGACATCCTGCATTCGCGGGTGGCGCGCTCGAACATCATGCTGCTCAACGCGCTCGGTGCACGGGTGCGGGTCGTCGCCCCTTCCACCCTGCTGCCTACCGGCATCGCCGACATGAGCGTCGAGGTCTCGCACACCATGCGCGAAGGGCTGAAGGACGCCGACGTGGTGATGATGCTGCGGCTGCAGCGCGAGCGCATGAGCGGCGCCTTCGTGCCCTCCACGCGCGAGTATTTCCGCTATTTCGGCCTCGATGCGGAGAAGCTGAAAGCGGCGAAGGAGGATGCGCTCGTCATGCATCCGGGGCCGATGAATCGCGGCGTCGAGATCGCGTCGGAAATCGCCGACGGGCCGCAAAGCGTGATCCAGGAACAGGTCGAGATGGGCGTGGCGGTGCGCATGGCGGTGATGGAGGCGCTGCTCGACACGCACCGCAACCGGGAAGGCGACGCGTGAGCATCACGGTTTTCACCCATGCGCGAATCATCGACCCGTCGCGCGGGATGGACGAGATCGGCGCGGTCATCGTCGACGGCGGGACGATCGCGGCGGCCGGCGAATCCGCGCTGAACCAGGGCACGCCGGACGGTGCGAAGGTCGTTCACTGTCACGGCAAGGCCATCATCCCCGGTCTGATCGACGGACGGGTTTTTGTCGGCGAGCCCGGCGCGGAACATCGTGAGACCATCGCCTCGGCAAGCGTGGCCGCCGCCGCCGGGGGCGTCACCTCCATCGTGATGATGCCTGACACCAATCCGGTCATAGACGACGTGGCGCTGGTGGAATTCGTTCTTCGCGCGGCGCGCGACACCGCCTCGGTCAACGTCTATCCGGCGGCGGCGGTCACCAAGGGCCTGCAGGGCCGCGAGATGACCGAATTCGGTCTTCTGCGCGAGGCTGGCGCCGTTGCCTTCACCGAAGGCCGGCACACCATTGCCAACGCCCTCGTCATGCGTCGCGCCCTCACCTATGCGCGGGATTTCGGCGCGGTGATCGCCCATGAGACGCAGGATGCGGACCTTGCGGGATCGGGCGTCATGAATGAAGGCCTCTATGCGAGCTGGCTCGGCCTTTCCGGCATTCCGCGCGAGGCAGAAGCCATTCCGCTGGAGCGCGACCTGATGCTGGCGCGGCTGACGCGCGGCGCCTATCACGCGGCAAAAATCTCGACCGCCATGTCGGCGCAGGCCATTGCCCGCGCCAAGGCCGACGGTGCGAACGTCACGGCCGGGGTGTCGATCAACCATCTCGCGCTGAACGACAACGACGTCGGCGAATACCGCACTTTCTTCAAGCTTTCACCGCCCCTGCGCGCGGAAGAGGATCGTATCGCGGCGATCGAGGCGCTTCGGGAGGGCGTGATCGACATTATCGTGTCGTCTCACGATCCTCAGGACGTCGACACGAAGCGCCTGCCCTTCGCCGATGCGGCCGACGGCGCCATCGGGCTGGAGACGCTGCTGGCCGTCGCCCTCAGGCTCCATCACAATGGCGACGTGCCGCTGATCCGGCTCATCGAGGCGATGTCAACGACGCCGGCGCGCCTCTTCGGCTTGCCCGGAGGATCACTGGCTCAGGGCGCGCCGGCCGATCTTGCCGTGATCGACCTCGACGCGCCATGGGTGGTGCGTGAGGCTGACATCCGCTCGCGCTCAAAGAACACCTGCTTCGAAAGCGCCCGCCTGCAGGGCAAGGTCTTGCAAACGATGGTAGGCGGACGCACAGTATTCGAGGAGCGTGGAGGAGAGTGATGGCAGAGGGGACCGTGGCGGAAGCCGGCGCGCTCATCGTCATCCTTTTTCTGATCGTCGGCTATCTGCTTGGCTCCATCCCGTTCGGACTGGTGATCACCCGCGCTGCCGGCCTCGGCGACGTGCGCGGCATCGGCTCCGGCAATATCGGCGCGACGAACGTTCTGAGGACGGGCCGAAAGGGTCTCGCCGGCCTGACCTTCCTGCTCGACGCGCTGAAGGGTTCGGTTGCCGTATGGATCGCGCTGCGCTGGGGGCTCACGCCGGCGATGGCGGCCGGCTTCGCCGCTTTCCTTGGCCACCTCTTTCCCGCATGGCTCGGATTCAAGGGGGGCAAGGGAGTCTCGACCTATATCGGCGTATTGCTGGCGCTGGCCTGGCCCGCGCTGATCGCATTCGCCATCGTCTGGCTGGCCGTCGCCTCGCTGACCCGGTATTCCTCGCTGGCCGGCATGGTGGCCACGCTGGTCACGCCGATCTTTCTCTATCTCTACGGGGCGAGCGCGGTTGCCGCGCTGTTCGCCGTCATGACGATCCTCGTCTTCTGGAAGCACCGCGCGAATATCGAGCGACTGCTGGCCGGCACCGAAAGCAAGATCGGCGCGAAGTAGCATGGCCGACGCCTCGACGAGCGCAGGCCGGCGCCTTTCCGAGCGCCAGCGTATCGCCTGGCTCCGCCTGATACGGACGCCGAATGTCGGGCCGTCCACCTTCCGCTCCCTGATAAACCGCTACGGATCGGCAGATGCCGCGATCGAAGCGCTGCCGCACCTTGCGCAGCAAGGGGGCGGCAAGCCTCCGCGCGTGCCGACAGTCGCGGAGGCCGAGGCGGAAATCGAGCGGGCGGAGAAGGCAGGCGCCGTCTTCATCGCCATCGGCGAGGCCGATTATCCGCCCGTGCTGCGTCAGATGGACATGCCGCCGCCGCTGCTCGCGGTAAAAGGCGCAACGGCTGCCTTCAAACTGCCGCCCGTTGCGATTGTCGGGGCGCGCAATGCCTCGCTGGCCGGCATGAAATTCGCACGGCAGATCGCTTCCGAGCTCGGCCGTGGAGGATATGCTGTCATCTCAGGTCTGGCGCGCGGCATCGACACCGCCGCGCATCAGGGGGCCTTGGCGACAGGCACCATCGCCTGTGTCGCGGGCGGCATCGACCGCCCCTACCCGCCGCAGAACGCCGACCTTCTGGCCGAAATCGCAGAGCGTGGCGGCGCGGTGATCTCCGAGATGCCGTTCGGATGGGAGCCGCGGGCGCAGGATTTTCCGCGACGCAACCGGCTTATCGCCGGCCTGTCGCTCGGGCTGCTCGTCGTGGAGGCCGCCAGGCGGTCGGGATCGCTCATCAGCGCGCGCCTCGCCGGCGAGATGGGGCGGATCGTGTTCGCGGTACCCGGATCGCCGCTGGACCCGCGATCGGAGGGAACGAACGGCCTGCTCAAGGACGGCGCGGTGCTCGTCACCGGGATACAGGATGTGCTCGAACAGATCGCGCCGCTGATCGACCGCCCGTTACCGGCGATGGTGCGATTCGCCGAACCGGCTGATGTCAGCGGCACGCCGTCTCCCGTCGACGGCGATCGCGCCCTGTTGATCGAAGCGCTTGGACAAACGCCGGTCAGCATGGACGAGCTGATTGCCCATACGGGGCTTCACCCCGCGCAGGTCTTCGTGATTCTGATGGAGCTCGATCTGGCCGGCCGAATCGAACGGCATGCAGGCGGCGCGGTCTCGCTAATCTTTGCGGACCGATGAAGGCCGCGTGCCGCGCGCGATATCCACGGCTTCCATATGCGCCATATCGATCAGATAGGCGAGCATGTCGTGATGTTCTGCCTGGGCAAGCGTACGCAACTGGGCAAGCATCGACTGAAGATATTCCAGCGTCTCCGTTTGCTCGACTGCAATGCGCGACTTTCTCAACATCGATGTGTCGCCTGTCCTTTGCGCAGATGCTGTGAATCTCTATCCGCCCCCGCCATGGGGCCTCGCCCGTTCACGTTGCACTGCGCGAAATGCTTATCTCTACTCCCTACTTCAAGTTGTATCAGAGACCACTACATCGTCAAGGTTGCATTCGGTTCAAATGCGCGTTTCTGACTGCTTGCCCTTGACCTGCACGAAAAGCACGGCCATGTGACGGACGATTTTGATGCCGTCGCCGTCAGACGCCTGCATCGTCGATCCTTGCGGGTCGTATTCTTTCAGTGAGAACGAATGGACGTCGTCGTCGTCGAATCGCCCGCCAAGGCGAAGACAATCAACAAGTATCTCGGCCGGAACTACAAGGTTCTGGCCTCCTTCGGCCATGTCCGGGACCTGCCGGCGAAGGACGGCTCGGTCAAGCCGGATGAAGATTTCGCCATGTCATGGGAGGTCGACGGCCCCTCCTCCAAGCGGCTGACGGACATCGCCAAGGCGGTGAAGGAAGCCGACGGGCTTATCCTCGCAACCGATCCGGATCGCGAGGGAGAAGCGATTTCCTGGCATGTGCTGGAAGTTCTCAAGCAGAAGCGCGCGCTGAAGGACAAGAAGATCAGCCGTGTCGTCTTCAACGCGATCACCAAGCAATCCGTGCTCGACGCGATGGCGAATCCGCGCGACATCGATTCGCCGTTGGTCGAGGCCTACCTCGCCCGGCGCGCGCTCGACTACCTCGTCGGCTTCACGCTCTCGCCGGTGCTCTGGCGCAAGCTGCCGGGCGCCCGCTCGGCCGGCCGCGTGCAATCCGTCGCGCTGCGACTCGTCTGCGATCGCGAGGCGGAGATCGAGCGCTTCATCCGCGAGGAATACTGGCAGATCGCCGCCATTCTCGGCACGCCGCGCAAAGACAGCTTCGAGGCGCGGCTGACGGCCTATGAAGGCAAGAAGCTGCAAAAGCTGGATATCGGCTCGAAGGAGCAGGCCGATGGCATCAAGGCCATGCTCGAAGGCGCGTCGTTCCGCGTTCTGACGGTCGAGGCGAAGCCCACGAAGCGCAACCCGGCCCCGCCCTTCACCACGTCCACCTTGCAGCAGGCCGCCTCTTCGCGCCTCGGCTTCTCGGCGACGCGCACCATGCAGGTAGCGCAGCGGCTTTATGAAGGCACCGACATAGGCGGAGAGACGGCCGGCCTCATCACTTACATGCGAACGGACGGCGTACAGATCGCGCCGGAGGCGATCGCGGCGGCCCGCAGCGCCATCGGCAAGGAATTCGGTGAAAAGTATCTGCCTGAAAAGCCGCGATACTACTCCACCAAGGCGAAGAACGCGCAGGAAGCGCACGAGGCGATCCGCCCGACCGACTTCTCGCGAACTCCGGACCAGGTCCGAAAGTATCTCGACGCCGACCAGGCGCGCCTCTACGAGATGATCTGGAAGCGCGCCATCGCCAGCCAGATGCAGCCGGCAGAGATCGAGCGCACCACTGTCGAGATCGAGGCGCGGAACGGCGCGCGCACGGCAGGCCTTCGCGCTGTGGGCTCGGTGATCCGCTTCGACGGCTTCATCGCCGCTTACACGGACCAGCGCGACGAGGATTCGGAGGACGAGGAAAACAGGCGTCTTCCCGACATCCGCTCAGGCGAGGATCTGAAACGCGAGAAGATAACCGCCACGCAGCACTCGACCGAGCCGCCGCCGCGCTATTCCGAGGCGAGCCTGATCAAGAAGCTGGAGGAGCTCGGCATCGGCCGTCCCTCGACATATGCCGCCACGCTGAAGACGCTGGAAGATCGCGAATATGTGGTGATCGACAAGCGCAAGCTGGTGCCCGAGGCCAAGGGCCGGCTGGTCACTGCCTTCCTTGAAAGCTTCTTCGAGAAATATGTCGAGTACGACTTCACCGCTGCTCTGGAAGAGAAGCTGGACGAGATCTCGGACGGCAAGCTCGCCTGGCGGGAAGTGCTGCGCGATTTCTGGAACGATTTCTCCAAGGCTGTCGCCGACATCAAGGAACTGCGCGTCACCGACGTGCTGGAGGCACTGAACGAGGAACTGGCGCCGCTGGTCTTCCCGGCCCGCGAGGACGGCTCCAATCCGCGCATCTGCCCGAAATGCGGCACTGGAAACCTGTCGCTGAAACTCGGCAAGTTCGGCGCCTTCGTCGGTTGCTCGAATTATCCTGAATGCAGCTACACGCGCCAGCTCGGCGGCGACGCCAATGGCAATGGTGACGCGGCGGCGGCCGAGGGCGGCGATAAGCTGCTCGGCAAGGACCCTTATACTTCCGAAGAGATCGTGTTGAAGTCCGGGCGCTTCGGCCCCTATGTCCAGCGCGGCGACGGCAAGGACGCCAAGCGCGCCAGCCTGCCAAAGGGCTGGACGGCGGAAAGCGTCGACCACGAGAAGGCGCTGGCGCTGCTTTCGCTCCCGCGCAACGTTGGCAAGCATCCGGAGACCGGCAAGATGATCTCCGCCGGCATCGGCCGATACGGGCCGTTCGTGCTTCATGACGGCACATATGCGAACCTTGAATCGCCGGAGGACGTTTTCTCCATCGGCCTCAACCGTGCCGTCTCGGTGATCGCTGAGAAGCAGAGCAAGGCGAAAGGCGGACGCAACGCCGGAACGCCGGCTGCGTTGAAGGATCTGGGCGCGCATCCGGCGGGCGGCGGCAACATCACCGTCCGGGACGGGCGCTATGGACCCTACGTCAATTTCGGCAAGGTCAACGCAACACTGCCGAAGGGCAAGGAACCCATGGCGGTGACGCTCGACGAGGCCGTGGCCCTGATCGCGGAGCGCGAGGCCAAGGGCGGCGGCAAGAAGCCGGCGCGGAAAGCGGCAGGAAAGGCGGGCGGCAAAACCGCCAGGGCCGGCAAGGCAAAGGAATAGGATCGATTGGCACGCAGCATTTCCGGCCGTAACAGGAATACAAGCCGGAGCGGCAGCGCTGTGAGAGACGGCGCGGAACCGGGAGACTTCCGCACGACGCGCGAGCAGATTCTTGCCTACATCACCGAAAATCCCGATCAGGCGGGCAAACGCGAGATCGCGAAAGCGTTCGGCCTGAAGGGCGCGGATCGCGTATGGCTGAAGGACATGCTGCGCGATCTGCAGGACGAGGGCCTGCTGGAAGGCAGCCGCAAGCGGCTGTCACGCCCCGGCACCCTGCCTCCCGTGACGGTTCTCGAGATTTTTGGACGCGACCGCGACGGCGGGTTGCTGGCGCGGCCCGCCGAGCGGGACGACGACGAGGTGCCGATCGTGTCGATCCGCGTTTCCCGCGGCGACAAGGGGCCTGCTCCCGGCATCGGCGACCGCGTGCTGGCAAAGACCTTCCGCAACAAGAGCGAAGAAGGCCCGGCCTATACCGCACGGGTGATGAAGGTGTTCGATCGCCGGCAGGAAGCCGTGCTCGGCGTCCTGCGAGCCGGCCGCGACGGCACGTTCCGGCTTGAACCCGTGGAACGACGCCAGCCCGAACTGGTAATCGACCCAGAGTTCATCGGCGAGGCGAAGCCCGGCGATCTGGTGGAAGCGCAGCCGGTCAAGGTTGGCCGCTACGGACTGCCGCGCGCCAAGGTCCTGACGGTGCTCGGCTCGATAACGTCGGAAAAGGCGGTCTCGATGATCGCCATCCATGCCCACGATATTCCGCATATCTTTCCGCCGGCGGCCCTCGCCGACGCTGAAAGCGTCAAGCCGGCAACGATGGCCGGGCGTGAGGACTGGCGCGACCTGCCGCTGATCACCATCGATCCCGCCGACGCCAAGGATCACGACGATGCCGTGTTCGCGGCTCCCGACGACGACGAGAAGAATCGCGGCGGTGCTGTGGTTTGGGTAGCGATCGCCGATGTTGCCGCCTATGTGCGGCCCGGCTCCGCGCTGGACCGCGAGGCGCTGAAGCGCGGCAATTCGGTCTATTTTCCGGACCGCGTCGTGCCGATGCTGCCCGAACGCATTTCGAACGACCTCTGCTCGCTGCGCGAAAACGTCGACCGGCCGGCTATGGCGGTGAAGATGACCTTTGCCGCCGACGGTCGGAAGATCCGCCACTCCTTCCACCGCGTAATGATGAAATCGGCCGCCCGGCTCGCCTATCCGCAGGCTCAGGCGGCGATCGACGGACACCCGGACGACAAGACGGCGCCGATCCTCGACACGGTGCTGAAGCCGCTATGGGACGCTTACGCGGTGCTGAAGCGCGGCCGCGAAGCGCGGCAGCCGCTGGAACTAGACCTGCCCGAACGGAAAATCCTGCTGAAGCCGGACGGCACGGTGGATCGCGTCGTGATCCCCGAACGGCTTGACGCGCACAAGCTCATCGAAGAGTTCATGATCCAGGCGAATGTCGCCGCAGCCGAGACCCTGGAGCAGAAGAATCAGGCGCTCGTCTACCGCATCCATGACGCGCCGTCGCTCGCCAAGCAGGAGACGCTGCGTGAATTCCTGACGACGGTCGGCCTGTCGCTCGCCCGCGGGCCGCAACTCAGGCCTGCGCAGTTCAATTCAATACTCGACCGGGTGCGCGGGAACGACAACGAGGCGCTGGTCAACGAGGTCGTGCTGCGCTCCCAGAGCCAGGCGGAATACGCGCCGAAGAACATCGGCCATTTCGGCCTCAACCTCCGGCGCTATGCTCATTTCACCTCTCCGATCCGCCGCTACTCCGACCTAATCGTGCACCGTGCGCTGATCTCGGCGTTGGGCCTTGGCCCGGATGGCCTGACCGGCGACGAGGAAGCGCGGCTGGAAGAAATCGCAGCGCTCATCTCCGCCAGCGAACGCCGCGCCATGGCGGCCGAGCGGGACACGGTCGACCGGCTTGTCGCCGCCTATCTCGCGGAGCGTATCAACGATACGTTCGACGCGCGTATTTCCGGCGTGACGAAGGCTGGCCTTTTCGTGCAACTGCCGCATTTTGGCGCAGACGGTTTCGTCCCCGTGTCATCTTTGGAAGGCGACTACTATATCTACGACGAAGCTGCCCATGCGCTCTTTGGCGAGCGCACCCGCAAGGGTTTTCAACTCGCCGACAGGGTCGAGGTCCGGCTGGTCGAAGTAGCGCCGCTGGCAGGCGCGATGCGCTTTGAAATGCTGACCGAACCGAAGCCCCTGCCCGGCTCCACCAGGTCCTTCAACAAGTCACGCGGGCAGAAAGGACGCCAGCGCGCTGCTCAGGGACGAGACAGGGCGCGTGGCAGGAGACGTTGATGGAAGAGCAGGCTTTCGGTGGCGAACATCATAGCGGACGCACGGCGCGGCCCGTCTGGGAGTCGATAAAGCGCGGCATGCTGGGAAAATGTCCGCGCTGCGGCTCCGGGCACCTGTTCGCCTCCTTCATCAAGACGGTCGATCATTGCGAAGTCTGCGGTGAGGAAATCCACCACCACCGCGCGGACGATCTTCCCGCCTATCTGGTCATCGTCGTCGTCGGCCATATCGTCGTCGGCGCGTTCATGGGCGTCGAGGCGACGACCAACCTCTCGCTGCTGCAACATATGCTGATGTGGGTTCCGGCGACCATTGTCGGTTCGCTGGCGCTGTTGCGCCCGGTCAAGGGCGCGGTCGTCGGATTGCAGTGGGCGCTTTACATGCACGGCTTCGGCGACGAGGCCGACCGCGTCGAGACGCATCCGGAACTCTGAGAAGGTTTACCGACGTGTTTGAGGGAATGACGCGGGCGGCTCTCAACAGTTCCGAAGCGAATGACTTTTCGATCGGCGCAGGTCCAAAGCGGCCGCGCGATGCGGCAACCCTGATTCTTCTCGATCGCAAGGGCAACGACGTCCTTGTGCTGATGGGGCGGCGGCATCACCGGCACGCCTTCATGCCCGGAAAGTTCGTGTTTCCCGGTGGGCGCACCGACCCTGCCGACAGCCGCGTCCCCGTTGCAGCCGGCCTGCCCGAGGTTGAAGCCGCGCGTCTGATCGCCGGCACGCGCGCGACTGCGACGCGCGCTCAAGCCATCGCGCTGTCGGCGCTGCGCGAAACCTACGAGGAAGCCGGCCTGCTGATCGGCCGTAAAGAATCGTTCTCGACCGATAAAACGAGCTGGCAGGCTTTTGCCGAGCATGGGGTTCGCCCCTCCCTGGAAGGCGTGCGCTTCGTGGCTCGCGCCATCACGCCGCCCGGCAGGATCAGGCGTTTTGACACACGCTTCCTGTCGGCATGGCGCGACGAGGTTGCCGTCGCTCTGCCGGACGGCGGCCCGACCGGCGAGCTCGAGGAGCTGGTGTGGCTGCCCATCGCCGACGCCCACGAACTCGATCTGCCGCGGATCACCAAGACGATCCTCAAGGAACTGCAGATGCGGCTGGATCAGGATCCGGAACTCAGGCCGGGCGGGCCGGTTCCGTTCTACCGTCTGAAGCACAGCCGCGTCGTTCGCGACATTCTCTGACACGACAATGACCGCCGACATTCGAGAGCGGGCCGCAGAAGCCCCCGCCAAGGTGCGCTGGCTGTCGATTTCGGCGGCCATCGCCTCCATCAGCGTCGTGGGCACGGCGATCGGCCTCGGTGTTCCGCTGCTCAGCATCATCCTCGAGCAGCGCGGATATTCCGCGAGCATGATCGGCGCGAACACGGCCGTTGCCGGCATCGCGTCGATCGCAGCAGCACCGCTTGCCACGCCACTCGCCGCTCGCTTCGGCGTGGTGCCGACGATCCTCGCGATGATCGTGCTGGGTGCGTTGTCCTTTCTCGGCTTCTATTTCGCGCAAGCCTTTTGGATGTGGTTTCCGTTGCGCGCCGTCCTTCACGTCGCGCTCACGACGCTGTTCATCCTGTCGGAGTACTGGATCAGCATGTCGGCGCCGCCGAAGCATCGTGGACTGGTGCTCGGCGTCTACGCCACCGTGCTCTCGCTGGGGTTCGCCTTCGGCCCATGGCTCTTCGCACTCATGGGCAGTCAGGGTTTCCTGCCCTTCGGAACCGCCTTCGTTATCGTGATGGTCGCCGCCATCCCCGTTGTCGCCGCATGGCGCGAAAGTCCGCCGATGCTTGAAGACAGCGAAAGCAAGAGCGGCTTCCTACGCTATGTCTGGCTGGTGCCGACGGCGACGGCCGCCGTGCTGGTCTTCGGCGCGGTGGAAACGGGAGGTTTTGCGCTGTTTCCCGTTTATGGCGCCCGCATTGGTTATCCGGAAGCAGACACCGCCATCCTGCTTTCCATGGTCGGGCTCGGCAACGTGCTCCTGCAGATACCGCTCGGCATGGTCAGCGATCGAATCCGCGACCGCCGGCATCTTCTGATGCTCTGTGCCTCCGTCGGGCTGGCCGGGATGCTCGCCCTGCCCCTGATCGCCGGTCACTGGTATCTGATGGCGAGCCTGCTGTTCGTCTGGGGCGGCGCGGTGGCCGCCATGTACACGATCGGCCTCGCGCATCTCGGCTCGCGCCTCTCCGGCCGCGAACTCGCCAACGCCAACGCCGCCTTCGTCTTCTGCTATGGGGTCGGCATGCTCGTCGGCCCGCAATTCGTCGGTTTCGGCATCGACGTCTTCGGCGCGCCCGGCTTCGGCTACTCGCTTGCTGCCTTCTTCGCAGCTTATATCGTGCTTGGTGTCTGGCGGCTCGTCGCTGGCAGATAGCGCCTACAGGCGTCGAAATGCGCCCGTCGGCTTGACTTTCGCGCAGCCATCAGTATGTCTCCGCGGAAATTTCCGCATCCGGGCGCTATGCTCGCGTTTCAGCGGTATGAGCCCCAACAGATCGGACGAGAAAAATGGCAAAAGCCGCGAATATCAAGATCAAGCTTCTTTCCACCGCCGACACCGGCTTCTTCTACGTGACGAGCAAGAACAGCCGCACGAAGACCGAAAAACTGTCGTTCCGGAAGTACGATCCAGTTGCCAAGAAGCACGTCGAGTTCAAGGAAACGAAGATCAAGTAACAGCTCCTTCGGGCCGTCACGATCCATACGCCGCCTCCGGGCGGCGTTTTCATTTGCGGCGTCGTGAATTTCGCGCTGCCCGGAGCCTCAGCGAAGACGGCAAGGCGCCCCGGCGGCGGTCGATTTCATTTCAAGGTCTGGAAGCAAAGGGGGCCGGCCGGCATCCGACAGCGGTACGAGGAGGCCACTTGTGTCGGCGCCGACCGGCCAACCCCACGGACCCAGGAGATGCGGCGGACCTGAGCATCATGGGGTAAGTCAACGCTACCGGCAGTTGTAAACCTCAAGCCGGAGCGCTCAGCCTTCGAGGCAAAGATTTGCGCAGAACCGCTGAAAAATCAACAATTTCTTAACCTACGTTCCCGAATCAAGCAAATACGGTAAATTTCCGCCGGGGCTGCGGAACGCCTCGACGCCTTTTTCAGCGGCGGCTCATTGAAATCCGGCGGCTACGCCGCCTTGGCGACGACGCGGTTTCGACCACCTGTCTTGGCCTCGTAAAGCGCGACATCGGCGCGCTTGATGAGGTCATCCGGCGTGTCGCTGCCTCTGAGCAGGGTCGAGACGCCGACACTCACGGTGATATCGAGCGACGGCTTTTCCTCGCCGAGGCTGAACGGCGTCGCGGCGATCTGAGAGCGGACGCGCTCCGCGACCATCTCGGCGATCTGGGCATCCGTATCGGGCATCACGACGATGAACTCCTCGCCGCCATAGCGGCAGGCGAGATCGATGCCCCGCACATTCTTGCGCAGACGCCGTGCAAATTCGCGCAGCACGCGATCGCCGGCGTCGTGCCCGTAGGTGTCATTCACGGACTTGAACCTGTCGATGTCCGTCAGCATGACGGAGAGCGGCCGTTTGCGGCTCGCGGCGCGGTCGCACAGCGTCTTTATGTGGCTGTCGAGATAACGCCTGTTGTGCAGCCCGGTGAGACCGTCTGTGACCGCCATTTCGATGGTCTGTGCGACGCTGGCGCGAAGATGGTCGTTGTAGCGCTTGCGGCGGACCTGCGTGTCGAGACGGGCGAGCAATTCGTGGCGATCGACAGGCCGCACGAGATAATCGTTGATGCCGAGTTCCAGACCGCGGACGATGCGCGCATCGTCCCCCGGCTCGACCATCAGCATGATCGGGATCAGCCGGGTCCTGTCGACCGACCGCAATTGCGAGCAAAGGCGCAGAGGATCGAAGTCCTTGAAGCGGCCCGAGATGAGCACGCAGTCATAAGGGTGATCGGCGGCCTGGAAAATGGCGGCCTGCGGGTCGACGCTGACGTCGACGTCGGCGGCGTTGGCCAGCATGGCGGAGATGCGCTGGCTGCTCGATGGCTGCTCGTCCACGAGCAGGACCCGCGGCCGGGAGAACAGGTCCGGGCTGCTGCGGCTCAGAAGTTCCTCGATGCCAAGATTCCTGGTGGTGGAAGCGCGCAGGCGGAGTTCGTCGGTCAGCGACTTCAGGCGCACGAGGCTCTTCACGCGCGTCATGAGCTGGAGATCGTTGACCGGCTTGGTCAGGAAATCGTCGGCGCCTGCCTCCAGGCCGCGCACGCGATCCGAAATCTGGTCGAGCGCGGTCACCATGACGACCGGGATATGCGACGTGGCGGGATCGCTCTTCAGACGGCGGCAGACCTCAATACCGTCCATGCCCGGCATCATGACGTCCAGCAGGACGACGTCGATCTTGCCATTTTCGCATGCTTCGAGCGCATCCGGCCCGTTGCTGGCGGTGACAACCTCGAAATACTCCGCCAGAAGCCGCACTTCGAGCAGTCTTACATTGGCCGGAATGTCGTCCACGACAAGAATACGCGCGGTCATTCGATGCACTCTCCGACGCCGGTAACCCGGGTCATGCGTCGCCCAGATAGGATTTGATCGTTTCTATGAAGCGGGGCACGGATATGGGTTTCGAAATATAAGCTTCACAGCCGCCCTGACGGATTCGCTCCTCGTCGCCTTTCATCGCGAAGGCGGTGACGGCGATCACCGGGATCTTGTGCAGATCGTCGTCTTCCTTGAGCCACTTCGTGACTTCAAGTCCCGATACTTCGGGCAGCTGTATGTCCATCAGAATGAGATCGGGCCGATGCGCGCGCGCAAGATCCAGCGCCTCCAGTCCGTTGCGCGTGCGAACGGTCTCGTAGCCGCTGGCCTCGATGAGGTCGCGGAAGAGCTTCATGTTCAGCTCGTTGTCTTCGACTATCATCACCTTTTTAGGCATCGTCATCCTGCCCCGCCGCCCCCGGGAGACGGCTCCCGCGACGCGCGAATCTCATAAAATCAATAACGCCAGAACATTGACGAAACGCAAACCCCTGTCGCTTCAGCGAAAAATGCGTATCCGGGCGACAAACGGCAGCGATTGACAGAGGCTCCGGTCATCGCCCAATGGCGATGTTGGCCAATCCCGGGAGCGAAGGTGCGCAATGGATCGAGAAAACGCCGAGAGCGTCGCCGTCGCAGCATTGGGTTTCATTGCTGCCGACCCGGAGCTTTTGCGGCGTTTCCTGGCAATCACCGGCATCGACGCTTCGATGATCCGGAGAGCGGCGTCGGAACCCGGCTTTCTCGCAGGGGTGCTCGGCTTCGTGCTGGCGCACGAGCCGACGCTGCTCAGCTTCGCGGAACAGGCGGATATTCCGCCGCAAAAGGTCGGGGAGGCCTTGCGAAAGCTGCCCGGCGGCGACGGCCGCTACGATCAGTCGGCCTGAATCCGCCGCAGACGGCTTACTGGCTGGTGCCTTTGGCGAGCATGTCTTCGGCCAGCGCAATCGCCGTGCGGCGATCCGCCTCGCCGGCGAGCGCGAAGGCCTGCTCCTGCATGCCGCGAATCCAGGACTGGTCCCCGGGACCGGCACGCTCCAGCGCAGCGGTCATCAGCGCCAGACCCCGCACCACCTTGCCGCTTTCGAACAGCAGGTTGCCGAGGGTCGCCTGCGCCCCTGCATGCCCCTTCGCGGCGGCCAGCTGCAGCCAGCGGCCGGCCTGCTTGACGCTGACCTTCATGCCGCCTTCGCCCGTCAGGAACATCTTGCCCATTTCGAACTGGGCATCCGCGTTGCGATAATTGGCGGCGGCGCGCATGTAGTATTCCTGCGCGGCGATCGGATTGGCGTTCACGACGCCCGGAATACCTGTCTTCATGTAGCCGCCGAGCGCCACCAAAGCGTCGGAGACGTAGCTTTCCTCGGGGCTGCCGGGCTCGACTTCCTGATCGACGATCTCGCTGAAGAACTTGAAGGCCTCCTGGTCGTCGCGCGTGACGCCGTCGCCTTCGGCATACATGCGGGCAAGCTTCCATGTCGCGCCGAGCTGGCCGTTCTCCGCCGCGTAGCGATACGCCTCCACGGCCTCGTCCTTGTGACCGCTGCGATAGGCGTCGAACCCGCGCTGGAACACCGCCCACGGGCTCGACTTCTCGGCCTTGGGGGCCGTCGTATCGAAAGCATGCGCAAAGTTGCCCGCGCCCAGCAGACAGGCGGTGAAAACTGCAGAAAAGAGAGAACGCGAAACCAGCATAGCCATCAGTTCGATCTTCCGTCCGCGCCGGCCGGAGCATATCCGGCCCACACGGCGCCTGCGCGACAATACAGTTCTGACGTGCCGCGCGATGTTCTCGTCGCGCGCGTCGTCAATCCTATTGCCCTCGCCGCAAATGACGCGCCCGGACGGGCGCCCGCAAAAAGGCCGCCTATCGCGACCGTGAAACCAATGTCAGTTCGACTTGCCCAATCCGCTGCCAGGCAACGGCGCGACGAGCCGACAAATCCACCCTGCCGATCCATTTCGGCCAAAGTGGGGCCGGACAGCCAAGAGAACGACGAGCACACCGGCTGGCTTTGCCAGACGGACGCCATCGCCCCCAAAACACTCCTTACGCTCATGTTCTTCCTTGCCGCGGCGGTTGCGGCTGTCCTGCTCTCGACCGGAGCCTGCATCGGCGTGCTCCCGGTTTATGGCGGGAAATTGGCGTTCCGCTCTTCGGCAGACATACATCATCTGCCGTCTACAAAGTGTTGCTGAAAGAGCACAAAGCTGTTCGCCGACGCAGCAATTCCGGGCTTTCCATCAGGTGCCGGCGAAACTTGTCACATCCTGTGACCGGAAAACATCAGCCTCCCCGGCGCCGCGCGCCGGGGAGGTTGGAAACCTGAAGGACAGCGCTGGCGTTACCACTTCACCTTGTAGGAAAGCGTGGCGCCGTAAGCCCAGCCGCTGTCCACGGCCGAGTTCAGCCCAGCCGCGTACTGCGTCTCCTCGCCCGATTCGAGGTAGCTGACCGCAAGGCCCGCGCGCAACTCGCCGCCGAGGGCATCCTTCGCCGAGACACCGCCAGCGAGCGTCCAGGTGTCGGTCTGGATGTCCCATCCCGTGCCGACGCCCTGATCCCAGGTCAGGCTGAGGGCGCCGGAAACGGTGTCGGTGAAGGCGTGGCCGACGCCTGCCGTGATCGTCCAGCCGTCGTCCCAGAAGTAGCGGTCGCGGCTGATGAGCAGCCCGTTGCTGGCGGCGCGAATGTCCAGCGTTTCCTGCACGGACCAGTTCGTCCAGCGCACGGTGCCGAAAGCAAGCCAGCCGGGCGCGATGCCGGTCTGGGCCTTCAGCTCGACGATCTGCGGAAGGTGGCCGATACCAAGGGCCGGAACGGGAACCTGCAGCCCCGGCGGAAGGGTGGCGAACGGATTCTGGCTGTCCGGCACGCCGCTGTTGCGCAACGCGCGCGCAAGAATGGCGGCCGGCGCCGTGACCAGACCCTCGGCGCCGTAGTCCGTGCCGGAGCGATAGGTAAGCTGTGCGCGGAGCGCGATCTCGGGAATTTCGTAGGCGACGCCGACGCGGTAGCCGCGATCCTGCCCGTCCAGCTTCAACGTGCCGTAGCCGAGTCCGAGCGACGTGTAGTCATTGACGCGGTGATAGTCGAAATCCTCGAGATAGCCGCCGCCCAGCAGCCAGAGATTGCCGCGTCCGGCGCTGAACTTGACGCCGCAGGTCGCGCTCAGTTCGGTCGTGTCGAACTTCTCGCTGATCTTTCCGGTGCTGGTGGGGGCCGCATACTCGGCGTCGCCTCCGGCGTTCTCGACCATGGTGAAGGCGCAGCGCACATTGTCCGTGACATTCAGCTTGGCGGCGATCGAAGGGACCACATAGTCGTTCAGATAGCTTGTGCCGACGAGCGCGGGGTTGGCGTTCCGGCTGTATTCGCGCTGGGGGCTCACATAAGTCGCGCCGGCGCGAAGGTTGAAGTTGCCTTCCTCGAACAGAATGTCCGTATCGGCTGAGCCGCGCGTGAAGCCGTTCGCATTGGCCTGCGCCGACATTGCCAGAAATGCGGCTCCTGCGCCGAGCGCGGCCAGAATTTTCTTGTTCATTGGACTCCTCCGAACCACTGCGGACAAGCTGAACGATTCATGCCCGCACAAGCAACTAGGATCTTTGGCTCGAAGTATTTACGCAACGTTCGAATGTGGCGCGGCGCTCCAGCAAAATCGCCTTCAAATCTGCGGCGCCTCAACTATAGCGCGGCTACTTTTCGCAATAATTTCAAATTTTTAGCAAATCCGGATCAACGGATTACGTATCTTCGCGCACAGTGTTGCAACAAGACAACATCCTCGGAAAAACCGTCGGATTGCCGCAAGAGTGACGGGAAGATGGCGCTTCGGCCACCATGATGCCGCATTCAGGCTGCCGCGCACGCGCCTTCCGGCGCACGCAGCAAATCAGCCACCGGCCTCGATCCGCGAGAGCGCGACCCGCAATTTGGCCTGCGTGGCCTCGAACTCGCCGAGTTTCTCGCGGTCGGCGGCGACCACCTCCTCGGGCGCGTTGGAGACGTATTTCTCGTTCGAGAGCTTCTTGAACAGGCGCGCGATCTCCTCGGTCACGCGACCAATCTCCTTGTGCAGACGCGCGGCCTCGGCCTTCAGGTCGATAAGATCGCCCAGCGGCAGGCTGGCCGTCGCTTCCCCGACGACGATTTGAGCCGAAGCCTGCGGCGCGGTGTCCGCAAAGGAAATCTCGCCGACGCGCGCCAGCCGCCTGATCGCCGAGTCGTGCCGCGCGAATCTTGCCCGGGTTTCCGCATTGGCGCCGATGACGACCAAAGGCCCTACAGCCGAAGGCGGGACGTTCATCTCGGCGCGGACCGAACGGATGCCGCCGACCAGTTCCACCAGCCAGTTGATCTCGCCTGCGGCCTCCTCGTCGGCGAAGTCCGGCTGCGGCCAGGCGGCGTGGCAGAGCAGCGTCGAGCGCGTGTTGCCCTCCCCGGCCGTATGCGCCCAGAGCTCCTCCGTCATGAACGGCATCATCGGATGGAGAAGCTTGTAGATCTCGTCGAGCACGAAAGCCGCCACCGCCTGGCTTTCGGCCTTCGCCGCTTCATCGTCACCGGCAAAGATCGGCTTGAGCAGTTCCAGATACCAGTCACAAAAGAGGTTCCAGACGAAACGGTATGCCGCGCCCGCCGCATCATTGAAACGATAGGAGGTGATGCCATCCGTGATCTCGCGCGCGGCGCGCGTGAGTTCTGTCAGAATCCAGCGATTGACGGTCAGCTTCGCATCATTCAGCCAGAATTCGTCGTTGCGCCTGACGCCATTCATTTCCGCGAAGCGGGTGGCGTTCCAGAGCTTCGTGCAGAAGTTGCGATAGCCCGCCACACGCGCCGGATCGAGCTTCACGTCCCTGCCCTGCGCCGCCATGATCGCCAGCGTGAAACGCAGCGCATCCGCGCCGTACTCGTCGATCAGTTCCAGCGGATCGATGACGTTGCCTTTCGACTTCGACATCTTCTGACCGTTCTTGTCGCGAACGAGCGCGTGGACATAAACGGTATGGAACGGCTCTTCATCCATGAAATGAAGACCCATCATCATCATCCGGGCAACCCAGAAGAAAATGATATCGAAACCTGTCACCAGAACATCGGTCTGGTAATAAGTCTTGAGTTCGGGCGTCTTCTCCGGCCAACCGAGCGTCGAGAACGGCCACAGCGCCGAGGAGAACCAGGTGTCGAGGACATCCTCGTCGCGCGTGAGGATGTCACCGGGCTGGAAGTTCTCCAGCTTCTCCTCGACCCATGCCTTCCACGGCCCTTCATGGGCGATGTAGTGCTGGATTGCCGCCTCCAGCGCCTCCTCCTCCGTCTTCTCGACGAAGATCGCGCCGTCAGGGCCGTACCAGGCCGGAATCTGATGACCCCACCAGAGCTGGCGCGAGACGCACCACGGCTGGATGTTCTCCATCCAGTCGAAATAGGTCTTTTCCCAATTCTTCGGGACAAACTTCGTACGGCCCTCGCGCACCGAACGGATCGCCGGCTTGGCCAGTTCGGCCGCGTTCAAGTACCATTGGTCGGTCAGGAACGGCTCGATCGGCACACCGCCGCGATCACCATGCGGCACCATGTGGCGATGCGGCTCGACCTTGGCGAGATAACCTCCCGCTTCCATCATTTCGACGATGCGCTTGCGCGCCGCGAAACGATCCAGCCCCTGAAGGGCATCGATCGTCTCCGACAGCATCGTGCTCGGCTCGACGCCGCTCAGGAAATCCTCGTTTTCACGGAGATCGATTGCGGCATCGACGGTCAGCACGCTGATGGCAGGCAGTTTGTGGCGCTTGCCGACCTCGAAATCGTTGAAGTCGTGCGCGGGCGTGATCTTTACGGCGCCAGTGCCCTTTTCGGGATCGGAATACTCATCGGCGACGACCGGAATGCGCCGCCCGACGAGCGGCAGCACGACATGCTTGCCGACCAGATCCCTGAAGCGTTCATCGTCCGGATGCACCGCGACCGCCGTGTCGCCGAGCATCGTCTCCGGCCGCGTCGTCGCGACGGTCACGAAGGTCGCCGGATCTTCCGGATCAAAGCTCTTGCCTTCGACCGGATAGCGGAAGTACCAAAGATTGCCGTTCACCTCCTGCTGCTCGACCTCGAGGTCGGAAATGGCCGTGAGCAGCTTCGGGTCCCAGTTGACCAGCCGCTTGTCCTTATAGATCAGGCCCTGCTTGTAGAGCGTGACGAAGACCTCCAGCACCGCATCCGACAGCCCCTCGTCCATCGTGAAACGCTCGCGCGACCAGTCGCAGGAAGCGCCCAGCCGCTTAAGCTGGTTGAAGATCATGCCGCCGGACTCGGCCTTCCATTCCCAGACCTTCGCGATGAAGTCTTCGCGCGACAGATCACGCCGATGGATCTGCTGCTCCATCAACTTGCGCTCGACCACCATCTGCGTGGCGATGCCCGCGTGATCCATTCCCGGTTGCCACAGCACGTTCTTGCCGCGCATGCGCTCGAAACGGACGAGGATATCCTGCAGCGTGTTGTTGAGCGCGTGGCCCATATGCAGAGAGCCGGTGACATTCGGCGGCGGAATGACGATGGCGAACGACTCCGCCCCCGGCTGCGACCCGGCGCCGGCGCGGAACGCTTCGGTCTGGTCCCAGATCTTCGCGATCCTGGGTTCGACCGTCCTGGAATCGTACGTCTTCTCAAGCATTGTCTGGCGTCCGGCACTTTTTGTCGGTGAGCCGGGGCAAGGTCTCCGGCCTGCCGCTGTAAATCGGAAGGGCAACGTCAAGTCAACTGCGGGCAATCAGCGCGCGAACAAACGAAAACGCCGCCCTAGGGCGGCGTCAACCATGTCTGTCGCGGAAAATCAGCCGCGAGCGATACGCTCGATCTCCTCGCGAACCAGTCTCTCGACCAGATGCGGCAGATTGTTGTCCAGCCAGTCCTGAAGCATGGGCCGCAGCATTTCCTCGGCCATCTCGTCGAAGCTGCGGCGACGGCTTGCGGCAAAGGCTTCGGACAATTCGCCAAAAGCAGCGGCCACCTGACGACCAGTCTGCTCCGAGGTCAGCGGCGTACGCGGCTGCGCGTCAGTGGCGCCGGCCTGCGCGCCATTCTCGGTCAACGTCAGTTCCATCGCCTCGACAGATTCCGGGAAAACCGGACGCGACGTCTCGGATTCAATATGCGCCGGGGCCGGATCGGCAGCCGCGACATCCATCGGCTGTGTGGAGCCTGCAACATCCGGCTCAGTCGTCGCGGTGTCGATATGCGTCGGAACAACTACGGTTTCGGCCGGCGGTTCGTTCCGCCGCTCGATGACCGATGCCCCGGCGTGAGCGTGGGCCTCCGGCTCTGCATCGAACGGTGACGTTGCAGCCGCCGGCTCGTGAAACTCGGCCCGAAACGCCTCAATGTCGTGGGAGCGCTCCATGCCATCGTTGGCAGGTGCGGCAAAAGCCGGCTCGGCTTCCTCGATGTCGCGCCGCTTCTCGACATCGCTGTCCTCGATGATCCTGCGGATGGAGGCGAGGATTTCTTCCATCGAGGGTTCGCGCTGCGCGCTGCTTGCCTGTGCCATGGTCCCTGCCGCCCCATACTCTGCGGTTCACCTCAACGGTGCCCGATCCGATTTCGAATCGATGTCAGGAAAATAGCCGAGCGACGGACGGGAGAGAATCCCCAAACTGTGGGGCCGCGTCCTTTCTCACAATATATGTGACAAGGGCGCGGACGCCTCTCAGCGGCCGTCAGGCGTCCGCAAGCCGAACCACTTGTCCTTGACGGCATTGTAGTGCTCTTCCGGGCGATACTTTTCGACCGCGAGTCCGAGCTTCTCGACGGAGAGTTGCCCTGTGGCGCTGAGCGTGGCGTAGCTCGCCACCACCACGTCGCGCTCTGACGCGGCAAGATTGATCTGGGCGCTGATGACGTCGGCCTGAGCGTTGAGCACGTCGAGCGTGGTGCGCTGACCGACATTGCGCTCCTCGATGACGCCGTTGAGCGCGAGTTGCGCGGCGGCCACGAGCGCGCGGTTCGCGGTTACCTGCTGCTGCGCCGCGATATACTGCGTCCATGCCGAGGTGACGGCGGCGCGAACCTGGTCGCGCGTGACGTCGACCTGAATGCGCGCCTGCCCGAGCGATTCCTTCGACTGGCGCACCTGCGCCGAGACGCGGCCGCCCTGATAGATCGGCACCGTGATCTGGGCGCCGATGCTGGCGGAGTTGGTGTAACCGTCGGAAAGCGAACCGCCATTCGTCTCGCGGAAGCTGCGCGAGACGCCTGCCGTTGCGCTGAGTTGGGGGAAAAGAGCTCCTTCCGCGGTCTTCACGGAAAACGCCGCGGCGTCCACCAGATGGGTGGTCGCAAGAATCGCCGGATGCTTCACGGAAGCCAGCGCGAAGGCGGAATCCATGCCCTTCGGCAATCCCTTGGCGGCGGAGGCGCCCTTCAGCGTCCCCGGGTCTTCGCCGATATACTGACGATATTCCGCCGCGCTCGCCTGGGCCTGCGCCCTGGCGGCGGCAAGCTGCGCCTCCGCGGACGAACGGCTGGCCTCGGCCTGCGCCACGTCCGTGCGGGTTCCCTCGCCCACCTCGAAGCGCGAGCGCGCCGCGCGCACCTGCTCGGTCAGGAATTCCAGATTGCGCTCCGTCAGCAGCGCGATCTGGCGATCGCGAATGACGTTCATGTAGGAGCTTGCCGCATTGAAGAGCACGGTCTGCTCCGTGTTGCGCAGCGATTCGACAGAAGCCCGGACCCTCGCCTCGGCGCCCTTCACGGAATTCCGGGTCTGAAACCCGTCGAACAGTGTCTGCTGGATCTGCACGCCGAACGAACCCGTCTGAATCTCCAGCCCGTTCTGCTCGGCCGCGCTGTAGGAGCCGGTTCCCGTGACGACCGGGCGATATCCCGACTTGGCAATCGCGACATTCTCGTCGGTCACCCTGAGGCCGGCGCGGGCCGCGTTCAGTTCCGAATTGTTGGTGTAGGCTTTGGCAAGCGCGCCGAGCAGAGTCTCGGCCGATGCGGTGAGCGGCGAAAGCGCCGTTGCGGAAAACATGACCGCAGCGAAAAAAGCTCGACGTCCGAACACGGCAGTCCCTTTCACTCCGACGTCAACCGGATTGCGTCCGGCAACGTCCGCTGGTCAAAGTCCAGCAAAATCCAACAAGAATCGGCCCGGCACCCCCACCGGCCAATCAGGCTTCTACGCCAACACGGTTCTTGCCACCCCGCAAGACAAGACAGGTCAGAATTCGAATTCACGCACAACTTCAAAGCCCGGTAGTGGCCTAACTGCCGCATTGAAAGCGTGGCGTCCGGATACGGCTTCGCCTGCCTTCAGGTAAACCTTTGCGACGGCGGCATTGCCCTTGCCCTCCACCGCGACGAGCCGCCCGCCTTCCTTCAACTGGTCGAAAAGCGCAGTGGGAACAACCTCCACGCTGCCCTCGATCATGATGACGTCATAAGGCGCTTCGGCCGCGTAACCCGCCACCAACGGGCCGCGCACGACGGCGACGCCATGATAGCCGAGACGCTCGAGATTGGCCTGCGCCTGCTCGGCAAGCCCTGCATCTTCTTCCAGCGCGATCACCGACGCAGCTATGCGCGACAGGATCGCGGACGAATAGCCCGTGCCGCATCCCACGTCGAGAACGAGGTCGCCCGGCGCGATCTCCGCGAGTTGGACCAGACGCGCGAAGGGCGACGGCTCCATGAGGTAGCGCGCGGGGCCGGAGCCGGCGGGAGCAATCTCGATATCCTCGTCGATGTAGGCCAACGGCCGAAGCTTCGACGGAACGAATTCCTCCCGCGGCACGGCGAGGACTGCATCGAGAATGGCGAGGTCGGTCACGTCGGTGGTGCGCAACTGGCCGTCGACCATCTTCGTGCGCAGCGCCGTAAAATCCAGGGTCATCGTTCTCGGTTCCGCGTCATGGCCGCCCTGCAGGGGCCGGATTCCGGCGACGGTCGTCGCCCAACGCAGAAGCACCCGACGACTGGAGGCCTCGCCCGGAATCGAACCGGGGTGCAAGGATTTGCAGTCCTCTGCGTAACCACTCCGCCACGAGGCCGGCCGTCGAAGGTGCGCTGCGGGAGTTTCAATAGGTGGCGGCTGAAAGCGCGTCAAGCACACGATCGCTATTCCAAAGGCTAGCCCACACGTCATTGCAAACCAGCACCAACAGCGTGCGGAACCGGGGGCTGAGCTTTGAATAGACGACAGATCGAGCCAGGGAGCCACCACAGGGCGGCGCGCGTTCTAGGCTGTAGTGACGATTTAACTATCTGATCCAAATAGCTATGGCTGCGATGAGGACGAAGCCTCGGAAGTTTGCGAGGAGCTTGTCGTATCGCGTTGCGACGCGGCGGAACTGCTTGAGTTTGGCAAAGAAGCGCTCAATGAGGTTTCGTTCCTTGTAGATGCGCCAGTCGCAAGCGTGAGGACGCCTTCGTTCGGGCCTTGGCGGAATGACGGGGATAGCTCCAGCATCGAGAATGATGTCGTGGAAGGCCTCGGCGTCATAGGCGCGGTCGGCGATGACGTGGCGAGGTTTAAGGCCTTCCAGCAGGTCCTTGCCGTAGATCACATCGCCTCGGTGGCCCGGCGAGAGCACGAAGCGCACCGGCAGGCCGAGCGCATCGACGGCGGCATGGATCTTGGTTCCTAGCCCGCCGCGTGAACGGCCAAGACCCTGGGCGTCCGCTCCCCCCTTTTCCGCCGTGCCCCGGCGGCTTGGGGCTGTGCGCGGATGGAGGTGGAATCGATCGCGACCCAATCGAGGTCGGCTTCTTTGGCCAGTGCCTCGAACAGCTTTTCGAGCACACCCATCTCGATCCAGCGGTAGTAACGCCGCTTGGCTGTCTGATAGTTGCCATAACGCTCGGGTAGATCACGCCAGCGTCCACCCGAGCGGGCCATCCAGATCAAAGCGTCGACAAAGCGCCGGTTGTTGGTGCGTGGACCACGTCGACCCTTGCGACCACCCGGCACAAACGGCTCAATCCGCAGCCACTGTTCATTGCTCAGCCCATCCACATCCATGACTGACCTCCAAAAGCCAGAATGGAATCTGATTTGCGACTTAACTGGAATCCCTAAATCGTCACTACAGCCTAGGCGTCGTCAGCCTGTTTTGCCGCGCGCCGGGCATTCCGGCGCCGCTCCCACCAGACGAGGAGGCGCCGCCGCCACCGGCGAACACGCGGCACATCGTGCGAGAGCACGAGCAATCCGAGCGGAATCATCCAGAAGCCCAGCACGGGCAGGAAACCGAGGATACCGAAAAAGACCAGCGCCACGCCGATGCAGATCCGCAGGAGTCGCGACCTGGGAAGCGAAAAATGCCTTCCGAAAAGATGTATCCGATGCCGCGCCGTCATGCGCATAGCTCCGCGCATCGGCATCCGCGCATCATCGCGCCGGAAAGCAGTCGATCATTCGTTTTCATCTTGCGTCGGCCCATAGCCCGCCAACATGGGTAACGCGACCGCACGCGGCAAGATGAGACCCGTCGGATCGGGCTCGATCTCCCACCACAAAAAAACTGCCAAAGCTTCTTTGCAATCCCGAAAAGTCTTTGCTATAGGCACCGGCGTTCGCATGAGCCTTCTCGTTCCCCGGTAGCTCAGTGGTAGAGCAACCGGCTGTTAACCGGTTGGTCGCTGGTTCGAATCCGGCCCGGGGAGCCATTCAACTCAGCGTACTTCCCTGATTTTCTCGCATCTTTCCTTGCGCGGCGCGCCTCTATTTCCTGCTGCCCGTGGATTTTTTCCCGATAAACCGGGATCCAGCGATGCGACCCGACAAACTGCTTTCGATCCTATTGTCCTTCCTGCGCTACGCAGGAAGGACAATAGGAGCCTGCCCACACCCGGGAAACATGCGCGGTCGTGCAACACTTCCGCCACGATGGCGTTTCACCCTGGGCTCGGAATCACGGGTGGGCATACCGGGACAGTCGTTCCAACGGAGCAGAAAAATGAAATCCATTCTCGCAGCGGCAGTCATCGCCCCGCTCGCTTTCGCAACGGCAGCGAACGCTGCGGATGTTCAGCACGAGGAACCCGATGATCGCGGCGGCGTACGCATCGGCACGCTGTCCTGCGACATCGACGGCGGCGTCGGCTATGTGCTTGGGTCCGCCAAGGAAGTGAACTGCGCCTTTACATCGACGCGCGGCAGAACCGACACGTATACCGGCGCGATCCGCAAGCTCGGCGTCGACCTCGGCTTTACCACGCGCCAGAAGCTGATCTGGGCGGTCTTCGCGCCAACCGCCGGCTATCACCGCGGTTCGCTGGCGGGCCTCTATGAAGGAGCGACGCTGGAGGCGACGGTGGGCGCAGGCATCGGCGGCAACGTCCTGGTCGGCGGCACGTCCGGTTCGATCCACCTGCAATTGTTGTCGCTTACCGGTCAGTTCGGTCTCAACCTCGCCGCCACCGGCACGTCGATGACGCTGGCGGCCAACTGATCCGCTGAACGAACGGGCCGGCGCGGAAAATCCGGCCCGTTCAGTTTGCCCGCGCGGTGTACGACACGCCGTTGACCCAATCGCGCCACTGCTTTTCGGTGCCGTGGAAGACGTTAAGGTCGATGTTGCCCTTCACGCCCTGCGACAGGCCCGAGCCGGAATACTGCCAGAACACCCATTTCCTGCCCGGATAGCGCTTTGACGGATGAGCGGCGACCGAGCGCAGCCAGAACGGATAATCGAGAAACTCGCCTTTCAGATTGTCGGCGTAAAAATCAGGCGCGGTGTAGATGATCGGACGCTGGCCGTAATGCGCTTCCAGCTTGTCCATGAACACCTGCATCTTCTCGATGACCTTGGCGCGCGGCAGCCGGCGCTTGCAGTTCGAGAGATGATTGTACTCGACGTCGATCACCGGCGGCAGCGCTCCCTCCACTTTCGGCACGTTCCGGATGAACCAGTCCGCCTGCTCGCCTGCCGTGCGGCACCAGTAGAAGAAATGGTAGGCGCCGCGCTTCAGGCCGGCCTCGTGCGCGTTCACCCAGTTCTTCATGAACATCGGGTCGAGGTGATCGCCGCCGTCTGTGGCCTTGATGAAGACGAAATTGGCGCCCTGGCTCTTGAGCTTGGCCCAATCGATGTTGGCCTGCCAGCGCGAAACATCGACGCCGTGCACCGGCAGGTCCTGCGGCTTGGCCTTGCCGAAATTTATCGGCTTTGCGTCCCGGAACCGGTGACGTTCAACCTTGATGCGGGGGCTTGGCCGCGTCAGGCTGGCCTTGAGACCACTGGCCGGCTTGTTCGGCTCGATCATGGCGAGCGCCTGAACGGACGGCGCCGAGGATGGCGCGGGCGCGGTTTCGGCGAGAGCGGCCACGCCTTCCTCTTCCTCCACGAGCGCCACGATTTCCTGAGGCGTCGTCTTGTCCGGCTTGGCGATCGAACTCGTCACCTCCATCGACGGGCGGGCGAGGATTTCGTCTATGCCGGAACTGGATGTGCAGCCCGCAAGGGCAAGGCAAACGGCGAGCGAAAGAAGGAAGCTTCCCGGACGCATGGAGACCTGTACGCAGAACTGAAACAGACCGAGGGCATGCGCCGCCGGATCGAACAGGCTCATTTATGAATGAGAAATTACCAAGAAAGTTTGAATCCCACCGAAAGTTCACGGTGTTGTCATGAGGTCACAGCGCGATGTGATTTGCCTTCCGATCACACCGGCAGGCGCATCAGTGCTTCCGGGCCTGCACGAGATAGGCGTCGATCGTCGGCTCGCCGAGCCATTTGAAGGCTTCGAGCCGGTGCAGACCCTCGACAAGCACAAACCGCGCCCCGTCGACACGCACCTGGATAGGCGTCTTCAGGCCATTTTCCACGATGTCCTCGGCAAGGGAGCGCACGGTTTCGGGGTGCAGCGTCTTGCGCCGGGCAGTCGGGACATAGACCTTGTCGACGGCGATCTTCTGGGCACGAAGCATTTTTACCCCACGCAGTTGCCACGCATTGATGCGGGAAAGCACGCGTGACGGCAAGCTTCACCGGAACGATGATGCCCGGTAGCATCCGTTCGGGTCAGCGCGTCTGTCGAAGCATCCGGACGATACGATGCACTGCGGCGACGGTTTCGGCGATTTCCGCTTCGGTATTGTAATGCGCAATGCCGATGCGGATGACTCCCTGCTCTGCGGGAATGCCGAGCTGGTGCACGATCTCCCAGGCGTAGTTGTGTCCCGACCAGACAAATATGCCTTCGTCGGCCAGTTGCCGGGCGACGGTTTCCGGGCTGATGCCCTCGACGGTGAACGACACGGCGGGGACGCGCTCGGCAAGCCGCGCGGCTTCCGAAATGCCCCAGATTTTAAGCCCCTCCACGTCTCGGATGCCGTCGATGAGCTGCATCGCCAGCATGTTCTCATAGGCAATCGACGCCCGGTAGGCAGCCGCGATTCGTTCGCGGCGCGACCCACTGGCGCCCGTCAGCATTCCGATACGCTCGAAATAGCCGATAGCCGCCGACAGTCCCGCCACCAGTTCGATCTGCGGCGTGCCGGTCTCGAAACGCTCCGGCAGCGCGTTGGACGAACAGCGGCATTTGTAGGCTTCGAGTTCGTCGATCACCGAGCGACGCCCCCACACAATCCCCATATGCGGCCCGAAGAATTTGTAGGCCGAGCATGCAAGGAAATCACAGCCGATCGCCTGTACGTCCACAAGACCGTGCGGCGCAAACTGGACGGCATCGACATAGACGAGCGCGCCGGCTTCCCTGGCGATCGCGGTGAGTTCGCGAATCCGGTTGATCGAACCGGTGAGATTGCTGGCATAGTTGAGCGCAACCAGCCGCGTCCGCTCCGTCAGCGCGGCGCGCAGGGTCTCCGGCTCGATCTGCCATGTCTCCGCATCGAACGGTACGAAACGGACGGTGATACCGCGATCCTCCGCGAGTTGAAGCCACGGCGCGACATTGCCTTCGTGATCCATCCGCGTGACGACGATCTCGTCGCCCGGCAAAAACCGCCGGCCGAGCGTTCGCGACATCTGGTAGGTCAGGGTCGTCATGTTGGGGCCAATGATGATTTCCTCCGCCGCCGCCCCGAGAAAATCCGCCATCGCCGCGTGCGCGCCGTCGACGACCTCTTGCGCGGCGAGTGTCGTCGTGAAGAAGCCGCCCAGATTCGCGTTGCGTTCGAGCAGGCAATGCGAGACGGCGTCGGCCACTGCACGCGGCACCTGGGTTCCCGCAGGATTGTCGAGATAGATCCGGCGACGGCCCGCATCGGTGAGCGCCAGCGCCGGGAATTCCGCGCGGATGTCGTCGATGGCGAAGCTCATGGGCAATTCCTCAAGTGCAATTCCTCAGGGGCAAGGATTTCCGGTTCGCTGGTGAATGGCGTCGACGGCCGCAAGCATCTCTGCGGTGAAGTCGACCTCAGCCGAGGCCAGAGCCATTTCGAGCTGCGGGACCGAGGTCGCACCGATGATGGACGACGTGACGAACGGACGGCTGACGACGAAGGCGTTGGCGAAAAGGGCCGGCTCCATGCCGAAATCACGCGCCAGCGTGTTGTATGCCAGCAGCGTCTCCGCCGCGTTCGGCGTCTTGTAGCGGTCGCCGCGATTGAACAGCGTCTCGCGCGCGCCGGCGGGACGTGCGCCGTGATCGTACTTTCCCGTCAGGAAACCCTGCGCCGCTGGCGAATAAGGCAGGAAGCCGATGTCCTCGCGGTCGCAGACCTCGGCAAGGTTCACCTCGAATGTGCGGTTGACCAGATTGTAGGCGTTCTGGATGGATAAGGGACGCGGTCCATCGCCCTTCTCGCTCTCGAAGACAAAGCGCATGGTTCCCCATGAGCTTTCGTTGGAAAGTCCCATGTGGCGGATTTTCCCGGATCGCACGAGATCGTCGAAGACGGCGAGCGTTTCGGCGATCGGCGTCTCGTCGGTGGCGCGACGCGTCGGCCATTCCGAGATTCTGGTGGGGTTGGCGCCCCAGGGCACCAGCCGATCCGGAAAATGGATCTGATAGAGATCGATATAGTCCGTGCCCAGTCGCGCCAGAGACTTGTCGATGGCATCCAAAATGTCGGCTCGCACCAGCTTCGACGAACGCCCTCCACGGTACCAGTCGCTCGACGTACGGCCAATGACCTTCGAAGCAATGATCACATCGTCACGCCTGCCGCGCTTTTTCAGCCAACTCCCGATGATGCGTTCCGTGCTGCCTTGCGTCTCGCGCCTGGGCGGGATGGAGTACATTTCCGCCGTGTCGAGGAAATTGACGCCGCACTCGAACGCGAAGTCGAGTTGATGGTGTCCCTCGGCCTCCGTGTTCTGCTGGCCCCACGTCATGGTGCCGAGGCAAATGCTGGAAACAAGAAGATCGGAGCGACCGAGGCGGCGCTTCTGCATGAAAATTCTCCGGGCGAAAATACGAGGCGGGCGGCCAGAGCCGTGCCGATGACAATATGATATCGGGCAATTGGCGTGAAGATGCTTAGCGCTTCAGCCGGCGCAAGGCGTCATCGATGAGCATGTTGGCAATCTGCATGCGTACGATGGCATGGTCGCGCAGATAGAGCTCCACACGATCGGGATGGTTGTCGAACGCAAAGGCGCGGCGCGCGCGTGCAAGGTCGTCGGCGCGCTTGTGCGTTTCGAGCGCAAGTTCCCTGGCTATGTCCGCCGGTTCCGTCGACGGCCATTGCTCAACCTCCAGCGGCGGCGGCGTGATCTCCGCGCGCCGCAAGTCGAACTCCCGAAGCAACTCCTCGATCTGCGCCCCGACGGCGCGATATTCGGCGGAGGCCTCGCTGTCGGATACCTTGATGCGTCCTGAATGAAGCTCATCGACGACGGAGAGATAATCGAAAGGAATGGAGGGCGCGGTGGCGCTCGCCTCTTCGTCCTCTTCCTCCGGAATCGACGCCGCCTGGAACAGATCGTCCAGCAAGCTCGCGAAGTCTCCGTTCTTGGCGGAGGGCATTTCCTCACCTGTTGCGCGGTCTTGTTTTGTTGCGTGACCATACAACGAGGTTCTCAAGAAATCGTTCTCGACGCGGAAATTCTGATCGCGACGGAGGCAATTGGACGCACGCCAGCCATAGTCATGCTGCATTGCACAATATCGAATGAATCATCTATCTCGGGGAGAAGGACGAAGGAGCCTTGATCATGGGTTTCCGGAACGAGTTCTTTACCCCGCGACATATCCCGGAGCGGATTCGCGGAAGGCATTCGCCTCAAGCGGATTGCTGCCGCTGTGCATGGCAGGATCGAGCGCGCATTTCCAATGCGCCGCGCATCGCACGCGAATTGGCGATCCGCGTTTAGGGCCAGAGCCTTGGGGCAGTGTGTCATCGCCAACGGCGCCGGGGCAAATCTCCGCCATATTCCGGGGCGACGTTGCGGAATGCGGAGTTTGGCCATGCGACGATTCACCGGACCGACGATTTTCCTGACTTGCGCTGTCGGCATCACCACGCCGCTTCTCGCGCAAGGCGCCTATCTGGACGACAGATCCAGCGCCGAAACCCTCGTCCGGTCGCTCTACAACGCGATCGACCGCAAGGAGTATGCGCGCGCATGGGATTATTTCGGCGAGCAGAAGCCGGCGCGCGATTTCGCGGCCTTCGTCAAGGGCTACGAGCAGACGCAGTCGGTGGCGGTCGAAACGGGACCGGCGAGCGAGGAAGGCGCGGCCGGCAGCATTTTCTACCAGGTGCCGGTGGCGATCCGCGCGACGAATGCCGACGGCAGCACCAGCACCTTCGCGGGCTGCTACACTGCGCGGCTCGCCCAGCCGGCGAGCCAGGAGCCGCCGTTCAACCCGCTCCGCATCGAAAAGGGTGAGCTGAAGCCGGCCGAAGGAGAACTGGCTGAAATACTGCCTTCGGCCTGTGGCGGCGCGCCTGTCAATCCGCGAGACACGGGACTGGAACAGGCCGAAAAGGCCTTCAGGGCCGCCTATGGCGCGATCTGCCAGACCTTGGCGCCGGATGCGGAACCGAACGCGGCCGAGGCCACGATAACCAAACTCACCTATCGCGACCGATCGCAGGAGGCGAGCGAACCGGATAGAAAAGCGCGGCTGTTTCGTTTCGAGTGCATCTATGGCGCCTACAACAGCAATCAGGTCTACTATCTGGAAAACGAGATCGACGGCGTAAGCCAGCTCCAGTTCGCCGCGCCGGAACTCGACATCCACTACGAGAACGACGACCCCGACGGCAAGCTGGAGAGCGTGAACGTTGTCGGCTACAGGACGGTCGATATGCTGGTGAACTCGGAATACGACGCTGAGACGCACACGCTGCAGTCGTTCAACAAATGGCGGGGCGTCGCCGATGCGTCTTCGATCGCCACCTACCTCTTCCGGGGCGGCACCTTCACCTTGACGAAATATGAGGTCGACGCCTCCTACGACGGCGAGATCAATCCCGAGACGGTGCTGGATTTCGACACCGCACCCTGAGACGCTGTGCCGACCCGCATTGTGCACTGCGGCGCGACGGGCTAAACCAGCCGCCGACCTTTTCGGGAGAGCGGACAGATGGCGAAAGTGGCATTCATTGGTCTCGGCGTTATGGGCTATCCCATGGCCGGACATCTGAAGCGCAAGGGTGGCCACGATGTTACGGTATATAACCGCTCGGCCGCACGAGCCGAGAAATGGGTAGCCGAATTCGGCGGCGACAGCGCGCCGACCCCTCAGGAAGCTGCAGCCGACAAGGATTTCGTGTTCGCCTGCGTCGGCAATGACGACGATCTGCGCGAGGTCACCATCGGTGCTCAAGGCGCTTTCAGGGACATGGCGAAAGGCTCGATCTTCATCGACAACACGACCGCTTCGGCGGAAGTCGCCCGCGAGCTTGGCGAGAAGGCGGATGCGCGGGGTTTCGCCTTCCTCGATGCGCCGGTCTCCGGCGGCCAGGCGGGAGCGGAGAACGGCGTTCTGACTGTGATGGTGGGTGGCGCCGACGACGATTTCGCCCGCGCCAAGCCTGTCATCGAAGCGTACGCCCGCATGGTCGGGCATATGGGTCCGCACGGAGCGGGTCAGCTCACCAAGATGATCAATCAGATCTGTATCGCCGGGCTCGTGCAGGGCCTGGCCGAGGGTATCCATTTCGGCAAGAAGGCAGGCCTCGATATCGAGAAGGTGATCGAGGTCATATCCAAGGGGGCGGCCGGCTCGTGGCAGATGGAAAACCGGCACAAAACCATGAATGCCGGAAAATATGATTTCGGCTTCGCCGTGGACTGGATGCGAAAGGATCTCGGCATCTGTCTCGCAGAGGCCGACCGCAACGGCGCGAAACTGCCGGTAACCGCCCTCGTCGACCAGTTCTACAAGGACGTTCAGGCGATGGACGGCAATCGGTGGGATACGTCGTCGCTGCTGGCGCGGTTGGATCGGTAAAGCCGGTGCTGTCGCCTGACTCGACAGCGGAGGAAATCGTCGCCCATCTGCGTTCGCTCGGGTCGGAGGAAAACCGGCAGGGCATGAAACGCTACGGCATCCGTGTCGATCGCGCACTCGGCGTCCCGCATGGCGTCCAGCGCGACATCGCACGAAAAATCAAACGCAACCATGAACGCGCCTTCCGGCTCTGGGATACCGGCATAACCGAAGCGCAATTCATCGCCTCGCTGACCGCCGATCCGAAAAAATTCACAGTTGGAGATGCCCGTCGCTGGGCCTCCGAATTCGATTCCTGGGATATCGTCGACGGGGTCTCGGACCTTTTCGTCGATACTGACAACTGGCGTCAGCTCATCGAGGAGTTCGCTGAGGACGAGCATGAATTCGTCCGCCGCACCGCCTTCGCCATGCTTTGCTGGGCAAGCGTCCACCGCAAGAAAGAGCCGGACTCGGTTTTCGAAAGCTATCTGCCGCTGATCGAAAAACACGCCACGGACAGCCGCAACTTCGTCAGGAAGGCGGTGAACTGGGCCCTGCGGACATTCGGCAAACGTTCGATGGCTTTACACGCCCCTGCCCTGATGCTTGCTGAAAAGCTTGCCGCGTCCGATGACAGGACGGCGCGCTGGATCGGCAAGGATGCAGTGCGGGAACTCACCGCTCCGAAGACATTGGAGCGGCTTTCGGTGAAAGCGAAGCAGATCGCCTGACTACGCCGCGTTGGCGCCGGACTCCTTGTCCAGGATAATGTAGTCCAGCGGCATCTCGGTCGTGTATTTGATTTGCTCCATGGCGAAGGTCGAGGACACGTCACGGATTTCGATCTTGCCGATCAGGCGCTTGTAAAACGCGTCATAGGCCGCGATGTCCGGCACCACGACGCGAAGCAGATAATCGACATCTCCGCTCATGCGGTAGAATTCGACCACCTCGGGAAACTCCTGCACGACCTCCGAAAATCGGCGCAGCCATTCCAGACTGTGAGAATTCGTGCGGATCGACACGAAGACGTTGACGCGCGTGTTGATCTTCTCCGGATTGAGCACGGCCACCCGGCGCTTGATGACGCCCTCTTCTTCCAGCTTCTGGATGCGCCGCCAGCAGGGCGTGGTCGACAGTCCGACCTTCTTGGCGATGTCGGCAACCGCCAGCGTAGCATCTTCCTGAAGAAGTCGGAGGATTTTTCTATCAAGCCGGTCCATATGGCACCTCGGTAGAAATATTTTGCGGAAAATGCACGGAAAGCGCGGCCGTCACAAGAAAGAATATCGCCGCGAAGGCGCAGATTGAGGACGATCGTTCCGCAATCACGGTCAGATGCGATGGCGGATTTCCGCTTTCAGCACGGGCAAAAGATCGGCTTCGAACCATGGATGCCGCTTCAACCAGACCGTATTCCGCCATGACGGGTGGGGAAGCGGCATGACGCGCGGCACGTCCGGCTGCTCGAAAATGCTCCGCCAGTTCAGCATCGTTTCAGTGAGCGACGGCCCGATCCTGCCGCCGAGATGCCATTTCTGGGCGTAGCCGCCTACCGCCAGAACGAGTTCGATCTGCGGCATCAACGCCAAAAGGCTCGCTCGCCACGCCGGCGCGCACTCCTTGCGCGGCGGCAGATCGCCACCTTTTGCGTCCTGACCGGGAAAGCAGAAGCCCATCGGCAGGATCGCAAACAGGCGAGGACCGTAGAATTCGGCTCGTGTGACGCCCATCCAGTCGCGCAGGCGATCGCCCGAGGCGTCGTTGAACGGAATGCCGGTGGCGTGCACCCTCGTGCCCGGCGCCTGTCCGGCGATCAGGATGCGCGCCGTCGCCGAGGGCACCAGAACCGGGCGCGGCTCATGCGGCATTGGCCGTCCGATCGGAGCCTCGACGCAGATGCGGCATGCCCGGGCCTGATCGGCCAATCGGCCAAGGGCATGCGCCTCACTCACGCAGCCGCACTCGGCCTCGCTGACACTGCCCCATGCCAGCGCCTTACATTGCCCAGTTCGTCAGGCACTGCGATCCGCGCCGGTTTCATGAAGTCGATGGCGATCAGGCCGGTTATGTCCGCTACCGAATACCGGTCGCCGGCGACGAACTCCCGCGATGCCAGTTCCTTGTCGAGAAGCCGAAGAAACTCCAGCGCCTTCGGCTTGTTCGCCTCGCCCCATTCCGCGATCTGCGGCACTTCCCAGCCCTTCATTGCGGGGTGAACGTGGCGAAAAGCCTGAGCGACGCACATGAGGAGATTGAGTTCGACGCGGCGCTGCCACATCTCGACCAGCGCCTTTTCCAGGGTCGTGGCGCCGAAGAGCGCCGGTTCCGGATAAAGCTCCTCGAAATAGCGGCAGATGGCGATGGATTCGGTGAGGACAGTGCCGTCGTCCAGTTCCAGCACCGGCAGCCGCTGCAATGGATTGCGCGCCGTCACGTTCTCGCCCTTGTGTTCCAGCGCGCCCATGTCGATCGGAACCAGCGGCACCGAAATACCCTTTTCCGCGAGGAAGACGCGCACGCGGCGCGGGTTCGGCGCCTTGCCGCCATCAAAAAGTTTCATGTTCTTTCCTCCGCCCCTACCCTCAGCCGCCGACGAGCTGCCGCAGCCAATTCCCGATCATACCGGACAGATCGTGCGGCGATTCAGATAGCTCTCCGTGCGTTGCCCGCCATTGGCTCGGCCGCTCGAAATCGCTGGACCAGATACCGCGACCCTCGGCCCGAGCGGCTCGCTCCTCGGCCTCATAGCCACCATAGGCCACCGCCCAACCGTCGGTCACCTGCCGCTTGTTCAGTTCCACGCCGCCGGCCGAACATATTGCGAGCAGGCGACCGTAGCGGTCCCGCTCCCAACCTCGACATGACACGTCGCGTTGCTCCGTCAGCGCCTTCAGCGCCTCGGCGGCCTGCCGACCGCAGGCAAAATCGGAGCCGTCGCGCCTGCATTTCTGGTTGAGCTCCGGCGCGTCGATGCCGCGCAGGCGGATGCGCTCGCCGGCAATCTCTAGCGAATCGCCGTCAGCCACCCGGGCGACGCCCAAAGGATTGACGACGCTCAATCTTTCCAGTCTGGCGACGACGAGAAACAGCAGGCAGAGGACAGCGACCGTCAGCAGCGCGTCCATCACACGGGCGAATCGGCCACGCCGCCTCTTCGCAGGCATCCCGAGGCGTCGCCTTTCCGGCGAAGTTCTGGCCATCCTCAGGGACTCTTAATCATTCGTGACTAGCGTGCCGCAGAGCCGATCGGAAAAGCGAATAACCCGGGCGTCAAGGTGAACGCGCCAGACAAGACCATTGTGGACCGCAGCAAGCCGCATCGCAACAGCGAGGTGGCCAAGGCTGTGCGCAAGACGCGCGAACAGCTCTCGCAGAAGGCCGGCAATCCGGTTTTCGACCGGGAGCTGATAAAGATTCATGCGCGCAGCGTCATGAATGGCGCCGGTGTGCTGCCGCTTCTCGTGATCGTCGTCGCGGCAGGCGGGATGCTGAGCGGCGTCAAGGACCAGATCGTCATCTGGGGACTGCTCTCGCTGGCATGCTACGCGTTCCTCATCGTCGTCGCGCATCGCATCGACCGCATGGAGGTGGCGTCCATCGACGCCGCAGCGACGCGCCGCCTTTTTCTGGCCGCGCATTTCGTCAGCGGGCTGGGCTGGGCCTATCTCACGGTCATAGCCTGCAATACCTGCCAGGTAGAGCTGTTCCCTGTCGTGAAGGCGGCAATCCTCATCATGGCCATCGCGGCGACCGCCCTGATCTCGTCGTCCATGCCCGGGGCGCTGGCCGTCACCTTCAGCCTGCCGGTGGCCATATACACCGTGTTCACCAGCCATTTCGCCGTCCTGCCGGAAGCGATGATGGCGATCATCCTCATCCTCTCCGTCCCGTTCTTCTCCTATGCGTCGGCGCTGCTCAGCAGATCATCGCGAATGCTGCTGACGTTCCGATCCGAGAATGACGGCCTCATCGCCGAACTGGAAACCGCAAAGGCGGTATCCGACGAGGCCCGCCGCCGCGCCGAGGAGTCGAACCTTGCGAAATCCCGCTTCCTGGCCACGATGAGCCACGAACTGCGCACGCCGCTCAACGCGATCCTCGGCTTTTCCGAGGTCATAGCGAAGGAAGTGCTCGGCCCCATCAACAACGCGACCTATCGCGAATACGCGCAGGACATCCACGATTCGGGAAAGCACCTGCTCGGGCTGATCAACGAGATTCTGGATCTTTCGCGCATCGAAGCCGGCAAGTACCAGCTCAACGAGGAACCTCTAAGCCTGGTCCCGATCGTCGAGGACTGCTGTCACATGATGGAGCTCAGGGCCGGCAACAAGAATCTGACGATCCGCACCGAATTCGAACCGACATTGGCGCGTATCTTCGCGGACGAGCGCGCCGTGCGTCAGATTGCCCTCAATCTGCTGTCGAATGCCGTGAAGTTCAGCCCGAGCGGCGGCGAAATCCTCGTCCGCGTCGGCTGGACGGAGGGTGCCGGACAGTACATTTCGGTGAGCGACCACGGCCCCGGCATCCCTCCCGAAGAGATTCCGGTCGTGCTGTCCGCTTTCGGCCAGGGCTCCATCGCCATCAAGGCGGCAGAACAGGGAACGGGTCTCGGTCTGCCCATCGTCCAGGGTCTTCTGGCCATGCATGGAGGCGATTTCATACTGGACTCGAAGCTGCGCGTCGGCACCGACGCCATCGCCATCTTCCCCGCTTCCCGCGTCATGGAAGAACTGCCGGCGATCCCGCGCGAAGCCAGCGGCAGGAACAGCCGACCCCGCCGCTCCATGGCGGTGGCGTCCTAAGCGCTTTTTGCGCCTTGACCAACGGCGGCCGCGAGACCGGAGGCGGTCAAGGCCGCAGCCTTGACGATGCCCGCGGCGACCCCCGCGCCGACGCCGGGCTCATCGAACTCGAAGTCGAGCAAAGGCTTCAAACCGAGCTTTTCAGCAACACACCTGTGGGACTGCTGGCGGGAAAGCGACGACAGCCGGCAATGATCCAGCGCGCGCGGATTGAGCGCATGGAGCACAGCCGCCGCCGCAGAACTCGCGAAGCCGTCAATCAGCACCGGCACCTTTTCCATCCGCGCGGCGAGTATGCCGCCGGCAATAGCCGCAATCTCGCGCCCGCCGACGCGCCGCAGCACTTCCAGCGGGTCCTTAAGATGCGAGCGGTGGAGCGCCAGCGCTTCATCAACCGACGCGGCCATGCGGGCGAGCACCGCATCGTTGGCATCTGGGTGTCCCACCCATTCAATCCCCTCCCCGCCGTAAAGCGCGGCGAACATGGCAGCCGCGACAGTGTCGTTGCCGACGCCAACATCCGAAAGGCAGATGAGATCGGTGCCGCCGACGATCGCCTCCATGCCGAAGGCCATGGTCGCCGCACAGCCGCGCTCGTCCAGCGCGGCTTCCTCGGCGATATCCGCAGTCGGCAGGTCGAGCGCCAGATCGAAGACCTTGAGGCCAAGATCATTGGCGACGCATACCTGATTGACCGCCGCGCCGCCGGCGGCGCACATCTCCACCATCGCGGCCGTCGCACTCATCGGGCGGGGCGACACGCCACGCCGCGCGACACCGTGGTTTCCGGCAAAGATGGCGACCAGCGGGCGGGTAACGGCAGGCGGCCTGCCGGTCCAGGCGGCGAGCCATGCGGCGAGCTCCGCCAGCGGCGCGAGCGATCCTGCGGTTCCGGCCCGTTCGAAGACGGCCCGGACCTTTTCCGCCTGCGACTGGTCCGCTTCCGGAAGATTGTCCAGGAGGAACCGGAGGTCGTCGAAAGGCAGCCCAGTGGTCATCGCTCGGTCTCCATCATTGAGGTGCCATAGTCCGCCGCAATCACGGAGACAATCGCGCGACAGGCCCTATCTTGCATTGCGCGGCGACGTGCCCCATGTGGGATGGACGCGCGTGGAAATGAGATGTCGCCGATCGAATCGCCCTGCATCCTTGTCTGTTCCATCGACATGAAGACCGGCTATTGCTTCGGCTGCGGCCGCACGCGCGAGGAAATCTCCGCGTGGATCGCCATGACGCCCGAAATGCGCCGCGCGGTCATGGCAGAGCTGCCGGCAAGGCTGGAAACGGTCGAGCGCCGCCCTCGCCGCGAAACCCGCCGGAACCGCATGGCCCGTGAACGCGCGGGGCAATCCTGAGCATGGGTGGCGATCGTCTTCTCTGGATCGTTCTGGCCCTGATCGGACTTGGCGCCGCAGTGCTTGTCGGTCGTGAATTGCTCGTTGCGGACGGCCGCGTCGAGGATGGTCTCGGTCAGGGCATCTATCTCGGCATATTGGGACTGGTCATCGCCGCGGGCATTTTCGGGCGCCGCCGTTTCGGCGAGACTGTCCGCATGCTCGGCATCTGGGCCCTGATCGTCCTCGTGCTGGTCGCGGGCTACCAGTATCGCTACGAATTGCAGGACGTTGCCAGCCGCGTCACCGCAGGCCTGGTGCCCGGCAGCCCGCTTTCGATAACCGACGCCGACGGCGGCACCACCGTCATACTGGAAAAACTGCCCAACGGTCACTTCGAGGCCGATTCCGTCGTCAACGGCCGGACCGTGCGCATGATGATCGACACCGGCGCGACGACGACGGTCCTGACGACGGCGGACGCCGAACGCGCGGGCATCGATACGTCTGCCCTGAACTATCAGGTTCCGGTATCCACGGCGAATGGCCAGGCGCTCGCCGCCCGCATCGTGCTTCAGGATATCGGCGTCGGGGCGATTTCCCGGCGCAACGTCCCGGCGCTCGTCGCCAGCCAGGACATGCTGCAGCAAAGCCTGCTCGGCATGAATTTCATCGGCACGCTGTCGGGATTCGAGATTCGCGGAGACCGGATGATGCTGCGCGACTGATCACGCGGCAGTTTCAAGCGCCGGAAGATCGATCGCCTCCAGAGCTTTGAACAGCACCTCTGGTCCCGCTCCCGGCCGCGCCGCTTCCGTTGAGAGGATCTGCCGGTAGCGCCGCGCGCCCGGCATGCCCTGGAAAAGGCCGACCATATGGCGTATCACATGGCCGAGCCGCCCGCCGGCTGCGATATGCCGCTCCGCATAGCCGGCCATGGTGTCGAACAGTAGATGATAGTCGATGGCGTCGCGTTGTTCGCCAAAGATCGCAGTGTCGACATCCGCAAGCAGCATCGGCGAATGATAGGCTGCGCGCCCAAGCATGACGCCGTCGACATGGTTCAGATGTCCCTCAGCCTCGCGCAGCGACTGAATACCGCCATTGATGCCGATGAAACGGTCCGGATATTCCCGCTTGAGCCGGTAAACCCGGCCGTAGTCCAGCGGCGGGATGTCGCGATTTTCCTTCGGACTGAGCCCCTGGAGCCAGGCTTTCCGCGCATGCACCCAAAGCGCATCGGCGCCGGCAGCAAAGACACGGGACGCCAGTTCGTCGAGAGCGATCTCCGGGTCCTGATCATCGACACCGATGCGACATTTGACGGTGACCGGCACCGCGACGGCCGCTTTCATCGCGGACACACATTCCGCGACGAGTGCCGGCGTCCGCATGAGGCAGGCGCCAAAAATTCCGGACTGCACCCGGTCAGACGGGCAACCGACGTTCAGATTGATCTCGTCATAACCGAAACCCGCGCCGATGCCAGCGGCATTTGCGAGCTTTTCCGGCTCCGAACCGCCCAATTGCAATGCGACGGGATGCTCGCTCGGATCGAAGCCTAGCAAACGCTCACGCGGGCCATGGATCGCCGCATCCGCAACCACCATCTCAGTATAGAGCAGCGCGCGCGCAGTGAGCTGACGGTGCAGGAAACGGCAATGCCTGTCCGTCCAGTCCATCATGGGCGCGACGGCCAGGACAGGAGGGTGGTAGAGGCCGGAAATCGGCGAATTTGCTCCGTGGTCCGCCACGTTTGAAAGTCCCATACAGGCTTGTTGGCAGTTTGCTGGGCTGCGTCGCCACCCGAATGCCGTTCGCGGCACTGATCCGGCATCTCGGAGCATCATAGCCCGTCACGGCCGAGGCCTTCCACCTAGACCATTTCCCGGCTTTTTCAAGCCGCCGCCGGCGCGTTTGCCATCAGAACCCGAAGCGCGGCGATCCATGATGCTGGGTTATCCGCCAGTTTCCGTCCTGTCTGACCAGCACCCAGGTCATCCTGTACGGGCTGGGTTGGTCGCCATCGGCGAAATCGACATGCCCCGCCGTGACGGCGACGTCCGGCGCGATCATGCGGACATGCGGCATGGGATAGTTCTTGACGCGGATGGTGCCGGGTCGCCGGCCGAAATAGGCACGTATCGCCGCCTTACCGAGTTGCAGCTCGTCAACGGAACCGAACAGGGTGGCATCGTCGGTGTAAAGCACCATGTGCCGGTCGAGATCATGGCTGTTGAAAGCCTCGATCCACTGCGCAAGCAAGCTCTCTATTGTCGGCGTGTTACCCATGCAATCCTCCCTGAAATGGCGTCATAATGCGCCACGGCCACGGAAAGAGCAAAGGTGACACGACACTCAGGACGGCACGCGTGCGGCGGCGGTCTGACCGGCCAGCGCATCGAGATGCGTCCGGATATGCGCGGCCTCCGCGGGCGTGTTGGCAAGCGCGATTGCCTGATTGAAGGCCTCGCGCGCCTCGCGATGACGGCCAAGCTGCATCAGGAGATTGCCCCGGACGCCGAAGAAATGGAAGTAACCGCCGAGCTTGTCGGCCAGCGGCTCGATCAAGGCGAGCGCCGCCGCAGGTCCCCTCGCCTTGGACAGGGCGACGGCGCGGTTCAGCGTGATCACCGGCGACGGCTGCAGCCGCTCCAGAGTCGCATAGAGCAGGTCTATCTGCGTCCAGTCCGTATCTTCAGGCCGCTCCGCGCGGGCATGGAGAGCCGCTATCGCCGCCTGCACGAGATACGGTCCGGGCCGCTGATGGCGCATCGCCTTGTCGATCAGCGCCAGCCCCTCGCCGATCATCGGCTTCTTCCAGAGCGAACGGTTCTGCTGTTCGAGCAGCACGATCTCTCCAGCGGCATCGAAACGGGCCGGCGTGCGGGAATGCTGCAGCAGCATCAGCGCCAGCAGTCCCATGATCTCCGGCTCGGCCGGAAACAGGCGAAGCAGCAACCGGCCAAGCCGGATCGCCTCGTCGCAGAGCTGGGCGCGCATCGGTTCGTCGCCGCCGCTTGCCGAATAGCCCTCGTTGAAGACGAGATAGATCATGGCGGCAACTGCCGCGAGGCGCTCGCTGCGCTCGACAGCGCCGGGCGTCTCGAAAGGAACGTTCGCTTTCGCTATCCTCGCCTTCGCCCGCGTGATGCGCTGCTCCATGGCGCTTTCCGAAACGAGGAAAGCGCGTGCGATCTGCCTGACGGAAAGGCCTGACACCACCCTCAGCGCCACCGCAATCTGCTGCGTGGCCGGGATGTCCGGATGGCAGCATATGAACAGCAGGCGCAGCACGTCGTCGCGATAGCCCGCATTGTCGAGCCGGTCGACGGTCGCGTCCTCCACGTCTTCCAGATCGGAAACGAGCTCCTCGGCCGGCATTGGCGCCTGCCGGGACGTCTTGCGCACCTGGTCGATGGCGACGTTGCGACCGACGAAGATCAGCCAGGCGGTCGGGTCACGCGGCGGACCATTGCGCGGCCACGCCTTCAGCGCACGCAGGCAGGCTTCCTGATACGCTTCCTCCGCCGTGTCGAGATCGCGGAAATAGCGCAGCAGCGCCGCCACCACCTGCGGACGAGCGCCGGTCAGGGCGGCGCTTATATATGCGACGTCCGTCACGTCGGCCCTCCGCCGGGAAAGAACACGGAAACCGGCCGAATCTCGTACGAGCCGGAGCCGGGATTGGCGACTGTCAGCTCGCGGGCGAAATCCAGCGCCTCGTCGAGGGAATTGCAGTTCACGAGATAGAAGCCGAGCAGTTGCTCCTTCGTCTCCGCGAACGGACCGTCGAGCACGATCGGCTCCGCGCCCGACTTGCGAAGCGTCGTCGCCGATGTCGTGGGTAGCAGCCGGGCAACCGGCCCCAGCCGTCCCTGCCGGGCAGCCTTCTCCTGAACCTCGGCGAGACGCGCCATCACGGCATCGTCCTCTTCCTTGCTCCAGGCGCCGACGACGTCTTCCGAATTGTAGCAAAGCACTGCATAGAGCATTCTCTTACTCCGTCTGATACGATGACGCAGGGCGTGGCGTCGTTCCGACACCGGGAGCGAAACTTTTCGCATATCGCAGTTCCGTGGGCAAAGAGGACGAGAAAACCTGCTTGCAGTTGACCGCCGCGAGACGCGATGGTTCATGGGCGGCGCCTCGGGGTATCATTCATGACGACCGCCCATCGCCCATTCATCGAAGTCTGTGTCGAAGGCATCGACGGCCTGATCGCCGCGCAGGAAGCAGGCGCCGATCGTGTCGAGTTGTGTGCGAGCCTGCTGGAGGGCGGGATCACGCCGAGCCTCGGGACCATCCGCGCCGCACTTTCGGTTGCGGCGATACCGTTCCATGTCATCGTCCGGCCGCGCGGCGGCGACTTCCTCTATTCGGAGGCGGAGTTCCGTTCGATGGTGGAGGATGTGTCAGCATGCCGCGAACTCGGCGTGGCAGGTGTCGTCGTCGGCTGCCTCACGGCAGATGGAAGCATCGACGAGGCCCGGATGCGCGAAATCGTGGCCGCCGCCGGCTCGCTGAACGTCACCTGCCACCGCGCCTTCGACATGACACGCAATCCGGCGGAAGCGCTCGAGGCGCTGATCCGTTGCGGTGTCGGCCGCGTTCTGACCAGCGGCCAGCGCGACACCGCGGAAGACGGCGCGGAACTGCTGGCGGAATTGGTCGCACTCGCGCGCGGCCGCATCGTCGTCATGGGCTGTGGCGGCTTGCGCCCCGGCAATGTGGCGGCCGTCCTTGCCCGCACCAACCTGCCTGAAATCCATTTTGCCGCGCTCAAGGATATTCCGAGCGGCATGCGCCACCGAAACCCAAGGGTTGGCATGGGCGGCGCCGAACTTGATCGCGAATACCGCAACACCATCACCGATGGCGCGCAAGTGGCCGCGACGATTGCTGCCGCGAAACCGTCATGAGCATCACGCCCATAGTGCGCGCTGACGAGCAGGCGGTGCTGGCCTTGAACAATGCTCATGCCGAGGAGCTCTCTTGGCTGGAACCGGACCGTCTGCATCATCTAATCGGTGAGGTATTCTACGCGCGGCGCGTCGGCGAACTCGACGCCTTCATTCTGGCGTTCGATCAAACAGCCGACTACGACAGCCCGAACTATCTCTGGTTCCGCGCGCGCTACCCCCGTTTCGTCTATGTCGACCGGATAGCGGTGGCTGCGCATGCGCGCGGGCGCGGCATCGCCCGACGCATATACGAAGACCTCTTTGCGGTCGCGGCGGGCGCAGGCCATGAGATCGTCACCTGCGAGGTCAATGCCGATCCGCCCAATCCGGCCTCCGACGCCTTCCACGCGAATCTCGGCTTTCAGGAAGTCGGCGAAGCCGTCATTCATGGCGGCAAGAAGTCAGTGCGCTATTTTGCCAGAAGGCTCGCGGCTGAAAGGCCCACTATCAACCAGCATGATCTGAGCGCATGAGAAAAGGGCGAGTAGCCGCAAAGGCCCTCGCCCTTTCATCTCGTTCGCAGGCGATCAGGCAGTCGCCTTCGCCACGGCCCGCTTGGCCATCACGGCAATCAGGTTGGCGCGGTATTCCGGCGAGGCGTGCAGATCGTCCATGAGATTCCTGGCGGGCACCTTGATGCCTTCCAGCGCCGCGGCGCTGAACGATTTCGCCAGTGCCGACTCCAACTCTTTCGAACGGAAGACGCCGTCATCGCCGGCGCCGGTCACCGCCACCTTCACACCTTCCTTCGACTTGGCCACAAACACACCGACGATCGCATAGCGGGAGGCGGGATTGCGGAATTTTTCATAAGCCGCCTGCGCCGGCGCGTTGAACCTGACCGCCGTGACGATCTCGCCATCCTTCAGCGTCGTTTCAAACAGGCCCTTGAAGAATTTTGACGCCGGGATTTCCCGCTTGTTGGTGACGACCGTGGCATCCAACGCGACTAAGGCCGCCGGATAATCGGCGGCCGGATCGTTGTTGGCGATCGAGCCGCCGATGGTCCCGCAATACCGCACATGCGGGTCGCCGATATGGCTGGCAAGATCCGTCAGCGCCGGACAGACCTTGCGCAGCTTCTCGTTGCGCGACACGACATAATGCGTCGTCGCGGCCCCGATGGTGACCTCCTTGCCCGACACGGCGATACCGCTCAGTCCGTCGATATGGGTGAGGTCGATCAGGTCCGAAGGCGCGGCAAGCCGCGTCTTCATGGCCGGAATCAGCGTCATGCCACCCGACAGGAACTTGGCGTCCCCCTGCTGGGCGAGCTTGCCAGCTTCGGAGATCGACTTGGCGCGGTGATAGTTGACCGTATACATGGTCGCGTCTCCTCAGTGCTTCGCTGCGTTGATGGCCGCCCAGACACGCTCGGGCGTCGCGGGCATCAGAAGGTCGTTGTTACCGATGGCGTCTGTGATGGCGTTGATGACCGCCGGCGGAGAGCCGATCGCCCCCGCCTCACCGCAGCCCTTGATGCCCAGCGGATTGCCCGGACATGGCGTGTTCTGGTGCGAGATCTGGAACGACGGCAGGTCGTCCGCGCGCGGCATGGTGTAGTCCATGTAGCTTGCGGTGATGAGCTGGCCGCTCGCCGCGTCGTAATGCGCGCCCTCCAGCAGCGCCTGCCCGACGCCCTGCGCGATGCCGCCATGCACCTGCCCTTCGACGATCATCGGGTTGATGATGTTGCCGAAGTCGTCGGCCGCAACGAACTGGATGATCTCGGTGACGCCGGTATCGGGGTCGACCTCTACCTCGCAGATGTAGCAGCCGGCCGGGAAGGTGAAGTTCGACGGATCGTAGAACGCCGTCTCCTTCAGGCCTGGTTCCATGCCTGCGGGCAGATTGTGCGCCGTGTAGGCGGCAAGCGCCATCTGGAACCACGGCACCTTCTTGTCGGTGCCCGCGACCTTCAGTTCGCCGTTTTCGATGACAATGTCACCCTCGTCGGCCTCCATCAGATGCGCGGCGATCTTCTTCGCCTTGGCCTCGACCTTGTCGAGCGCCTTGACGATGGCCGACATGCCGACCGCGCCTGAGCGCGAACCGTAGGTGCCCATGCCCATCTGTACCTTGTCGGTGTCGCCATGGACGATCGACACGCTGTCGATGGACACGCCGAAGCGCTGGTTCACGAGTTGCGCGAAGGTCGTCTCATGGCCCTGCCCGTGGCTGTGCGATCCGGTGAGCACCTCGATCGTGCCGACGGCGTTGACGCGCACCTCCGCCGATTCCCACAGGCCGACGCCGGCGCCGAGCGAACCCACAGCCGCCGACGGCGCGATGCCGCAGGCCTCGATGTAGTTGGACATGCCGATTCCGCGCAACTTGCCGCGCTTCTTCGCTTCAGCGCGGCGCTTCTCAAAACCGGCATAGTCCGCAGCTTTCATCGCCGCATCGAGCGATGCGGAATAATCGCCCGCGTCGTAGGCCATGATGACCGGCGTCTGGTGCGGGAACTGCGTGATGAAGTTCTTGCGGCGCAGCTCCCCTGGCGAGATGCCGAGTTCGCGGGCCGCGGTCTCTACCGTGCGCTCGACGAGATAGGTGGCCTCCGGCCGCCCTGCCCCGCGATAGGCATCGACCGGCGCGGTGTTGGTGTAGACGGCGCGCACATTGGCATGGATCGCCGGGATATTGTACTGGCCCGACAGAAGCGTCGCGTAGAGATAGGTCGGCACCGACGAAGAGAAGAGCGACATGTACGCGCCGAAATTGGCGATCGTGTCGACCTTCAGCCCGATGATCCGGTTATCCTTGTCGAAGGCCATCTGGACTTCCGACACGTGGTCGCGGCCATGCGCGTCGGTGAGGAAGCTTTCTGTGCGATCCGCCACCCATTTCACCGGCACCCCGGCCTTCTTCGACGCCCAGAGGCAAACGACCTCCTCCGGATAGATGAAGATCTTCGAGCCGAAACCGCCGCCGACATCCGGCGCGATGACGCGCAGCTTGTTCTCCGGTGCGATATTGTAGAACGCGCTCATCACCAGACGGGCGACATGCGGATTCTGCGACGTCGTCCAGCAGGTATAGTGATCTTCCGCCTTGTCGTAATGACCGAGCGTGGCGCGCGGCTCCATGGCGTTCGGCACCAGCCGGTTGTTGATGATGTGCATCTTCGTGATGTGCGCAGCATTCGCCAACGCAGCGTCTGTCGACTTGGCGTCGCCAAGCTCCCAGTCGAAGATGAGATTGCCTTCCGCCTCCGGATGGAGTTGCGGCGCGCCGGGCTTCAGGGCCGAGACCGTGTCGGTGACGGCCTTGCGCTCCTTGTAGGTGATCTCGACCGCCTCCGCAGCATCGCGCGCCTGCCCCTTGGTGTCGGCGATCACGATGACGACGGCGTCACCGACATAGCGGACGCGGTCGACAGCGAGCGGCGACCACGCGCCCATCTTCATCGGCGTGCCGTCCTTGGAGTGGATCATCCAGCCACAGATCAGATTGCCGACGCCGTCCGCCTTGAGTTCCTTGCCGGTCAGCACGGCGATAACGCCGGGCATCGCCCTGGCGGCCTTGACGTCGATCTTCTTGATGTCGGCATGCGCGTACGGGCTGCGCACGAACACGGCATGCTTCATGCCGGAGACGACCATGTCGTCCGTATACCGTCCGCCGCCGGTAATGAACCTCTTGTCTTCCTTCCGCGCCACCCGGGCGCCAATCCCTTCCATTCCCATCGCGAAAACTCCTCCGCAAAATAGCGAGTAGTGAGTAGCGAATAGTGAGCAGGGAAGCCGAACCTCGCCGAGATCCATTCGGTAGTTAGGTACGGGCGGGCCGTTGCCGCGCTCGCCGTCCTATTCCCTACTCACCCGGCTCTAGGCGGCCTTGGCTTTGCCCTTGCCCTTCGACATGGTTTCCGAAGCGGCCAGGATCGCCTTGACGATATTGTGATAGCCGGTGCAGCGGCAGATATTGCCTTCGAGTTCCGCGCGCACGGTCTTTTCGTCCAGGCCTTCCGGGTGGCGGCGGATCATGTCCGTCGCCGCCATGATCATGCCGGGCGTGCAGAAGCCGCACTGAAGCCCGTGATGCTCCTTGAATGCCGCCTGCACCGGATGAAGCTCCGCCCCGTCCGCGAGACCCTCAATGGTGACGATCGTCGATCCGGAGGCCTGCGCGGCCAGCATCGTGCACGACTTGACCGCCTTGCCATCGACATGGATGACGCAAGCGCCACATTGCGACGTGTCGCAGCCCACATGGGTGCCCGTCAATCCAAGATGCTCTCTGAGAAAATGTACGAGCAGCGTGCGGTCCTCGACCGCGCCGGACACAGTGCGTCCGTTAACCACCATGGTTAGGTCAGACAACGATACCTCCCTCGGCCTTGCCTATATGCATCCAGCGACGCTCCCGTCCCGGAAACTCAATCTGACGACAGACAACGCCGCAAATCAACGGCCTGTTTGAATTTTTTCGCTTATCCAGGATTTGTGACTCGGCGCGGCGCGAAGAAACCGAAATCCCGCTGCCTGACACGCGATGCCGATGATGCACGCGCGGCGATGCGGCGTCAGGGGATTGGTCGGTTCGACGGTTGCGGCAAGCCGGACGCACACGGGCAGCGATCAGGGCTCGGCAGCCAATGGCCGCGGGCTGCCATCGCCTCAGAGGGGAACGATCTTGCCGTCCTTCAGCGTCACGCGGCGGTCCATCCGCGCGGCAAGTTCATGATTGTGCGTTGCGATCAGCGCGGCAAGCCCCGACTGCTTGACCAGCGCGGAGAGCGCATCGAACACATATCCCGCCGTGACAGGATCGAGATTGCCGGTTGGCTCGTCGGCCAGCAGCACCAGCGGCGCGTTGGCGACCGCCCGCGCGATCGCCACACGTTGCTGCTCGCCGCCGGAAAGCTCGGCCGGACGATGGTTCGCGCGATGCCCGATTTGCATGTAATCGAGCAGTTGCGCACCACGCTTTCCCGCCTCGTCCTTCGTTAGACCGCGCACCAGTTGCGGCAGCATGATGTTTTCAAGCGCCGAAAACTCCGGCAGAAGATGATGGAATTGATAGACGAAACCGATGTCGTTGCGGCGAATCGCCGTACGCTGGTCGTCCGAAAGCCGTCCGCAGGCGCGGCTCCCCAGGATGACGTCGCCGCCATCGGGACGCTCCAGCAGACCCGCCGTATGCAAAAGCGTCGACTTGCCCGCGCCGGACGGAGCGACCAGCGCGACCATCTCGCCCCGCACCAGCGAAAAATCCGTGCCGCTGAGGATGGTGAGCTTCTTCTGGCCTTGCAGATAATGCCGCTCGACCTGTCTGAGTTCGAGAATGGCCTCCGCCATCATTCGTACCTCAGCGCTTCGACCGGATCGAGCTTGGCGGCGCGCCACGCCGGAAAGATGGTGGCGATGAAGGAAAGCACGAGCGCCATGATGATGACCGACAGCGTTTCCCGGAACTCCATCCGCGCCGGCAACTGACTGAGGAAGTAGAGCGACGGATCGAAGATGATCGTCCCCGAAACCCACGAGAAGAACTGACGTATCGACTCGACATTCAGGCAGATGACGATACCGAGCAGAAGCCCCGCAACGGTTCCCGTGACGCCGATGGCGGCCCCGGTCATCAGAAAGATGCGCAGGATCGCGCCGCGCGTCGCGCCCATGGTGCGGAGGATCGCGATGTCGCGGCCCTTGTCCTTAACCAGCATGATCAGCCCGGAAATGATATTGAGCGCCGCGACAAGCACGATCAGCGTCAGGATCATGAACATGACGTTGCGTTCGACCTGCAGTGCCGAGAAGAAGGTCTGGTTCCGCTGGCGCCAGTCCGTCATGTAGATCTGACGCTGGGCGGCGGTTTCTATGGGCTGCCGCAGCGCATCCACATTGTCGGGGTTGTCGACATAGATTTCGATCGTCTGCGCCCTGTCTTCCTGATTGAAATAGAGCTGGGCCTCGGCCAGCGGCATGTAGATGATCGACGTGTCATATTCCGACATGCCGACCTCGAAGATGGCGACGACCGGATAGCCCTTCATGCGCGGCGTGGTGCCCATCGGCGTGATGTCGCCGTCGGGCGAGATCAAGGTGATGGTGTCGCCGAGCACGAGGCCGAGATTCTCCGCCATCCTTCGTCCGATGGCCACGCCTTCGCTGCCGTCGAAATTCTCGATCGTACCGTGCCGGACATTCTTTTCGACGAGGTCGAGCTTCGCCAGATCCTCACCCCGGATACCGCGCACCAGAGCGCCGGCCCCGCTACCGATATGGCCTTGCGCAAGCACCTGCCCCTCGATCAGCGGAATGGCGTATTTGACGCCCGCCACCCCGGAGATCCGCATGGCGACCTCGGCATAGTCCTCCAGCGGTTCGTCGACAGGCTGGACGATCAGATGACCGTTGATTCCCAGGATTCTGGTCAGCAGTTCAGCGCGAAAACCGTTCATAACCGCCATGACAACGATGAGCGTCGCCACGCCAAGCATGATGCCGACGAACGAAATTCCGGCGATGACGGAAATCACCGTTTCCTTGCGCCGCGAGCGGAGATAACGCCACGCGACCATGCGCTCGAAGGCAGAGAAAGGCCCCGCCCCGCCTGTTCTGGCGGCGGTGGCGCCTGTCATGCCGCGGCGCCTATGTGGTGAAGCACCTGCTCGGCGGGAATGGTGACACGTTCGCCTGTCCGGCGATTCTTCACCTCCACCTCGCCGGTTGCGGCGCCACGCGGTCCGATGATGACCTGCCACGGAAGGCCGATAAGGTCGGCGGTCGCGAACTTGCCACCGGCGCGCTGATCGGTGTCATCGTAGAGAACGTCCTTGCCGGACTTTGCAAGCACCGAGTACAGGCGCTCGCACAGCTCGTCGCACGCCGCGTCGCCAACCTTCATATTGATCAGCGCGACATCGAAGGGCGCGATCGATTCAGGCCAGATGATCCCGTTCTCGTCGTGCATCGCCTCGATGACGGCTGCTATGAGACGGGATGGACCGATGCCATAGGAGCCCATCGAGACGAAATGGTCCTTGCCGTCCGGACCGGCCACCTTCGCGCCCATCGGCTTCGAATATTTCTCGCCGAAGTGGAAGATGTGGCCAACCTCGATGCCGCGCGCCGAAACCTTCTGGTCTTCGGGAATGGCACCCCATGCAGCCTCGTCATGCATCTCGTCCGTGGCGGCGTAAGGCGTCGTCCACTGCCTGACGATGCCGCCGATCTCGGCGTCGTTGGAAAAATCCACGTCGGCGCCCGGGACGACGAAGTCGAGATAGTCGCGGTGGCAGAACACCTGGCTCTCGCCGGTATCGGCAAGGATGATGAACTCATGGCTGAGATCGCCGCCGATCGGACCGGTGTCGGCGCGCATCGGTATGGCCTGGAGCCCCAGACGCGTGAAGGTGCGCAGATAGGAGACGAACATGCGATTGTAGGCCGCGCGCGCGCCCTCGTAGTCGATGTCGAAGGAGTAGGCGTCCTTCATCAGGAACTCACGGCTGCGCATCACACCGAAGCGCGGGCGCACCTCGTCGCGGTACTTCCACTGGATGTGGTAAAGGTTCAGCGGCAGGTCCTTGTAGGAGCGGACATAGGAGCGGAAGATCTCCGTAACCATCTCCTCGTTCGTCGGACCGTAAAGCATGTCGCGTTCGTGGCGATCCTTGATGCGAAGCATCTCCTTGCCGTAGTCGTCATAGCGACCGCTTTCCCGCCAGAGCTCCGCCGACTGGATCGTCGGCATGAGAATTTCGAGCGCACCGGCGCGGTTCTGCTCCTCGCGAACGATCTGGCACACCTTGTCGAGCACGCGCTTGCCCAGCGGCAGCCACGAAAAGCTTCCCTGCCCCTGCTGACGGATCATGCCCGCACGCAGCATCAGTCGATGGGAAACGATCTCCGCCTCGCGCGGAGTCTCTTTCAGGATCGGCAGGAAGTAGCGCGATAAACGCATCGAAATATCCGTGGAACGAGGCCAAAGCGGAATCGCCGCGGCCGGGATGGTGAGTGAACCGGCTTCTTAGCTATTTCGTGGCGGAATGGAAACCCGACAGCCTTCGGCAAATGGGTCAGTTTCCCTGTCCATTTTTCAAGCATGATTGCCGTTTGATTGTGCATTGCAGCACACGATTTGGTCGAATCTGGCAAATTTATGCGTGACAATTCGTCCACCGTTGGTCTAGTGTGCTCGCCATAATCGAGAAAGCAGGAACAAACTGCTTTCCTACGCGGTCAAAGTCTTGGGAGGATGCGGTCCTGGCGCGGTAATTCGCAGCCGCCAGTTTTCTGGAAGTGGATCGGACGCGTTCAAAAATTGCAAGGCTTCGTGCCTTGCTTTTTTTTTGCAAGAACGGGCATCGTCACTCGCAAATGAAGTCTTCGGCAAGATTTCGCAGCGAGATGCAAAGAGTGCAAACCTGTTGCGCAGCTAGCGTCAGAATTCGGGCACGATCCGCGGAATATCGTCGAAGCTCAGCCCGAGGCCCCGGGTCAGAAACAGCAGAACGCCGAAAATGATCGCCGCGACGATTGTCGTGCGGACGATGGCCCGTAGCATATGCGGGCCGTGCGGCGCGCTCGGCACGGTGCCCAGCGTCACGTCGTCATTCTCTTCCTGGGTCCGCAGCCCGAACGGCAGTGTGGCGAACAGCACCATCCACCAGATGATGAAGAAGACGGCCGCTCCGGAAATCCAGCTCATGCCTGTTCAAGCTCGACCAACGTTCCCGTAAAATCCTTGGGATGCAGGAAAAGGACCGGCTTGCCATGCGCTCCGGTCTTTGGATTGCCGTCGCCCAGCACCCGGGCGCCGGAAGCCTTCAGCCGGTCGCGCGCGGCAAGGATGTCGTCCACCTCGTAGCAGAGGTGATGCATGCCGCCGGATGGATTCTTGTCCAGGAAGGCGGCGATCGGAGAATTCTCGCCGAGCGGCTCGAGCAACTCGATCTTGGTGTTGCCGACATTGACGAACACGACAGTCACGCCGTGCTCCGGAAGCGCCTGCGTCTCGCTGACCGACGCGCCGAGCGTATCGCGGTAGATTGCGGCGGCGGCGGCAAGATCCGGAACGGCGATTGCAACATGGTTCAGACGACCGAGCATGGGAATCCTTATCGAGCAGTTGTCGGTGAACTCAAGAAGTTACCGTGATCAGTGAACTGTCATCGTTGAACAGCAAGAAGTGATGATCGGCAATCACTGTTCAACGATGACAGTTCACCGACCTTTTCACCTCGTCACGAACACCGTCACCAGCGGCTTCTTGCCCCAGGCTTCGTTCGCCATGCCACGCACGGCCCGGCGGACGGCCTCCTGCACGAGATCGAGGTCTTTTCGGCGCTGGCGAGGTATGGAGTCGACCGCGCCTGTTGCCGCATCCAGCATCAGCTCTTCCATGTCATCGCCCTTGGCATCGGCCTGCGCCACGCCGATGGCGACGATGTCGGGATCGCCGGCAAGCTCGTAGCGGTCATCCAGCACGACGTTCACCGCCACATGACCCGCAAAGGAGAGTTTTCGCCGGTCGCGGATGCCCATGGCCTCCTCGCTGCCAACAAGAAGACCGTCACGGTAGATACGCCCGAACGGCACCTGATCGATGATCTCCGGCGTTCCCGGCCAGATGCGCAGCATGTCGCCATTGCGCACCTGCGCGACCTGAAGGATGCCGCTGACGGCCATCAGGGAGCCCTGCGCCACCAGATGCGCCGCCTCACCGTGTACCGGAACGCCGATCTTCGGGCGCGTCCACTCATACATCTTGCGCAGCTCGTTGCGGCGCGGATGCCCCGAGACGTGGACCAGCGCGTCGCCATCCTCGATCACCTTGACGCCCTGGTCGATCAACTGGTTCTTGATTTCGAGAATCGCCTTCTCGTTGCCGGGAATGACGCGCGACGAGAAGATGACCGTATCGCCCGGCGTCAGTTGGACAGTCTTCATCTCGTTGCGGGCAAGCTTGGCCAGCGCGGCGCGCGACTCGCCCTGGCTGCCGGTGCAGATGATGACGAGGTTCTCGCGCGGGATATAGGCATAGTCCTCCTCGGCCGCGAAAGAGGGCATACCCTCCATATAACCGAGCTCGCCGGCGACATTGATGACGCGCTTCAGGGAAGTGCCGAGGATCATCACCTTGCGTCCGGCGCGGGTCGCGGCCTCGGCGATCGATCGGATGCGGCCGACATTGGAGGAGAATGTGGTGATCGCCACCCTACCCTTTGCCTCGGCGATGAGGTTCTTCAGGCTTTCGCCCACCGCCTGCTCGGATGGAGACTCCCCTTCGCGTACCGAATTGGTGGAATCGCAGACCAGCGCCAGCACGCCGGCGTCGCCCAGCGTTCTGAGCCGCGCTTCGTCGGTCGGCGGGCCGATTTCAGGCGTCGCATCGAGCCGCCAGTCGCCGGTATGCACGATGGTTCCCGCCGGCGTCGTGATCGCCAAGGCCATCGGCTCCGGGATCGAGTGCGCGACGGGAATGGCTTCGATCTGGAACGGCCCGATGGTGAACTTCTCGCCGGCCTTGTAGATCGTCACGGGAATCTTCGGCGCGTTCGCCTCGGCCTGACGCTTCGCCTCAAGCAACCCGGCGGTGAACGGCGACATCCAGACCGGCGCCTTCAGCTTCGGCCAGAGATCGTGCAGCGCACCGTAGTGGTCCTCATGCGCGTGCGTGATCACGATGCCGCGCAACGAAGCGAGGTTTTCCTCCACGAAGCGGATGTCCGCCATGACGAGATCGACGCCCGGCAGATGCGCATCCGGAAACGTCACGCCGACATCGACGATGATCCATTCGCGATTATGGGCCGGGCCGAACCCATAGAGCATGAAATTCATGCCGATCTCGCCGAGGCCTCCCAACGGCACGAAGACGAGTTCGGTATTGTCCGCCATCAGAACCTCCCTAAGACACCCGCACCGATGCGACCGCGCCGAAATGCACGTCGCCCGCCGCGATTGTCACGGTCTCGCCGCGCGTCCCACGGATCACGAAGCGGCCGTCTTCATCGATCGTTTCGAAGATACCGCGCCTCACCTCGCCGCCGAGATTTACGGCAACTTCCGAACCCAGACCCGCCGCACGGGAGAGCCATAGCTTGCGGATAGTCGCCAGCCCGCGGCCGCCGTTCCAGATGCGCGCATATTCGGTCCAGGCATCCGACAAGGCAATGAACAGGTGCTCTGCTGTGGCCGAAGAGCCGAGCTGGACAAGCGAGGTAGCGGGATAGGGAACGTCCGAGGGATGGGCGACGACGTTGACGCCTATGCCGACCGCAAGGGCGACCCGACCGTCCGGCAAAAGATGCGATTCGAGCAGAATGCCCGCGAGCTTCGCGCCGTCAGCCAGAACATCGTTCGGCCACTTCAGTTCGAAGCGATTACTCGCCTTGCCCGCACCATCGACGCCGACGGCAAGCCGGGCCTCCGGCGCAACCAGATTGAGAGCGTCGGCAAGCGCCAGTCCGGCGACGAAGCCGAGCGTCGCCGCGACCTTCAGATCGTGGCGATCAACCACGAGCAGGGTCGCTGCGAGATTGCCTTCCGGAGTCTCCCATGTCCTCCCACGCCGGCCGCGCCCGCCTTCCTGTTTCTTGGACACGATCCACAGCATGCCCGGATCACCGGCCCGCGCCCGGTCGAGCGCCAGCGTGTTGGTGGACCCGACCGTTTCATACGCTTCCAGCCGATAGCCTTCGAAAGCGGCCTTCGGACCGAGCGAAAAAGCCATGCTCAGAAGAACGTCCTCGACGCCGCTTCCGCCATGCCGGCGATGGGACCTCCGAACAGGACGTAGAAGAGCACGAACGCGCCGGAAAGGCCGAGAACGAGGCGCAACTCACCGGCCATCGGCACGAAACCACCTACCGGTTCGTCGAACCACATGATCTTGATGATGCGCAGATAGTAGTAGGCGCCTACCACCGAAGCCAGCACACCGATCACCGCCAGCGCGTAGAGGTTGGCGTTGATCGCCGCCATGAACACGTACCACTTGCCCCAGAAGCCGGCGAGCGGCGGGATGCCGGCCAGCGAAAACATCAGGATGGTGAGGATCGTCGCCATCACCGGATTTGTGCTGGAGAGGCCGGCAAGATCGCTGATCTGCTCGACATTGCCGTCCTTGCGGCGCATGGCGAGGATGAAGGCGAAAGTGCCGAGCGTCATCACCAGATAGATGAGCATGTAGATGGCGACACCGCGTACACCGGCTTCGCTGTTGGCCGCGAGACCCACCAGCGCATAACCCATATGGCCGATGGACGAATAGGCCATCAGGCGCTTGATGTTCTTCTGGCCGATCGCGGCGAAGGCTCCCAGCGCCATGGAGGCGATGGCAATGAAGACGATGATCTGCTGCCAGTCGGACGAGATCGGCTCGAACGCGCCGACGGTAACGCGGACGATCAGCGCCATCGCGGCCATTTTCGGCGCCGCAGCCAAAAATGCGGTGACCGGGGTCGGCGCGCCCTCATAGACGTCCGGCGTCCACATGTGGAACGGCACAGCAGAAATCTTGAAGGCAAGGCCAGCCAGCACGAACACCAGACCGAAGACCAGACCAAGCTGGCGTTCTCCTTGCGCAAGCGCCGCCGCCACGGCGTCGAAACCCGTATTGCCGGTGTAACCGTACACCAGCGAAATGCCGTAGAGGAGCATGCCGGACGACAACGCGCCGAGCACAAAATATTTGAGGCCGGCTTCCGTGGACCGCAGATTGTCGCGGTTGATCGCGGCCAGCACGTATATCGCCAGCGACTGCAGTTCGAGCCCCAGATAGAGCGCGATCATGTCGTTGGCCGAGATCATCAGCATCATGCCCAGCGTGGAGAGCAGGATGAGGACCGGGAATTCGAATTTGTCGAACTTTTCCGCCTTGGCGAAACCGACCGACATGATGAGCGCCACGGCCGAACCGATGAGCGAGAGACATTTCATGAAACGCGCGAAGGCGTCGTTCGTAAACGCCGTGCCGAAGGCATCGCCGTTCCATGTGAACAGGAGCATCCAGGCGAGAGCGCCGATCAACAGCGCGACCGCAAGGCCGGTTACCGTGGTGTTGGCCCGCTCGCCGGAATAGACGCCGATCATCAGCAGCACCATCGCGCCGACGGCGATGATCAGTTCCGGTGCGACAAGGGCGAGGCTCGAATTCAGATCCATGGTCGAGTCTCTCTCAATTCGCGGCGGCGGTCTGCGTGGCGACCGACTCGGCCACATGCTTGACCAGCGCGTCGACCGACGCGGCGGTCGCATCGAACACCGGCAGCGGATAGACGCCGTAGAAGATTACCAGCACGATCAGCGGGTAGAGCACGAGTTTCTCGCGGGTGCTGAGATCCAGAAGACCCTTGAGGCTCTCCTTTGTCAGCGCGCCGAAGATCACGCGGCGGTAGAGCCACAGCGCATAGGCGGCCGATAGGATGACGCCTGTCGCCGCGAACAACGCCACCCAGGTGTTGACCTCAAACACGCCCATCAGCGTCAGGAATTCTCCGACGAAACCGCTGGTGCCCGGCAGGCCGACATTGGCCATGGTGAAGATCAGGAACGCCACGGCGTATTTCGGCATATTGTTCACGAGCCCGCCATAGGCGGCGATCTCGCGGGTGTGCATGCGGTCGTAGATAACGCCGACGCAGAGGAACAGCGCGCCCGACACGAGGCCATGGGAGAGCATCTGGAAGATCGCGCCCTGAATGCCCTCGACGTTCAGCGCGAAGATGCCCATGGTCACGTAGCCCATATGGGCGACCGACGAATAGGCGATCAGCTTCTTCATGTCCTCCTGCATCAGCGCGACCAGCGACGTGTAGATGATCGCGACCACGGACAGGGTGAAGACGAAGGGTTGGAAGTAAAGGGAGGCGTCCGGGAACATCGGCAGCGAGAAGCGCAGGAAGCCGTAGCCGCCCATCTTCAGCAGGATGCCCGCCAGGATCACCGAGCCCGCCGTCGGGGCCTCGACGTGCGCGTCCGGCAACCAGGTATGCACCGGCCACATCGGCATCTTCACCGCGAAGGACGCGAAGAAGGCCAGCCATAGCCATGTCTGCATCTCCGCCGGGAAGTCATGGACGAGCAGCGTCGGGATGTCGGTTGTGCCGGCCGTCCAGTACATTGCCATGATGGCCAGCAGCATCAGCACCGAGCCGAGCAGCGTGTAGAGGAAGAACTTGAACGAGGCATACACGCGCCGCTTGCCGCCCCAGACGCCGATGATGATGAACATCGGGATCAGGCCGGCCTCGAAGAAAACGTAGAAGAGGACGATGTCGAGCGCGCAGAAGACGCCGATCATCAGCGTCTCCAGAATGAGAAACGCGATCATGTATTCCTTGACGCGCTTCTCGACCGAACCCCAAGACGCCAATATGCAGAGAGGCATCAGGAAGGTGGTGAGAATGACGAACAGCATGGAAATGCCGTCGACACCCATGTGATAGGAGATGCCGGAATCCAGCCATTCCGTCTTCTCGACGAACTGGAAGCCCGGATTGGCGTTGTCGAACCCCGTCCAGACAAAGAGCGACACCAGGAAGGTAAGCATTGTCGTCCAGAGCGTGACGGCGCGGATGTTGCGCCGCGCGCTCTCGCCCTCGTCCTTGATGAACAGGATGAGCAGCGCGCCTGCCAGGGGCAGGAAGGTTACGAGCGAAAGGATAGGCACGCCCGACATCAGTGACCCCCGAGCATCATCCAGGTGACCAGCGCGGCGACGCCGATCAGCATGACGAAGGCATAGTGATAGAGATAACCCGTCTGCAGCTTCACGACGCGGTTGGTCACGTCGACCACGCGCGCGGAAATGCCGTCAGGGCCGAACCCGTCGATGACGAAACCGTCGCCCTTCTTCCACAGGAAGCGCCCGAGCCACATGGCGGGCCGCACGAACAGGAAGTCGTAGAGCTCGTCGAAGTACCACTTGTTCAGCAGGAACTGGTAGAGCCCGTGATGCTGCGCGGCGAGCCGGCCGGGCGTCTCCGGTGAGCGGATGTAGAACTGGTAGGAGAGCAGGAAGCCGACCAGCATCGCGATGAACGGCGACAGCTTCACCCATAGCGGCACGCCGTGGAAATCGTGAAGGATGTGGTTGTTCTCCGCCGTGAACAGCGCGCCCTTCCAGAATTCCGCATATCCTTCGCCAATGAAGAAATGCTGGAAGACGATACCGGCAAGAAGCGCGCCCACCGCCAGAATATAGAGCGGCACCAGCATGACCGGCGGCGATTCGTGCACATGGTGCATGACATCGGCGGTCGCCCTCGGCTTGCCGTGGAACGTCATGAAGATCAGCCGCCATGAGTAGAAGCTGGTGAAGCAGGCCGCGACCACCAGCAGCGCGAAGGCGACCCCTGCGAAGGCGTTATGCCCGACAAAGGCGCCCTCGATGATGGCATCCTTCGAATAATAGCCCGCTGTACCGATAATGGTTGGAATACCGACGCCGGTGAGCGCCAGCGTGCCGATCACCATCATCCAGTAGGTCTGAGGGATCAGCTTCCGCAGACCGCCCATCTTGCGCATGTCCTGTTCGTCCGAAACGGCATGGATGACAGAGCCGGAACCGAGGAACAGCAGCGCCTTGAAGAAGGCGTGCGTGAACAGATGGAAAATGGCAGCGGAATAAAAGCCCATGCCGAGCGCCACGAACATGTAACCGAGCTGCGAACACGTCGAATAGGCGATGACGCGTTTGATGTCGTTCTGCACCAGACCGACCGTCGCGGCGAAGAAAGCCGTGATCGCGCCGATGATGGTGACGACCGTCAGCGCCGTGTGCGAGTGCTCGAAGATCGGCGAAAGCCGGGCCAGCATGAAGACGCCGGCCGTCACCATGGTGGCGGCGTGGATGAGCGCCGAAACGGGCGTCGGGCCCTCCATCGCATCCGGAAGCCATGTGTGCAGCGGCACCTGCGCCGACTTGCCCATCGCGCCCATGAAGAGCAGCAGGCAGACCACGGTCAGCGCCGCGGATTTGTCCAGTGCATAGCCCAGGAAGTCGAGGACAGTCTCGCCCGGCGCCGCGGTGGCTTCGGCACCATGGCCCGCCTCGGCAGCGGGTTGCTCGATTGCAGGAGAGGCCGCCTCGGTCGATGGCGCCGCATGATCGCCAGCGGCCGCCCCGGTCGACGCCTCGCCATGCACCTCCGCCGGCAGATAATTCGCGGCATTGGCGAACACGGTGTCGAGATTCACCGAGCCGAACAGCATGAACACGCCGAAGATGCCGAGCACGAAGCCGAAATCGCCGACGCGGTTGACGACGAAAGCCTTGATGGCGGCGGCGCTTGCCGAAGGCTTCTTGTACCAGAAACCGATCAGCAGATACGACGCGAGGCCGACGCCCTCCCAGCCGAAGAACATCTGAACGAGGTTGTTCGACGTCACCAGCATCAGCATGGCGAAGGTGAAGAGCGACAGATAGGCGAAGAAGCGCGGCCGGTGCGGATCGTGATGCATGTAGCCGATGGAATAAATGTGGACCAACGCCGAGACCGTGTTGACGACGATCAGCATGACCACCGTCAGCGTATCGATGCGGAACTCCCAGTTGGCGGACAGCGCGCCGGACTGGATGAAGGTCAGCACCGGCACGTTGAAGGCTTCGACGTCGCCGAGCCCGACGGTGATGAAGGCGTACCACGACAGCACCGCCGAGACGACCAGCAGGCCGGACGTGACGTATTCCGAAGCCTTGGCGCCGATCTGCGAGCCGAAAAGGCCGGCGATCAGGAAGCCGACAAGAGGAAGAAAGACGATCAGATGGTACAGCATAATTGGACCGTCAGCCCTTCATCATGTTCACGTCTTCCACCGCGATAGAACCGCGGTTGCGGAAGAAGACGACGAGGATCGCTAGACCGATCGCGGCCTCGGCGGCGGCGACCGTCAGCACGAAGAGCGCGAAGACCTGCCCGACCAGATCGCCCAGCGCCGCCGAGAAGGCGACGAAATTGATGTTCACGGCCAGCAGGATAAGCTCGATCGACATCAGGATGACGATGATGTTCTTGCGGTTCAGAAAGATGCCGAACACGCCGAGCGTAAAAAGAATCGCCGAAACGGTCAGATAATGCGCGATGCTGACAATCATCGTCAGATCCCCTTCCCCGTCTCGACTTTCTTGATCTCGATGGAGGTCGCCGGTACGCGCGCGACCTGCACGGAAACATCCTGCCGCTTCACACCCGCCTTGTGACGTAGCGTCAGTACGATCGCGCCGATCATGGCGACCAGCAGCACCATGCCCGCGATCTGGAAGTAGAAGACATACTGCGTGTAGAGAATGTCCCCGAGCGCCGCCGTATTGGAACGCGTCGCGATGTCAGGGGTCGGCAAGGCCACCGTGGAGGCGAGTTCGGGCGAAAAGGCATAGCCGCCGAGAACCACGATCAGCTCGGCCGCGAGGATGATGCCCACCAGCGCGCCCACTGGCGCATATTGCAATGCGCCACGCTTCAACTCGGCAAAGTCGACGTCGAGCATCATGACGACGAAGAGGAACAGCACCGCCACCGCGCCGACATAGACGACCAGCAGGATCATCGCCAGGAACTCCGCGCCCGTCAGCAGGAAGAGCGCAGCGGCGTTGAAGAAGGTCAGGATCAGGTAGAGCACGGAATGCACGGGGTTGCGCGCGGAAATGACCATGAAGGCCGCCGCGATCGCAATGAAGGCGAACAGATAGAAGAATATCGCCCCTAGTCCACTCAGCATCGGGTCCCCCGATCATCCTTTCCGTACAGGGCTTGCGCCCGTCCGTCCGGCAGCCTTCGGTCGCCGCCGGTCTGTCCCAGTGTTCCGCAGCGGACAGGAACGGGAGCAAGCCCGCTTTCGGCCCGATGCTTTAGACGAGCCCCTCGGCCCAGTCCATGCGTCAATTGTCAGCGATACGGCGCATCCAGAGCGATGTTGCGCGCGATCTCGCGCTCCCACCGGTCGCCGTTCGCCAGAAGCTTTTCCTTGTCGTAGTAGAGTTCCTCGCGCGTTTCCGTCGCGAACTCGAAATTCGGCCCTTCCACGATGGCGTCCACCGGGCACGCCTCCTGGCAGAAGCCGCAATAGATGCACTTCACCATGTCGATGTCGTAGCGCACGGTGCGCCGCGTGCCGTCGTTGCGGCGCGGGCCGGCTTCGATGGTGATGGCCTGCGCCGGGCAGATCGCCTCGCAGAGCTTGCAGGCGATGCAGCGCTCCTCGCCGTTGGGGTAGCGCCGCAACGCGTGCTCGCCACGGAAGCGCGGGCTGAGCGGCCCCTTCTCGTGCGGGTAGTTGATCGTCTCCTTCGGCGCGAAGAACTGCCGCATCGACAGCACGAACGCGGCGGCGAATTCCTTGAGCAGCAGCGACTTGGCGGCCTGGGCTAGCGCTGACATGGGTTAATCTCCAGATGCAAGTCCGCCGGCAAAAGCGCCGAGGACCGGAAACAGTACGAGGTCGACGATCGAGGCCATCTCCAGGGCGGTCTTTGTCTCCTCAAGCTCGACGCGGCGAGCCAGCGCCCGCATCGCGAAGAAGCCGACAAGGCCAAGCGCAAGACCGATGATGGCGCCGATCTGGAAACCGCTCATCATCCTTCTCCAAACAAGCTCGGCCAGACGCGCCAAGCAATGCCGGGAACCAATCCGGGAATCCTGACCGACATCACGCCCACCCCGTGAGTTTGAGGAAGGCGGCGGTGATGACGACCATCGCCAGCGACAGCGGCAGAAAAACCTTCCAGCCGAGGCGCATGAGCTGGTCGTAGCGGTAGCGCGGCACGAAGGCCTTCACCATGGCGAACATGAAGAACACCAGGCACACCTTCAGCACGAACCAGATGACGCCCGGCACCCAGGTGAAGGGCGCAAAGTCGAAGGGCGGCAGCCACCCGCCGAGGAAGAGGATGGTGGTGAGCGCGCACATCAGCACGATCGCCACATACTCGCCGAGGAAGAAGAGCAGGAACGGCGTCGACGAATACTCGATCATGTGGCCGGCGACGAGTTCCGATTCGGCCTCGACCAGATCGAAGGGCGGGCGGTTCGTCTCGGCCAGCGCCGAGATGAAGAACACGATGAACATCGGGAACAGGCCGAGCCAATGCCAGTCGAGCAGCGTGTTCGGCAGGCCAAGACGCGTGCCGATGCCGTCCTGCTGCGACAACACGATGTCGGAGAGATTCAGCGACCCGACGCAGAGCAGCACGGTGACGATGACGAAGCCGATGGAGACTTCGTAGGACACCATCTGCGCCGCCGAGCGGAGCGCGCCCAAGAACGGATATTTGGAGTTCGACGCCCAGCCGCCCATGATGACGCCGTAGACTTCCAGCGACGAGATTGCGAAGACATAGAGGATGCCGACATTGATGTTGGCGATCGCCCAGCCTTCGCTCACCGGGATGACCGCCCAGGCTGATATGGCGAGAACGGCAGCCACAAGCGGAGCCAGAAGGAACACGCCCTTGTTGGCGCCGGACGGGATGACCGGCTCCTTGAACACGAACTTCAACAGATCGGCGAAGGCCTGCAGAGTACCCCACGGGCCGACCACGTTCGGGCCGCGGCGCAACTGCACGGCCGCCCAGATCTTGCGGTCGGCATAGAGCAGATAGGCGACGCCGATCAGGAGAACGACGATCAGCACGACCGACTGCAGCAGGATGATCAGCGCCGGCAGGACGTAAATGGAGAAGAAGTCTTCCATGGTTCCTACTCGGCTGCCTGCTTGAAGCCGCCCTTGGCGAGAGCCGAACACTCGGCCATCACCGCCGATGCGCGGGCGATCGGATTGGTCATGTAGAAGTCGGCCACGGCCGAGACAAAGGCTCCGCCGCCGACACGGCCGACGAGCTTCGCCGCGTTGGCAACGCCTTCCGCATCGGCCGGCGCGACCTGATCGATGGCGGCGAAATGCGGATGGTCGGCGTAGAGCTTCGCCCGTAGCGCGCCAAGGGAATCGAACGGCAGACGCTTGCCGAGCACGTCGGAGAGAGCGCGCAGGATCGCCCAGTCCTCGCGGGCATCGCCGGGACCGAAGCCGGCGCGGCTGGTCATCTGCACCCGACCCTCGGTGTTGACATAGGTGCCTGACTTTTCCGTGTAGGCCGCGCCCGGCAGGATGACGTCGGCGCGGTGAGCCCCCGCATCGCCATGCGTGCCGATATAGACGACGAAGGCGTTCGCCGCGTTCGACAGGTCCAGTTCATCAGCGCCCAGCAGGAAGAGCACGTCGCTCGCGCCGAGCATATCGGCGACGTTCTTGCAGCCCTCGCCCGGCACGAAGCCGATGTCCAGCGCGCCGACACGCGAAGCCGCCGTATGTAGCACCGCAAAGCCGTTCCAGTCTTCGGAAACCGCGTCGACCGCCTGCGCGAGCTTTGCCGCGAGACCGAGCACCGCCGCGCCGTCCGGCCGCGCCAATGCGCCCTGCCCTACGATGATCAGCGGCTTCCTCGCATCCTGCAGCGTTGCGAAGAACGAGCCATTGCCGTCCGCCAGATCCCTCAAAGTTTCAGCACCCGCGCCCAGCTTTTCGTAGCTGTAGCGCGTGTCGCCGATCTCGCCGATGACGCCGACCGGCAGATTGCCCAGCCGCCAGCGCTTGCGGATGCGGGCGTTGAGCACCGAGGCCTCATAGCGCGGGTTGGCGCCGATGATCAGCACGGCGTCCGCCTGCTCGATGCCCTCGATGGTCGGATTGAAGACGTAGCTCGCGCGACCGAGCGACGGATCGAGCGCTGCGCCGTCCTGCCGGCAGTCGATGCTGGCGGCGCCCAGCGACTGCATCAGAAGCTTCAGCGCGTACATTTCTTCGACGGCGGCCAGATCGCCGGCAATCGCGCCGATCTTCTCGGACGACGTCCGTGACACCGCGTCCTTGATGGCGCCAAAGGCTTCAGCCCAGCTTGACGGCGTCAGGCGGCCGTTCCTGCGCACATACGGCCGGTCGAGGCGCTGCGAGCGCAATCCGTCCCAGATGTAGCGTGTCTTGTCGGAGATCCACTCCTCGTTCACCTGCTCGTTGACGCGCGGCAGGATGCGCATCACCTCGCGGCCTCGCGTGTCGACGCGGATCGCCGAGCCGACCGCGTCCATGACGTCGATCGATTCGGTCTTGGTCAGTTCCCACGGACGCGCCTGGAAGGCGTAAGGCCGGGACGTCAGCGCGCCGACCGGGCAGAGGTCGACCACATTGCCCTGAAGCTCGGACGTCATCGCCTGCTCGAGATAGGTCGTGATCTCGGCATCCTCGCCGCGGCCTATCAGGCCAAGCTCCGAAATGCCGGCGACTTCCGTGGTGAAGCGGACGCAGCGCGTGCAATGGATGCAGCGCGTCATGATCGTCTTCACCAGCGGGCCGATATACTTGTCCTCGACCGCGCGCTTGTTCTCCTTGTAACGGGAGCCGTCGAGACCGAAAGCCATTGCCTGATCCTGCAAATCGCACTCGCCGCCCTGATCGCAGATCGGGCAATCGAGCGGATGGTTGATGAGCAGGAACTCCATCACGCCTTCGCGGGCCTTCTTGACCATCGGCGTGTTGGTGAACATTTCCGGCAGTTCGCCATTCGGGCCGGGGCGCAGGTCACGCACGCCCATGGCGCAGGAAGCCTGCGGCTTGGGCGGACCGCCCTTCACCTCGACAAGGCACATCCGGCAGTTGCCGGCGATCGACAGTCGCTCGTGAAAGCAGAAACGCGGAACTTCGGCACCCGCCTCCTCCGCCGCCTGCAGCAGCGTGTAGTGGTCGGGTACCTCGATCTCTTTCCCGTCGACCTTGAGCTTAGCCATCAGTTGCCCCCGGCGGATTTCGCCGTCTCGTATGCCTCGAACAGATCACGGACGGCGACGCCATTGATCGTCATGCCCGCCACCTGCGCATTCTCGATCTTCACGTTGCTCATGTTCACATTCGAGAACAGAGCGCCCGAAACGTTTGCGTCGGCGACGCGCGCATTGCTGAGCAGCACCTGCTCGAACGCCGCGGCCGACAGATTTACATTGCGGAAATGCGTGTTCGACAGGTTGACGTCGTCGAACCGCGAATTCGCCACCGAGGCGTTCTTCACATCCAGCACGTCGCGCTTGTCGTGGATTTCCATCGTTCCGCTCATGCGTCCCGACCCGTCGCGATCTTTGCGCCGCCGCTCAGCGCCGCTGCCTGCGCGATCCAGCCGTCACGCTCGATGCGGCCCTTGAAGCCGACGGCGTCCTCGATCCGCGCGACGACCGCATCGTCCCAAGCCGCGATCTGCGCATATGTCCGCACGCCGAGACCGTTCAGCACTTGCTCCATCTTCGGTCCGATCCCCGAAATGGCCTTGAGATCGTCGGCTATCAACACCGCGCCGACCTCTACTGCAACTGCCGTCTCGCCAGGGGCAGTATCCGCTATGTTGCCGCGATCCGGCTTCCGCAGCATGACCACATTGCCGCGCGGTTCGGCAGGCGCCACGTTCGTTGTGGCTACATTCTGAACCAGCGAGCGCTTGACCGCGACGGAACCGCCCTGCCCGGCTTCCATCAACGGCGCCCAGAAGCGCTGCGACGCGTCCGCCGCCATCGCCATGACACCCATCCAGTGGCCGACGGCCTGGCTCGCCACGCCGAAGCCAAGCGCCGAGAGCGCCATGGCGCCCGCCGCCGGATGCGCCATCAGATTGGCCAGTTGAGAGGCCTCCGGCACAAGCGATGTGAGGGTTTTCTTCATTCGGCCGCCACCAGTACCGGCTCGGCGCGATGCGCGTTGCGGGAGAATTCGTCGATCCGACGTTCCACTTCACCACGGAAATGGCGCATCAGGCCCTGGATCGGCCATGCTGCGGCGTCCCCAAGCGCGCAGATCGTATGACCTTCGACCTGCTTGGTCACATCCAGAAGCATGTCGATCTCGCGCTTCTGCGCCTCGCCACGCACCAGCCGCTCCATGACCCGCCACATCCAGCCGGTGCCCTCGCGGCACGGCGTGCATTGGCCGCAGCTCTCATGCTTGTAGAAATAGGAAAGACGCGCGATCGCCTTCACGATGTCGGTGGACTTGTCCATCACGATCACGGCCGCCGTACCGAGACCGGACTTCAGGTCGCGCAGCGCGTCGAAATCCATCGGCGTATCCATGATCTGCTCGGCCGGCACCAACGGCACCGAGGCGCCGCCGGGAATGACGGCAAGCAGATTATCCCAGCCCCCGCGGACGCCGCCGCAGTGCTTCTCGATCAGCTCGCGGAACGGGATCGACATCGCCTCTTCGACGGTGCAAGGCGTGTTGACATGTCCGGAGATGCAGAAAAGCTTCGTGCCGGCATTGTTCGGCCGGCCGAAGGATGAGAACCACGCGGCGCCGCGCCGCAAAATGGTCGGCGCGACCGCGATCGACTCGACATTGTTGACCGTCGTCGGACAGCCATAAAGACCCATATTCGCCGGGAAAGGAGGCTTCAGCCGCGGCTGACCCTTCTTGCCCTCGAGGCTTTCCAGCAGCGCCGTCTCCTCGCCGCAGATATAGGCCCCTGCGCCATGGTGCATGTAGACGTCGAAATCGTAGCCGTTGATGTTGTCCTTGCCGATCAGACGGGCGGCATACGCCTCGTCGATCGCCCGCTGCAGCGCCTCGCGCTCGCGGATGAACTCGCCGCGCACATAAATGTAGGCCGCGATCGCCCCCATGGCGAAGCCGGCCACCAGACAACCCTCAACCAGTGTATGAGGATCGTGCCGCAAGATGTCGCGATCCTTGCAGGTTCCGGGCTCCGACTCGTCGGCATTGACGACGAGATAGCTCGGCCGGCCGTCGCTCTGCTTCGGCATGAACGACCATTTGAGACCTGTCGGGAAGCCGGCGCCGCCACGGCCGCGCAGCCCCGACGCCTTCATCTCGTTGACGATCCAGTCGCGGCCCTTGTCGAGCAGGCCCTTGGTGTCGTCCCAGATGCCGCGCGCCTCGGCGCCCTTCAGCGACCTGTCGAACTGGCCGTAGATATTGGTGAAGATACGGTCTTTGTCCTGCAGCATATCGCGACCTCAAACCGGCTTCTTGCCAAAGACACGGACATATCCGTCCACGCCGCCCTTGGCGAGCGCCTTGGCCTGTTTGACCCAGTCCTCGCGCTCGATCCGGCCCCGGAAATTCAGGTACCCGTCGACCCATTCGCGCTCGGCCTTCTTCCAGGCGGCGATCTGCGCAAAGGTAAAGATGCCCAGCGAATGCAGCGTGCCCTCGATTTTCGGGCCGACGCCGGAGATGAGTTGCAAATCATCGGGCTTGGCGGGACGCTCGATACCGGCAGGCCGGCTCTTGTCATCCAGCGACGGCTTTTCCGTCTTCATCTTCTTGCCGGTCGCGCCAACCGGCTCGCCCTTCAGCGCTTCCGGCGAGACGAAGGCGGCCGGCTCGCCTTGCGACTTCGCGGCGACGCGCTGTTTAGAAACTTCCTCGACAGCCGGTTCCGTCCTGTTCGCCTTAGCGGCATTGTGCGCCGGCGGCTTCACGCTGGCCGCCGTCTCCACTTTCGCGTCGACCTTGACCGGGGAAGGCGATTTCAACGTGCCGTTGGTTTCGGCGGCGTATGTCGTGGGTTTCGCCGCCTTTGAGGGCGGCACGCTCGCGCCTTCGGCGGGCTTCGCGGCTTCCGCGGCGGCAGCGGCTTTGGCTTCCCGATCGCGCGTGGACTTGAGCACAGCCTTTTCGTCGCGGAGCGACGTCAACCCGGAGATGGGCGCCGATAGGGAGCGCCCGTTCTGCGGCCCGACCGGCACGTCGGCGCCCTTCCCGGCTTCGAACGCATCGATGATCTCGGCAAGACGCTCGGGCGTCAAATCCTCATAGGTGTCCTTGAAGATCATGACCATCGGCGCGTTCACGCACGCGCCGAGGCATTCGACCTCTTCCCACGACAGGGTGCCGTCGGCATTCGTATGGAAAGGTTCCGGATGGATCTTCGACTTGCAGAGGTTGATGAGGTCTTCCGCGCCGCGAAGCATGCATGGCGTCGTGCCGCACACCTGCACATGCGCCTTCGTGCCCACCGGGTGCAACTGGAACTGCGTATAGAATGTCGCGACTTCCAGCGCGCGGATGTAAGGCATGCCGAGCATGTCGGCGATCGACTCGATCGCGGCGCGCGTGACCCAGCCTTCCTGCTCCTGGGCCAGCATCAGCAGCGGGATAATGGCCGATTGCTCGCGGCCCTTCGGATATTTCGCGATCCAGCGCTGCACCTCATCCACCATCTTGCCGGTGAAGGCGAAGGCGGCTGGCTGAACGGCTGGCTCGGCGAGACGACGTACGGACATTCAGAAAAACCTTAGCGTACCGGCTTGCGGCATTGCATCATGAACTCGGGAAGCATCCTCATCGGTCTACCTCCCCGAAGACGATATCGAGCGAGCCGAGAACGGCGCTGACGTCGGCCAGAAGATGTCCGCGGCAGAGAAAATCCATTGCCTGCAGATGTGCGAAACCGGGCGCACGCAGCTTGCAGCGATAGGGCTTGTTGGTGCCGTCCGAGACCAGATAGACGCCGAATTCGCCCTTCGGCGCCTCGACAGCGGCATAAACCTCGCCGGCCGGAACCCGATAGCCTTCGGTGTAAAGCTTGAAATGATGGATCAGCGCTTCCATCGACCGCTTCATCGCGCCGCGCTTCGGCGGCACGACCTTGCCGTCGAGATTGGAAACCGGGCCGATCTTGTCCTTGCCAAGCAGCCGGTCGACGCATTGCTGCATGATCCGCGCCGACTGGCGCATCTCCTCCATGCGGATCAGGTAGCGGTCGAAGCAGTCGCCGTTCTTGCCGATCGGAACGTCGAACTCCATTTCGGGATAGCATTCGTAGGGTTGCGACTTGCGCAGATCCCACGCCGCGCCCGATCCGCGCACCATCACGCCTGAAAAGCCCCACGCCCATGCGTCTTCCAGCGAAACGACGCCGATGTCGACGTTGCGCTGCTTGAAGATGCGGTTTGGCGTCAGCAGGTCGTCAAGGTCGTCCAGCGTCTTGAGGAAACCCGGAATCCACTTGCCGATATCTTCGACCAGTTGGTCGGGCAGGTCCTGATGGACGCCACCGGGACGGAAATAGGCCGCATGCATGCGCGAACCGCTCGCACGCTCGTAGAAGACCATCAGTTTCTCGCGGTCGACAAAGCCCCAGAGAGGCGGCGTCAGCGCGCCGACATCCATGGCCTGCGTGGTGACGTTGAGGATATGGCTCATGATGCGGCCGATTTCGGCGTAGAGCACGCGGATCAGTTGGCCGCGCTTTGGCACGTCGATGCCCAACAGGCGCTCGACCGCGAGCGCGAACGCGTGCTCCTGATTCATCGGCGCGCAATAATCGAGCCGGTCGAAATAAGGTATGGCCTGCAGGTAGGTCTTGGCCTCGATCAGCTTTTCGGTGCCGCGGTGCAGGAGGCCGATATGCGGATCGACACGGTCCACGACCTCGCCGTCGAGTTCGAGCACGAGGCGCAGCACGCCATGCGCCGCCGGGTGCTGCGGCCCGAAATTGATGTTGAAGTTGCGGACGTTGTGCTCAGTCATTGCAACGTGCTCTCGGCGTCCAGCGCGCCCTTCAGTCCAGATAGCCGAACAGGAAACCCTGCCCGAACAGTACGTACGCCGCCGCCGCGATGATGATCGCGGCCAGAATCTTGCCGACCTTCTCGCTGCCGCCTCGAAGCGTCCGCGAGATCATCCGGAATGCAAACACCGTCAGCCCGATGAAGATGATCAGGATGACGATTGCAGCGAGGATCCGTGGCATCGGCTGTCATCCCTGTTTCGCTTTCTCGTCGCCCGGCAGCACGTAATCAGTACCTTCCCAGGGCGACAGGAAATCGAAATTGCGGAACTCCTGCTTCAGTTCGACCGGCTCGTAGACGACCCTCTTCACTTCGTCGTCGTAGCGCACCTCGACGAAGCCTGTGAGCGGGAAATCCTTACGCAGCGGATGACCCTCGAAGCCGTAATCGGTGAGGATGCGGCGAAGATCGGGATGACCCGAGAACAGCACGCCGTAGAGATCGTAGGTCTCGCGCTCATACCAGTCCGCGCCGGGGAAAATCGCGGTCGCAGAGGGAATGATCGTCTCCTCGTCGGCCAGCACCTTGACGCGGATGCGCTGGTTCTGGTGCGGCGACAAAAGATGATAAACCACGTCAAAACGCCGCTCGCGCGACGGATAGTCGGCACCGGAAATGTCGATGAACGAGACGAACTGGCACTGCACGTCCCGCTTCAGGAACGACAGCACGTCGATCAGGTCCTGCGGCTCGGTCGTCACGGTCAGTTCGCCGTAGGCGACGACCGAATCCGCGATCTTTGCGCCGAGCTTTTCGCCGAGATAGGCAGCGAGGTCGGTAAGGGCTTCGCTCATATCCTCACCGCTCGATCGTGCCGGTGCGACGGATCTTCTTCTGCAGGAGAAGAATGCCGTAAAGCAGCGCTTCGGCCGTGGGCGGACAGCCGGGAATGTAGATGTCGACCGGCACGACCCGGTCGCAGCCGCGCACCACCGAGTAGGAGTAGTGGTAGTAGCCGCCGCCATTGGCGCAGGAGCCCATGGAGATGACGTAGCGGGGCTCCGGCATCTGGTCGTAGACCTTGCGGAGCGCCGGCGCCATCTTGTTCGTGAGCGTGCCCGCGACGATCATGATGTCGGACTGGCGCGGCGAGGCGCGCGGGGCGACGCCGAAGCGCTCGCTGTCGTAGCGCGGCATGGAGGTATGGATCATCTCGACCGCGCAGCAGGCGAGGCCGAAAGTCATGAACATCAACGAGCCGCTGCGGGCCCAGGTGATCAGCGCCTCCGAAGACGTGACCAGAAAACCCTTGTCGGCGAGTTCGTTGTTGATCTCTCCGAAAAAGGCATCGCCCTCGCCGAAGCGTTTTCCCGTCCTCGGATCGAGAATGCCTTTGGGGCGCGGCGCGACGAGCGTGGCGGAAGCGTCGTTCAATCCCATTCCAGCGCTCCTTTCTTCCATTCATAGATGAAGCCGACGGTGAGCACGCCCAGGAACACCATCATCGACCAGAAGCCGAACAGGCCGATCTCGCCGAAGGATACCGCCCACGGGAACAGGAAGGCGACCTCGAGATCGAAGATGATGAACAGGATCGACACCAGGTAAAAACGCACGTCGAACTTCATGCGCGCATCATCGAAGGCGTTGAAACCGCACTCATAGGCCGAGAGTTTCTCGGGGTCCGGATTCCGGTAGGCGACGAGGAAAGGAGCGACGATCAGGGCCAGTCCGACCACCATCGCCACCGCGATGAAGATCACGACCGGCAGGTAAGAACTCAAAAGCTCGTTCATCGCGAAGCCTCGTTTCGACCTGGTCGCTGGATTATAGCACCGAGCCGCCCAGCGGCACCGCGACAGATTAACCGCCGACCCGTCGAAAAGTCATGTTGCAACGCGGCGAGGGTTAGCGCAGCGCCGGGGTCTAAGCAAGCCCAAGCTGACACTTCCACGCCAGAATTGACCGAGGCTTGCGCTTTGATTTCTTTACTATTTTACTCCAGTTTTCAGGCACCCACGCGTACCGTTGCGGAAGGCGCAACTGTCCAAAACTGTCAGGAGATTTTCGGGTTGCCGGTTGCGTCGCGAACGTGTCTCGTCGAGAGATGAGAGAGAACTCCGGCTGCCGGCAAGCCGCTGATTGTATTGAGCCAAAACCGCAGGGACAGAAGCCATCGTGCCGCTGAAGCGAGAGAAGATCCCGGTCACGATGGCACGGCGGATTGCGCTGGCGGCGCAGGGCTTCGGCGCTGGTAGACTTCAGGGACCTGTCGGACGGCGCCAGTTCAACAGCACTGTGAACCGTCTCGGCCTCTTGCAGATAGACTCCGTCAGCGCGGTTGTGCGCGCGCATTATATGCCGCTCTTCTCGCGACTCGGACCCTACCCGATGCAGATGCTGGAAGAAGCAGCATCGAAGAAGCCGCGCCGTCTGTTCGAATACTGGGCGCATGAGGCGTCCTTTCTGCCGATGGAGACCTGGCCTCTCATGCAATGGCGCATGCAGCGCGCCGAACGCGGCGAAGGCATCTACAAGGGCATCGCGGCATTCGGGCGCGAACGTCGGGCGTTCATCGAAGAGATACTGCAGGAGGTGAGGACGCGCGGTCCTGTCGCCGCGTCGGATATCGAGGGCCACAAGGGAACAGGCGGCTGGTGGGGCTGGAGCGAAGCCAAGCACGCCTTCGAATGGCTGTTCTGGGCAGGCAAGATCACGACCGCATCGCGCCGCGGCTTCGAGCGACTATACGACCTGCCGGAACGGGTCATCCCGAAGGATATTCTGGCGCGGCCGGCGCCTTCGGAAGCCGACGCCCAGCGAGAGCTTCTGCGCATTGCCGCGAGGTCGCTTGGCATCGGCACCGCCGCCTGCCTGCGCGACTATTTTCGCCAGTCGCCGGAAGCGGCCAAGGCGCATATCCCCGAACTCGTGGAGGCGGGCGAGATCAACCCGATCGAAGTGAAGGGCTGGGGCCACCAGCAGGTCTATGTCCACAAGGATGCAAAGGCGCCGCGCCGGGTCGAGACGCGAGCTCTGCTCACGCCCTTCGACCCGCTGGTCTTCGAGCGTACCCGCGCCGAGAGGCTTTTCGACTTCCGCTACCGCATCGAGATCTACACGCCGGCAGAAAAGCGCCAGCATGGCTATTATGTGCTGCCGTTCCTGCTGAACGAGGCGCTCGTCGCCCGCATCGACGCCAAGGCAGATCGCCCGGCAGGCGTTCTGCGCGTCCATGCCGCATTCGCCGAAGAAAATGCGCCTTTCGATACGGCCGCGCAACTGGCGGAAGAATTGAAGCTGTTGCAGCAGTGGCTGGGTCTCGAACGCATCGAAATCACACCGGCTGGCGATCTGGGTCCGGCGCTCGCGCGGCAATTCTGAGCGCGGCGCATCGGGAATATACCCGTGCGTACTGCCTCATTCCTGTAAAAAAGCCTGCCGCAGCGTCTCGAAGGGCGCGAGCGCGCCACGTACCTGCACCACAGCCGCAGCCACGCGATGAGCCCGCTTCGCAGCCTCGACCGGAGGCTCACCCTTGAGCCGTGCAGCAAGATAGGCGCCATTGAAGGAATCGCCCGCGCCGGTCGTGTCGATCGCGCTCACGGTGATCCCCGGCACGCTTGTCGAGCCTTCCGCGGTTGCGATCAGCGCCGGCTGATCGCCATTCTTGATCGCGGCTTCGCCGACGCTCGCTTTCAGCAGACGTGCCGCGGTCGCCTGAAGATCGCGGTCGCCATAGAGCAACTCTTCGTCCGGGAACGTCGGCAAGGCAATATCGGCAACCGGGAGCGCTTCATCGAACGCTTGTCGCGCAGCATCGGCGGATTGCCACAGCCGGGGACGATAATTTGGGTCGAAGGCGATGAGACTACCGGCCGAACGCGCCGTCGAGAGAGCCGATATCAGCGCGGCACGCGCCTCAGGCTCCAGAATCGCCAGCGTGACGCCGGAGAAATAGACGAGCGCCCGGCCTTCGAGACTCGCAGCAAGCGCGGCCGGATCGGACGCCAGTTCTCGTGCCGCCGCGTCGTTACGCCAATAGGTAAAGGATCGCTCTGCGCCGCTCAGCGTGATCGCGTAAATTCCCGGCCTCGCGCCCTTGAGACGCGGACTGGAGGCGATGCCGATGCCGCTTTCCTTGAAGAAGGCGATCTGCTGCTCGGAAAACGGGTCGTCGCCGAACGCGCTGACGTAATCGGTCGGCTGACCGGCATCGACCAGCGCCCTGAGCGTCCACAACGTATTGAACGTATCGCCGGCATAGCCCAGCCGCCACGCCCCCTCGCCCGTGCCCGAAAGCTCCAGCATGCATTCGCCGACCGACGCGATACTGTTGCGCATGTGACCTCCGCAGGATTGCGGGCAACGCCATATCCGGCGACGCGCGAAATAGCCAGTCGCCTACCGGTCCTTGACCGTCTCCATCACCACGAAGGTCGATGTCTGCGCGACATGCGGCAGCGCCGAGATTTTTTCGCCGAGCACCCGACGATAGGCGGCAATGTCAGTCGTCCGCACCTTGAGCAGGTAATCGAAGCTCGCCGCCATCATGTGACACTGTTCGACCTCGGGCGTACCGACGACGGCACGGTTGAACGCGTCCAGCGCGGCCGAGCGCGTGTCCGAGAGCTTCACCTGCACGAAGGCGATATGCCCCTGCCCCATCTTCTCGCGATCGATGATCGCGGCGTAGCCACGGATATACCCTTCCGCCTCCAGCCGCTTCACACGCGCCTGCACCGGGGTCTTGGAAAGACCGACCTTTCCGGCAAGCTCGGCCATGGAGAGTCGGCCGTCGCGTGACAGCGCCTGAACGATGGAGCGATCGAAACGGTCCAGTTGATCTGTTTGCGTGCTCATCATAGCGAAAATTGCCGTCAAGAAGCAGAATTTATGGACTAAATGCACTGAAACCACAATATCTTTGGACCACCCATAATCTGGCGGGCATGCTATTCGACGCGGAAGATGGCCGCTTGCGACGCGCGCCGTTCCGGACCACTCTCAGCGCAGCGAGGGACTGCCATGCCGTCGAACCGACTTGATGCGATTCGTAGCGAGATGCGGGCAAACTACCTGCCCGACGAAGCTCAGGCCTTGGCGCGGCTTGCCGCCGCCACCGAACTGACCCCGGAACAGCGTGAGGCCATCGTCCGGCGGGCAGCGGATCTCGTGCGCGCCGTCCGAGCATCCTCCGATCCGCGGCTGATGGAGGTTTTCCTGTCGGCCTATGGACTTTCGACAAAGGAAGGCGTGGCGCTGATGTGTCTGGCCGAGGCCCTGCTCAGAGTGCCGGACAACGAGACGATCGACGAGCTGATCCGCGACAAGATCGCGCCGCATGACTGGTCCGCGCATTCCGGCGGATCGAGCTCCATTTTCGTCAACGCCTCGACCTGGGCGCTGATGCTCACCGGCCGCGTTCTGGATGAGGGCGAAGGCGGCATCGAAGGAACGCTGCGGGCCATGGTCCGCCGGCTTGGCGAACCCGTCATCCGCACCGCCGTTTCGGCCGCCATGCGCGAGATGGGCGAGCAGTTCGTGCTCGGCCGTAACATCGCGGAAGCCGTGAAGCGCGGCCGCCCGATGACCTCCAAAGGCTATCTCTATTCCTTCGACATGCTGGGCGAGGCCGCGCGGACCGAGGCGGACGCGCTGCGTTACCACCGCGCCTACGCGGATGCCATTTCCTCGCTCGACAGCGGCTCGACCGGCACGGATATCCGCGAGAATCCCGGCATCTCGGTGAAACTGTCCGCCCTTCACCCTCGATACGAGGTCGCCCAGAAGGAAACCATGCTGCCGGTGATGATCGACCGCCTGCGGTCGCTGGCGCTGGCCGCGCGCTACGCGCGCATGGGACTGAATGTCGATGCGGAAGAGGCCGATCGTCTGGACCTGTCCCTCGACGTCATCGCCGGCGTGCTGGCCGAACCGGAGTTGGTCGACTGGGACGGTTTCGGCGTGGTCGTACAGGCCTATGGTCCGCGCGCCGCCTACGTCATCGACTGGCTCTACGAACTGGCCAGGCGCCTCGACCGGCGCATCATGGTGCGGCTGGTGAAAGGCGCCTATTGGGACACGGAGATCAAGCGGGCCCAGACAATGGGCTTGCCGGGTTATCCGGCCTTCACCCGCAAGCCGAACACGGACGTCTCTTACCTGGCCTGCGCGCGAAAGCTGCTGTCGATGACCGACCGCATCTACCCGCAATTCGCCACGCACAATGCGCACACCGTGGCCGCCGTGCTGGCGATGGCGCAAGACAAGGGCAAGTTCGAGTTCCAGCGCCTGCATGGCATGGGCGAAGCGCTCCATGAAGCCGTGCGGGTCAAGGAGGGCACGCGCTGCCGCATCTATGCGCCGGTCGGCGCGCATTCGGATCTTCTGGCCTACCTCGTCCGGCGTCTGCTGGAAAACGGGGCCAACTCTTCCTTCGTCCATCAGATCACCGATACGGATGTCCGCGTCGAGGACATCGTACGCGATCCGCTGAGCGCCATCGAAACGCAGGGGCCGGCGGCGAATCCGTCAATTCCAGAGCCTTCCGATATTTTCGGGCTCGATCGCAGGAACTCCGAAGGCTGGGATATCACCGATCCGGTGACGCTTGCCGCGATCGATACGGCCAGGGCCGGACTCGCCGGCAAACAGTGGCAAGCCGCGCCAACGGCCGGCGGTGCCGCGACCGCGCCGCGTCCGGTCGTCAATCCCGCAAAGCCGTCCGAAGTCGTCGGAGCCGTCTCCGAGGCGACTGCCGCGTCGGTCGCTGCCGCTGTTGGCGCTGCCGTCGCCGCACAGGCCGGCTGGGCCGCTACACCCGTCCCGGAGCGGGTCGCAATGCTGCGCAAGGCCGCCGACCTCTATGAAGCGAATGCCGTGGAGTTCTTTACACTGGCGACACGCGAGGCAGGCAAGACGCTTGCCGATGGCATCGCCGAAGTCCGCGAAGCCGTGGATTTCCTGCGCTATTACGCGCTGGAGGCGCCGAATGCCGAGGCAGGAACCGAGGCGCGGGGCGTCATCGTCTGCATATCGCCGTGGAATTTTCCGCTGGCAATCTTCACCGGCCAGATAGCGGCGGCGCTGGTTACCGGCAACGCGGTGCTCGCCAAGCCTGCCGAGCAGACCCCTCTTATTGCAGCGCGCGCCGTTGAACTTCTGCATGAGGCAGGCGTCCCGAGGGACGTGCTGCAACTTCTGCCCGGCGACGGCCCTTCCGTGGGTGCGCCGCTCACCGCCGATTCGCGCATTGCGGGCGTCTGTTTCACGGGGTCGACCGAAGTCGCGCGAATGATCGAGGCGAAGCTCGCCGAGAGCGCCGCGCCCGACGCCATGCTGATCGCCGAGACCGGCGGCATGAACGCAATGATCGTTGATTCGACCGCCCTGCCCGAACAGGCGATCCGCGATGTGCTCGCCTCCGCTTTCCAGAGCGCCGGCCAGCGCTGTTCGGCGCTACGCATCCTCTACGTCCAGAAGGACGTCGAGAAGAAGATGCTGGAAATGCTGGAAGGCGCGATGAAGGCGCTCAATGTCGGCGACCCGTGGTCGATCGCAACCGACGTCGGCCCCCTGATCGACGAGGAGGCGCAGGGCGCCATCCGCGCCTATTGCGAGAAGATGGAGAAGGCCGGCAAGCTTATCGCCAGGCTCGACGCGCCTAAGGACGGCCGCTTCGTCGCGCCGCATGTCTTTCGTGTCAGCGGCATCGAAGAGATGGAGCGCGAGATCTTCGGCCCCGTGCTGCATGTGGCGACCTTCGAGGCGGACGAGATCGATTCGGTCATCGCCGCCATCAACCGCAAGGGTTACGGGCTGACCTTCGGCCTCCATACGCGCATCGAGGCGCGCGTGCAGCACATCGTGGACGGCATCCACGCCGGCAACATCTATGTGAACCGCAACCAGATCGGCGCTGTCGTCGGCTCGCAACCCTTCGGCGGCGAAGGACTGTCCGGAACAGGGCCAAAAGCCGGCGGTCCGCACTATTTGCGCCGTTTCCGCCGCGCGGTCGAAGCCGCCCCCGTCTCCTCCCCGGATACCGATGCGGACGCCGTGACTGCGGCGCGCATCGCCGAGCAGATGCCGAGCGCCGCCGCGAAAGGCTGGGCAGCGCTGCCGGACCGCATTTCCATCCTGCGGAAGCATCTGCGCGGCAAGGGTGCTGTCGCCATCGGCGCGGCTGCGGCGCTCGAATATGGCGCGACCGACCTTCCTGGCCCGACCGGCGAGGCGAACACGCTCACCCTCGTGCCGCGCGGTCGCGTGCTGGCCGTCGGGCCGGATGCCGGCACATTGCTGTCGCAGGTGATCCAGGCGCTGGCTGCCGGCAACACGGTCGTGGCGGTCGCTCCGGGTGCGTCGGCTGCACTGCAGCCGTTGACGGGCAAGGGCTTGCCGCTTGCCGCGATAGACGGAACCCTGAGTGCTGCCGAGTTGCAGAAACTCGCGGTCGACACGGTTGCCAGTGCGGCGGGCGAAACGACGCTGCGCGCCTACCGCAAGGCGCTCGCCCGCCAGAAGGGGCCGATCGTGCCGCTGGTCACGGAAGCCATCTATCCCGCGGCCTACTGCCACGAGCGCGCGGTCTGCGTCGACACGACGGCGGCCGGCGGCAACGCAAGCTTGCTGGCTACCGCTTGACGCTCAGTCCGTCAGGCCGAACCGGTATTCGGTGATCTGGTGATAGCGCTCACCGGGCCACAGCAAGGCCTGCGGAAAATAAGGTCGGTTCGGGGAGTCCGGCCAGACCTGCGGTTCGAGACAGAAACCTGAATAGGGACGGTAGCGGCGCCCGCCCAGTCCCGTTGGCCCGTCTGTCTTGAGATAAGCGCCGCAATAGAACTGGACGCCCGGCTCGGTCGTCCAGAGGTCGAGCGAGACGCCCGAGCGTGCCCCACGCGCACGCGCCGCATGCCGCAATGGCCCGCGCGAGGCCGACAGGCAGAAATTATGATCGTAGAGGCGCTGAGCCCCGCCATCGTCCGCCCGGACCGAGCGGGCGCGGCGGAAGTCGAAATCCGTACCGTCGACCGGCTGCACAACGCCGGTCGGGATCATCTCCTCGTCGACACGCAGATAAGCGCCCGCGGCGATCATCATCTCATGGTCGAGAATGTCGCCGCTGCCGCCGTCATCCAGGTTGAAGTAGGAGTGATGCGCCAGGTTGCAGAGCGTCGGTTCCTCGGCGGTTGCGGTGTACTCCACGGAGAGCGTGCCGGGAATCTTCAGACGGTAGGTGCAAGTGACGTCCATCGCACCGGGAAAACCCATATCGCCGTTGGCGGAGTGCAGCGACAGCGTCACGAAATCCGGTCCGTGCAAGGCGACGTCCCAGATGCGCGTGCCGAATCCATGCGCGCCGCCGTGCAAGGTGTGCTTGCCCAAGAAATTCCGGTCGGTCTGGCAATGTCTGCCGTCGATGACGAAGGCGCCGTTGGCGATGCGGTTCGCATAACGGCCCGCCGTCGCGCCGAAATAGGGCGAGTGCTGGATGTAGTCGCCCAGTTTCTCGAAGCCGAGCACCAGAGGCGCTTCATGACCGGCGAGGCGCAGGTCCTGCACGGCTGCGCCCCGGCTGATGATATGGGCGGTCAGACCGCCGCCGGAGATGCGGAAGCGCTGGGCGGTTTCGCCTTCCGGCGTTCGACCGAAAACCTCACCGTCCATGTGCCCTCGTCTCTGTTGCCTCAGAGGCCGAGACCGCCGATGCAGACATATTTGGTATCGAGATAATCCTCGATCCCCTGATGTCCGCCTTCGCGGCCGAGACCCGATTCCTTAACGCCGCCAAACGGCGCTTCGGGGGTCGTTATCAATCCCTCGTTGACGCCCACCATACCATATTTCAGGCCTTCCATGACGCGAACGGTGCGGCCGAGATCGCTGGTGTAGAAGTAGGAAGCCAGCCCGAACTCGGTATCGTTCGCAAGCTTGACGACTTCCTCCTCCGTCTCGAACTTGAACACCGGCGCGACCGGGCCGAAGATCTCTTCCTTCATGAACCGCATGTCGGGAGTCGCACCGGCGATCACCGTCGGCTGGAAGAAGGAGCCTCCAAGCGCATGGCGCTTGCCGCCGGTGACAATCTTGCCACCCTTGGCGGTGGCGTCGCCGATCAGTTCCTCGACCTTCTCGACGGCATTCTGGTCGATCAGCGGTCCCTGCTGCGTACCGGCGTCGAGGCCTGGACCGACCTTCAGCTTGTCGCTCGCCGCAGCCAGCTTCTCCACGAACTTGTCGTAGATGCCTGCCTGCGCGAAGAAGCGGTTGGTGCAGACACAGGTCTGGCCGGAATTGCGGTACTTGGCGGTGATGGCGCCTTCCACCGCCCGGTCGAGGTCGGCGTCGTCGAAGACGATGAACGGCGCGTTGCCGCCGAGCTCCATCGAAACCTTCTTCACCGTCGAGGCGCACTTGGCCATCAGGAGCTTGCCGATCTCGGTCGAACCCGTGAATGTCAGCTTCTTGACCAGCGGGTTGGTGCAAAGCTCGTCGCCGATCTCGCCAGCCGAACCCGTAACGACGTTGACGACACCCTTCGGGAATCCCGCCTCCTCGCAGAGCGCGCCCCATGCAAGACCCGAATACGGCGTCTGCGAGGCGGGCTTGACGACTGCCGTGCAGCCGGCCGCCAGCGCCGGCGCGATCTTGCGCGACAGCATGGAGGACGGGAAATTCCACGGCGTAATCGCCGCGACCACACCGGTCGCCTCCTTGGTGACGAGAACGCGCCGGTCCGCCCAGGGCGACGGCACGAGGTCGCCATAGGTGCGGCGCGCCTCCTCGGCGAACCAGAGCACGTAGGCGGCGGAGCTGCCGATCTCGCCTTTCGCCTCGGTAAGCGACTTGCCCTGCTCCATCGTCAGCAATTCGGCCAGCGCATCCTGATTTTCCATGATCAGGTCATGCAGCTTGCGCAGGAGCTTCGAGCGTTCCAGCGCGGAGGTCTTCTTCCACGTATGGAAGGCTTTTTCTGCGGCTTCGATCGCCCGGCGCGTCTCCGCCTTGCCGGATTTCGGAACGGTGCCCAGCTTGAGCGTCGTCGCCGGGTTCGTGACGTCGATGGTGGCGCCTGAATCGGCTTGCACCCATTCGCCGCCGATCAGATTCGCCTGACGCATGTAGTGACTGGTTTTCTGGAGCATCCTTGACCTCTTGAACTCTGCTTCGGGCTGGCGAGACACGCTAGGCGCATGAGAGGATCGGTTCTCACGCGGTTCGTGGTGGCGCCGCTCTTAGCGCAGACCACGGAGCGCGAGCAATCGGCTGGACCAATCTGGACCAATCGAAAGCCTCAGCCGTACAGATAGTGCAGGATCATCACCCAGAAAGACATGGTGATGGCGGCGCCTGCGGTTGCGATGGTCATCTGGTTGGACGCCAGCGCCTGCCCCGTGTTGAACTGCACGGCGATCAGATAGGAATTGACGCCCGAGGGCAGGCCGGCGGCGACCACCGCCACTTGAGCCGTGAGCGGCGGCAGGTCCAACAGCCACGCCACCGCCAGCGCCGCTGCCGGCATGAGCATCAGCTTGATGGTGGACAGCACCAGCGCCGGCCGCACATTGCCGGATATGCCGAACTTCTTGAGGCCGAGCCCGAGCGCGAACAGTGCCAGGGGAGCGGCTATGCCCGCGAGCGTATCGACGAAGCGCGCCGCGAGCGAAGGCAGCGGCAGGGCGAAAAGCCGCCATGCGAGACCGCAGAGAATGCCGACAACCAGCGGGTTTCTGATCAGTTGCAGGAGGAAAAAACGCAGGAACGGCAGCGGTTCGAATTGCCCCCCGCCCTTGCGCCCGTAGATTTCGAACAGCACCATAGAGGCCATGAGCATGATAGGCAGGTGGATGGCGATCAGCAGCGAGAGGAGTTCGAAACCCGGCTGGCCGAATACGCCGAGCATGAACGGCGTGCCGAGCAGCACGAGATTGGAGAAGGCGGAGGACACGCCCCCGACCACGCCGGCCTGACTGTCGCGTCCGAACACGCGCGTCGTGATCAGGTGGCCTACGGTCCAGGCGACGATGACGGCGCTGAAATAGGTGAGCCAGAGCTTCCAGGGCGTACCGGCGAAATCCGCCTGCGTCAGCGTGCTGAACAGCAGCAGGGGCAATGCGACCCGGACGGCGAAGGCAGATAGCCCGTCGCCCACCTCCGTCTTCAGATATCCCGTGACGCCGGAGACGTAGCCGAGGGCGATGAGACCGAAAATGTAGAGCGTTGTTTCGGTGACTGCTGACATGGTGCCGTGATAGGCAAGGCCCGACGCGTGCGCAACGTGCCACAATTTTTTCGCGGAGCGCACTTACCAGCGTTCGGAGAGCATCGCCTGGGTGACCGACGGGCGTTCGGCAGTTGGAAGGAGCGGGAATGCTGGCAGGCGCGACCTTTCGAGCAGTGATCTTCTTGGCGGCCCTCGTAGCGGCGAGTTTTGCGCGAGCCGACGACAAGCCGACCCTGAATGGCGTCGCGCTCGTTATCGGCCAATCGAAATACGAGCACATCTCGCCGCTGCCCAATCCATCGAACGACGCCCGCGACATGGTCGGCCTCCTGTCGGATCTCGGCTTCGACGCCCGTAGCGTCAGCGACCGCGACGCGAAGAAGCTGAAACGTGATCTGGAGCGCTTCGTCGAGGATGCCGAGGGCGCGGATGTCGCCTTCCTCTATTATTCCGGGCACGGCATCGAGGCGGGCGGCGAAAACTGGCTGGTTCCGGTCGACGCCGATCTGGATTCTCTGGAGAACGCCGAGGAGACGCTGGTCGCCCTCTCCAATGTCATGGACGAGTTCAAGGCGACCGTTCCCGTCGCGATCGTGCTGCTGGACGCCTGCCGCACCAATCCCTTCCCCGAAGGCGCACTGATCAGGAAGACACCCGATGACCAGGGCTCGCCGATTGCAGCCGGTGGCCTGACGCCCGTGCGCGGCGCTGCTCCCTTGAGCGGCGGTGCGAGCCAGTCGAAGGAAAATCTCGGCACGGTGATCGGCTTCGCGGCCGAACCCGGCCGCCCTGCCCTCGACGGACCGGCGGGCGAAAACAGCCCCTATGCCGCGGCGCTGCTCCGCCATCTCGGCGCCATCGACGGCGAGGAATTCGGCGCCGTGATGCGCATGGTGACGGAGGAGGTCTACCTCGACACCAAGGCGCAGCAGCGACCGTGGATCAACGAGAGCCTGCGGCGCTTCCTCTATTTCGGCGTGCCGATCGAACAGCCCGAGGGCGACGAAGGCGTCATCACCGGCGAGCGCCGGAAGCTGCTTCTCACGATTTCCGAGATGCCGGAAGCAAGCCGCGCCGAGGTACAGACGGTAGCCGCCAGGGCCGACGTGCCCCTCGACTCGCTGTTCGGTGTGTTGCGCGCGCTCGGTTCGGAAACCCCTTCCGACCCCAAGGAGCTTGAAAAGGTGCTCGATGCGCAGGCCGAGCGCGTCAGGAAGATGATCGACCAACGCAATGCGCTGAACTCGAACGATCCGGAAATCAAGCGGCTCAGCGCCTCCGCGGACGACGCGATTCGGCAGGGCGCGCTGGTCGCGGCCAAAACCTTTCTCGACGAAGCGGTAGCACGCGTGGAGGCGACCAGTTCAGCGGTTGATGAGGCGGAACAGCTCGTCAAGGAAAAGCGCATCGCCGACGCGGCCGTCTATGCGAAGCGCGCCGATGCGTCGGCGCTCGCCTTCGACTATCTCGCGGCCGCCGCCGACTACGGCAAGGCTCACGAACTTGTCGAGAAATGGGACGAGCGTCTGCGCTGGAACTACAAGAACCAGGAAGCGGAAGCCCTGATGGCCGCCGGAGACGCATCCGGCGACCGCGCCCTGCTCGAAAGGTCGCTCGACGCCTATCAGATCATCCTGAACTACATTCCGCGTGATCAGGAAGACCGCGACTGGGCGATCACCCGCAACAACATGGCCGTGGTCTATCAGACCATCGGCGAGCGCGAATCCGATCCCGCGAACATCGAGAAGGCGATCCAGATCTTCCGCGAATCGCTCGCCGTTTTCGAGCGCGAGAAGGATGATATCAACTGGGCGTCAGCGCAGACGAATATCGGCAATGGCCTGCTGGTGCTGGGCCAGCGCGAAAGCGACCCGGCCAGACTGGAAAGCGCGGTCGAGGCATTCCGCACCGCGCTCGACAAGCGCGACCGCGCGAAGGTGCCGCTCGACTGGGCGTCGTCGCAGAACAATGTCGGTATCGCGCTCTTTTCCCTCGCCGAGCGCACGGGCTCGACCGAAACGCTGGAGCAGGCGGAAAAGGCCTACCGGCTGGCACTGGAGGAGTACACACGGCAGGCAGCGCCGCTGCAATGGGCAATGGTGCAGAACAACCTCGGCAACACCCTCAACACGCTGGGCAGCACCCGCAACGACCGCGCCCTGCACGAAGAGGCCGCCGCAGCGTTCCGGACGGCCATGGAAGTGCGGACGAAGGAAAGTTTTCCGCTGCTTTACGGTGCGAGCCAGCTAAACCTCGGCAACGCCCTCTACAATATGGGCAAGCTGGACGCCGACACCGCTAATCTGGAAGCGGCTGTCGCCGCCTTCAGGGAAGCACTCACCGTGCTGACACGCGAGCGCTCACCGATGGACTGGGCTTCTGTCCAGCACAATATGAGCGCGACGCTTCAGACCATCGGCCAGCGCACCGGCGACGTCGCCAAGCTGGACGAGTCGGTCAGGGCCACGGAAGCCGCGATGCAGGAGTTCACGCGCGAGCGCCTGCCGCTCGACTGGGCAATGGCCAACAACACGCTCGGCAACACGCTGATGCTGACCGGGATGCTCAACAACGATCCGGAATCCATAAAGAAGGCCGTCGGCGCTTTCCGGTCCTCGCTGGAGGTCTACAACAAGGCGGATACGCCGAAGATGTGGGCACTGGTCCAGAACAGCCTCGGTTCGGCCCTGCAAAGTCTCAGCCAGCATGACGCGATGATCGACAATCTCAAGGCTTCGGTCGCCGCTCGCCGCTCCGCGCTGGAAGTGCTGACCTTCGACAACGCGCCGCTGGAATGGGCGACCGCGCAGAACGGGCTTGGCACATGCCTGCTCAATCTGAGCAATTTCGAACAGAAGCCCGAATATCTTCCGGATGCGCAAGAAGCGTTCGAGCAGGCCAAGCGCGTCTTCACACGTGAGAGCCAACCCGGCCAATGGGCGATGACCATCAACAATATCGGCGATGTCCACTGGTCGCTCGGCTCGCGCGGCGGCGGCGAAAAGGAGTTCAACGAGGCCATCGCGCATTTCGAACAGGCCAAGGAAGGGTTCATGGCCGCCGGCCAGTATCCGCTTATCTTCCTGCTCGACAAGAAGATTGCCCTGGTCAAGGAACAGCTTGCGCAGAAATAGGTCCAGGCCTCGGCTCGCCGCGCTTTCGAAGGCAGCCGATCCGCCGCTCACGCTCGTTTGGCTTTGCCGTCCCGCTCCGCATCCTTATATGGAAGCGGCGGGAGGCCCGATGATGATACGATTTGTACTTTGCCTTCTGGCGTGCGCCCTGGCGGCGCCGGCAGGCGCGACAGAGGCAGGCTGGGCCCTGTTGCGCAACGGCGGTCAGGTCGTCCTGCTACGCCATGCGGCGGCGCCCGGCACCGGCGATCCCGCGAACTTCGACATCACGAGATGCTCTACCCAGCGGAATCTGTCGGATCGCGGCCGGCAGCAGGCGGAAAAGATCGGCGCGCTGTTTGCCGCCCGCGCTGGCTATCCGGAACGCGTGCTGACGAGCCGGTACTGCCGGGCACGCGACACCGCCCGCATCGCTTTCGAGGACAACAGGGTCGAAGAGTTTCCCGCACTGGACGAACTACCCAAGGACGAATCGGCCGCGAAAGAGGCCGACGAAGCGGTCATCGCGGCGGTGCGCGACTATAGCGGATCGGGCAATATGGTGATGGTCACCCACCTGGAGAACATCAAGGCGTTGACGGGCATATCTCCACGCGAGGGCGAGGCCGTCATCGTTGCGCCGACGGACGCCGGATTGCGCGTTTCAGCCCGCATTATCTTCAACTGAGCTATCCGTCGCCACAGCCGGAGGGCTGCGCGGGGTTGCGCAAAACGGTGGCCGGGCGCATATCTGCAGACACACGGCAAGGCCGGAGCCGACTTCCCTTGTCGGCGAAAAGCGAATAAGAGCCGGTCGATTCAAGATATCCGTTTCCAACGAAGTTCACTCAAGGAACTCCCGTGCCGACCACCTTCGACAGAGTTGCCGACATCATCGCCTCCACCAGCGAAATCGACCGCGACAAGATCACTCCCGAGAGCCACACGATCGATGATCTGGGCATCGACAGCCTGGATTTCCTCGACATCGTCTTCGCCATCGACAAGGAGTTCGGCATCAAGGTGCCGCTGGAGAAGTGGACGCAGGACGTGAATGAAGGCCGTGGCTCGACGGAAGAATATTTCGTCATGAAGAACCTGTGCGCCAAGATCGACGAACTGGTGGCCGCCAAGTCCGCCTGAGGACCGAGCGGCCGACAAGGCAAGCCCATGGCTGACCAAGACGTCGTCATCACCGGCATCGGTCTGGTCTCCTCGCTCGGGGAGGGCACGGAGGCACATTGGGGCGCCCTCGCCGCACCCGGCTTCCGGCCTAACGTCGACCAGACCTCCTTCGCGCCTTACAGTTTTCATCCGCTTCCGGAAATCGACTGGAACCTGCAGATCCCGAAGCGCTCGGACCAGCGCCAGATGGAGCTCTGGCAGCGCCTGGGGACCTATACAGCGGGGCTCGCGCTCGACGATGCCGGTGTAAAGGCCGACAAGGATCTGCTTTCGCGTACCGACATGATTATCGCAGCGGGCGGCGGCGAGCGCGACGAAGCCGTTGACGAGGCGATCATGGCCGCCTCCGAGGCGCGCGCTGACCACGACCTCCTGCTCAACGAAAAGCTCACCACGGAACTGCGGCCCACGCTGTTTCTGGCCCAGCTTTCCAACCTGCTGGCCGGCAACATTTCGATCGTCCACAGCGTCACCGGTTCCTCCCGCACCTTCATGGGCGAGGAAGGCTGCGGCGTGACCGCGCTCGGCACCGCGCATGCGCGCATCGCGTCCGGCCAATCGCATATCACGCTCGTCGGCGGCGCCTTTCAGGCAACGCACCGCAGCATGCTGCTCGGCCATGCGCTCGGCCGCCATCTGCACGAAGGCGAGTGGCTGCCGGTCTGGCAGCGCGCTTCCGCGCCGGGCGGCGGCATGGTTGCGGGCTCCGGGGGTGCATTCCTCGTGCTCGAGTCGGCCGAACATGCCGCCGGGCGCGGCGCACGCGTCTACGCACAACTGACGAAGGTGCTTGCGGGACGTGCGTCCGCGAGCAACCCGGACCGCGCGGCATCGCTGGCGCGGCTTATAGACAAGGCGCTGGCCGCCGAAGGCGAGACGCTGGTCGTTGCAGGCGCGTCGGGCGCGAGACAGGCGTCGGAGGCCGAACGGGCCGCGATCGCCGCTCGCCCTGGTTTGCGCGCACGTGCGCTGGCGACAGCGATCGGCCACCTGCAGGAGGCGCAGTTTCCCTTCGCGGTGGCTCTCGCAGCGCTGGCGGTCTCCAGGCGCTCGGCGCTGCCGCCGCTGGAAAGCGCCGAACAGGCCATGGATACGAAACCAGGTCAGGCGATTGCGACGATCATCGGCCACGTCACTGGCGAGGGCGTCGCGGTCGTCAAGGCAGTGGGCTAAAGAGAGGCAGCCATGCCGAATTTCAGGGATCATCTTGGGCGACCGATCGTCGCCGTCACCGGTATCGGCATGGTGACGCCGCTGGGCGTTGGCAAGGCCGAGAACTGGGCTGCACTCACCGCCGGCAAGTCCGGCATCAAGCGCATCAGCCGCTTTCCGATCGATCACCTGAACACGACCATTTCCGGCATGATCGATTTCCTGCCGTCGAGCAGCAAGGGCGCGACCGCCCTCACCCACGAGCTTGCCGAGATGGCCGCGGCGGAGGCCATCGGCCAGTCCGGCATCAGCGACGATTTCGAAGGTCCGTTGTTCCTCGCCTCCCCCCCGGTCGAGATCAGTTGGCATGACCGTTTTGCGCTCTATGCGTCTGGCAAGGATGGCTCGGGCTACGACCGCCTTCTTGCCGCCGCCAAGGGTCTCAACGACAGCGCGATTGAGGAAACGACGCTTTTCGCAGCCATTGCCGATCGTCTTGCCGACCGTTTCGGCGTGACCGGCCTGCCGATCACCCTGTCGACCGCCTGCGCCTCGGGCGCCACGGCGATACAGCTCGGCGTCGAGGCGATCCGGCGCGGCGAGACGGATCGCGCGCTCTCCATCGGGTCCGATGGCTCCGCAACGGCGGAAGCGCTGATCCGCTTCTCTCTGCTGTCTGCGCTCTCTACCCAGAATGGCGCGCCGGAACGGGCCTCAAAACCGTTCTCCAAGGATCGCGACGGCTTCGTGCTCGCGGAAGGCGCGGCGGCCCTCGTGCTCGAGTCGCTCGAAAGCGCTACGGCGCGCGGCGCAACCGTGCTCGGCATCATGAAGGGTTGCGGCGAGAAGGCGGATGATTTCCACCGCACGCGTTCGAAGCCCGACGGGTCCCCCGCAATTGCGGCCGTTTCCGCGGCGCTGGCCGATGCCGGCGTCTCCACGGAAGATATCGACTATATCAACGCGCACGGCACCTCGACGCCGGAAAACGACAAGATGGAGCATCTGTCCCTATCGACGGTCTTCGGCGAGCGCATGAAGTCGATCCCGATCTCCTCCAACAAGTCGATGATCGGCCACACGCTTTCCGCCGCCGGCGCCATCGAGGCAGCGTTTTCCCTGCTCACCATGCGCGAAGGCGTCATTCCGCCGACCATCAACTATGACGTGCCGGATCCGAATATCGAGCTCGACGTGGTGCCGAACGCAAAGCGCCCGGCCGACGTGGCCATGGTGCTCTCCAATTCCTTCGGCTTCGGCGGGCAGAACGCCTGCCTTGTCATGGCCCGTGAAGCCGTCTAAGCGCAGCCGATAGTCTTGTCGGATAGCTTCATGCGCGCACTGCAACTCGTCGAAGACCGCCGTCTTGAAACGGTCGACCTGCCCCCGCCTCCGGCCCCGGAAACAGGTGAAGTGACCGTTGCCATCAAGGTCGTGGCGCTGAACCATATCGACGTCTGGGGCTGGCGCGGCATGGCCTTCGCCAAGCGCAAGATGCCGCTGGTGATCGGTGCTGAAGCCTCGGGCGTGGTGGATTCCATCGGCCCCGGCGTGTCCGGCCTCGTTCCCGGCCAGCTCGTTTCAATCTTCGGCGCACGCACCTGCGGGCTGTGCAGGGCCTGCCGCGAGAAGCGCGACAATCTGTGCGAGAATGTCGGCGGCGTGCACGGCTTCCATCTCGACGGCTTCGCGCAGGAGAAGATCAACCTGCCGGCGCGCCTGCTTGTCCCTGCCCCACCCGGAGTAACGGACGTTGGTGCGGCGGTCGCGCCGATCACCTTCGGCACGGTCGAGCACATGCTGTTCGACAACGCCAAGCTCCAGCCGGGCGAGACGATCCTGATTCATGCCGGCGGCTCGGGCATCGGCAGCGCCGCGATCCAGCTCGCCCGCCGCATGGGCTGTACCGTCATCACCACGGTCGGCTCCAACGACAAGATCGAGAAGGCGAAGGCGCTCGGCGCCGATCACGTCATCAACTACCGCGAGGATCGCTTCGAGGGCGTGGTCCGCAAGCTGACGAAGAAGAAGGGCGTTGACGTCGTTTTCGAGCATGTCGGCGCAGACACATGGGCGGGCTCCATGCTCTGCCTGAAACGCGGCGGCAGGCTGGTCACCTGCGGCTCCACCTCGGGTGTTTCCACCTCCGTGAACCTGATGCAGCTCTTCCAGCAGCAACTGAAGATCCTCGGCTCGTTCGGCTGCCGCATGGAGAACATGGCCGACGCCATGCAGAAGATGGCTGCCGGGATCGTCCAACCCGTCATCGATACAGAGGTCGGGTTCGACGGCATCGGGGCCGCGCTGGCGCGCATGGAAACCCGCGACGTCTTCGGCAAGATCATTCTCCGAGTGGCCTGATGCGGCCCCTCCTGTTCCGCCTCGCCAACTGGCTGAAGGTCGCGAACTACTGGCTGATCGCACAATTCGCCATCGGCTTCCTCAGTCTTATGCGGCTGGTGCCGCCGGATCGGGCGCTCAACCTGGCCGACCGCTTCGGGCGCTGGGTCGGCCCCAAAGTCAGCCGGCATCGCGTCGCCGTCGACAATCTGCGCAAGGCTTTTCCGGAGAAATCCGAAGCCGAGATCCAGCGTATCGCCTCAGACATGTGGGCCAACATGGCTCGCCTTGCGGTCGAATACATCTTTCTCGACACGCTCTTCGACTTCGATTCCAAATCAGACAAGGTGGGTCGTGTCGAAGTGATCGGCATCGACCGCTTCGACGAGATGGCGGCCAGCAGGAAGCCGCGGATCACGCTCACCGCCCATGTCGGCAATTTCGAGATGCTGGCCGTCGCCGGTACCCATTACGGGCTCGACGCCGCTTTCATGTTCCGCCCGCCCAACAATCCGTTTCTCGCCCGCTACATCATGAAGGCGCGTAGCGCCGGCATCGGCAACCTGCTCGCTTCACGGCGCGGCGTGGCTTTCGCGCTGGCCCGCATCCTCGAGGCAAACGGCACCATCGGCGTGCTGGTCGATCAGAAATTCCAGAACGGCATCCGCACTACCTTCTTCGGCCGCGAATGCGAGACCTCGCCGCTGGTGCCGAAACTCGCCCGGCAATATGACTGCGACGTCTATCCCGCGCGCTGCATCCGCCTGCCCGGCAATCGCTACCGGCTGGAGGTCGAGCCGAAAATAGATCTGCCGCGCGACGCAAGGGGCGCTATCGACGCGAAGGCCACTGCGCAGCTTCTGAACGACATTGTGGAACGCTGGGTGCGCGAACATCCCGGTCAGTGGATGTGGTTCCACAAGCGCTGGGCGCTGACGCCGCCGAAGACGAAATAGCGCGGCACGTCAGCTTCCATAATAGTTCATCACGGCGTGACGCGCTTCAGCGAAGAACAGCCAGCGTTCGATGAAAACGCCTGCGGCAAAGCACAACGCGGCAGCGGCGGCGGCAGCCGCCGGCACGACACCGCCTTGGGACGCCAGAAGCAGCAGCAAGGCAACGATGACTGCGGGCACTGTGGCGCCGATGAGGAGCGCGATCCGGCGCAGCTTGTCGGCATGCTTCCGGGCGATGCGAAATCCCATCTCGCGGGTCAGGTAGTTTTCGTTGACATGCGGTCGCTCGAACAGGCTCACCCTTCCGATATTACCGAGGCCGGTAGCGCTTTCAGGCGAGGATAGCGGCGTCAGCGTCCGCAGGCGCTTCCACCAGGACAGCTTGACGCCCCAGGCAGCCAGCAGCGCGACAGCCGCCAGCAGCGTCGGAAATCGCGCAACTCCACCTCCGGCGAACGCAAAGAAGGTGGCAAGAAGGCCGCCACCGGCTGCCGCGAAAAACAGGTAGCAGGCCGGCGTCAGCCGCGTATGCCACGCGTCGACGGAACGCAGCGAAGCATAGATCATCGAGGTGCAATAGACCGTACCGGCCGCCAGCACTGCACCTAGAATACCCGGCAGCGGATGATAGGCGCCGCTCCACCACGACGCGACGGCCGACCATGTGAGCGGCACGAAAGCGAGGATCGCCATGACGCCCTCGCGCGACAGCCAGCTCGACCGCCATTGCGAAAAGGCCCGCCATGCGCGCTGCGGATTGCCGAGGTGCAGTGTCGAGGACAACAGGCCGGCACTGATCAGCGCAAGCGCTGCCAAATGCGCGACCTTGGTCGCGGAGGCGGCCGGGTCCAGAAGACCGAGCCCGAGCACCGCCGCCAGCCCGTAGCCGAGACCGGATAGCGTCGAGAAGATGATGATGGAAAAAGCGGGATGCATTCAGGCGAACTGTCTCACATCCGCTCCAGCACGCCGTCGAGCCATGCGAAGAACCCGGTTGTGCCGCCGGTGTCTGCGGCCGTTCGCGGAGCGCTGTCGGCGAGCACGGTCCTCGGACGCGGCGGAAGGTATTTGTTGACCGGACGCGTCCCCTGCTCCGGCATCAGATCCATGCCGCCGCGCTCCGCGACCATGATCGACACGTTGGATTCCGGGTCGGCGAAATCGCCGAAATGCCGCGCATTGGCCGGGCAGGTGCGGACGCAGGACGGCACGCGGTCGATCTCGGCGAGCGTTTCGTTGTAAATGCGGTCGACGCAAAGCGTGCATTTCTTCATGACGCCGGCGGCAAGGTCCATTTCGCGCGCACCATAGGGACACGCCCATGCACACAGCCCGCAGCCGATGCACTTGCTCTCGTCGACGAGCACGATGCCGTCCGCCGAGCGCTTGTAGGAGGCGCCGGTCGGGCAGACGGTCACGCAGGGCGCATCCTCGCAATGCAGGCAGGATTTCGGGAAATGCACGATCCGCGCATCGCCGGCTTCGCCGATGACCTTGCCGTCTTCGGGCACCACCTCGAAACTGTGGATGCGGTTGAGGAAGGTGCCCGACACGTCCGGCCCATACGGGTCCTGATCGGAAAGCGCGCTGCCGTAACCGCCAGTATTCCACTCCTTGCAGGAGATGACGCAGGCATGGCAGCCGACGCACACGTCGAGATCGATCACGAGCCCAAGCTTTTTCGGTGTCGGCAGGGATGGCAGGCTGGTCAATGCGCCCACTCCTGCCCGTAGCGAAGTTCATTCGCCGGCACATCAGCCGGCGCGGGCTCGCGCAACGCCGCGAGATGCGGCTCGCTGACTTCGCCGGGCTTCGCCTTCTCGATGCGGACGCGCAGGTCGTACCAGGCCGCCTGGCCGGTGACCGGATCGGCGTTCGACCACCGCATTCCGTCGTCCTTCGGCGGTAGAAGTTCCTTTATCAAATGGTTCAAAAGAAATCCCTTTTGGGCCTCCGGAGCGCGCTTGTCCAGCGCCCATGCGGCTTCCCGCTTGCCGATCGCGTTCCACGTCCACATCGTGTCAGAGTTGGCGGCTTCGGTCCGTGCGATCTCCACCTTGATACGGCCGTGATGCGACGTTACCCAGGCCCAGTCGCCTGTCTTCAGTCCCTCGGCGTCGCAGACAGCGCCCGGCACGTAGAGCACGTTTTTTGTGTGGATCTGCCGCAGCCACGCGTTCATCGACCCCCACGAATGGTACATCGCCGCAGGCCGCTGCGTGATCGCGTGGTAGGGAAACGCCTCGCGCGAAACCATATCTTCCTCGAATGGCCGATACCAGTCGGGAAGCGGCGTGAACGTGTCCAGTATGCGCTGCCGGTGCGTTTCGGGCGCCACCGGTTCCCGCATGCCTTCCGCCGAGAGCCTGAATTTCTGCAGCGATTCCTGGTAGAGTTGGAACGTCACCGGCTTGGGCTCGTCGAAGAACCCCATGCGCACGGCAAAGTCCTGATATGCCCTGTTCGCATGCTTGAAGAACTGCGCTTCGAGCGGAATGTGGGCCGAAAAGAACGAGCCGTTCTCGATATAGCGCTGCAACTGGTCCGGATTGGCCGCACCCCGCCCTGCCCGGTCGCCATTCGCGCCGCGAAAACCCGCCAGCGGCCCGATTCCCGGCCGCCGCTCGTGGCGCACGATGTAGTCCGCGTAGTCCTTGTAGATCGGCATGCCGCGACTGTCGGCAAAGCCCGGCAGCCGCAGCCGTGCCCCGAGATCGAGGATGACGGTCTGAAATCCGCGCACGTCGCGGTCGGGCTCCACGACCGGCCAGCGGATCGCATCCTGCACAGCGTCCGGTTCCGTGATCGGCCGATCGAGCAGCGAGATGCAGTCGTGCCGTTCGAGATAGGTCGTGTCCGGCAGAACGAGATCGGCATAGGCGACCATTTCCGACGCATAGGCGTCCGAATAGATGATCTTCGGAATCCTGTACTCGCCGGTTTCCGGGTCCCGATCCTCCAGCATCCTGATCGTGCCCGCCGTGTTCATGGACGAGTTCCAGGCCATGTTGGCCATATAGAGGAACAGGACGTCGATCGGGTACGGGTCGCCGGCATGCGCATTGGCGATGACCATTTGCATGGCGCCATGGACCGCGAACGGCGCATCCCACGAAAAGGCCTTGTCGAGCCGCGTCGGCCTGCCCTCCTTGTCGATCAGCATGTCCTCCGGCCCGCGCGGGAAACCCAGATGCGGCCCAGATAGGGGCTTGTTCGACCCGAAATGCTCGGCGCGTCCATGCGGCGTCGGATGCGCCTCCACAGGCTTGGGATAGGGCGGCTCGAAACGGAAGCCGCCGGGGCAATCGACCGCGCCGATCAGCACCTGCAGCATGTGCAGCGCCCGCGCGGTCTGGAAACCGTTGGAATGGGCTGAGATGCCCCGCATGGCGTGGAATGACACCGGACGTCCGATGAAGGACGCGTGGCGCTGGCCGTTCATATCGGTCCATGCCTGCTCCACCGTGATCGCTTCATCGAAGGCTATACGTCCGATCTCGGCGACAAGTCCGCGAATCGTCTCGGCAGCGACGCCCGTTTCGGCGGCCACGGCTTCCGGCGCGTATTTGGGATCGAGGTATTTTTCGGCGAGCAACTGGAACGAAGGCACGGCGAATCGCCCGTCTTCCAGCCTGTAGCGACCCGAAAGCGCGGGCTGCGCGCCGGCGCTGCCGTGCGGCGCAATCTGCTCCGTCACGCTCTCGAATATCAGCGGTCGGCCCGCCTCATCCCGGGCGAACAGCCCGTGATCGGACTGCCCCGGCGCGTCGATGATGAGCCAGGAAGCGTTGGAGTAGCGACGGATATAGTCGACATCGATCCGCCGCGCCTTGAGCAGTTCGTGCACCAGAGACAGGATCAGCAGACCGTCGGTGCCGGGCCTGATGCCGATCCAGTTGTCGGCCACAGCCGAATAGCCGGTTCGCACCGGGTTCACGGAGACGAAACGCGCGCCGCGCTTCTTCAGCTTCGAAATGCCCATCTTTATGGGATTGGAATCGTGATCCTCCGCGACGCCGAACATCACGAACAGCTTCGTGCGCTCCCAGTCGGGCGCGCCGAACTCCCAGAACGCGCCGCCGATTGTCATGATGCCGCCAGCCGCCATGTTGACGGAGCAGAAGCCGCCATGCGCGGCGTAGTTCGGCGTGCCGAACTGCTGGGCCCAAAAGCCGGTCAGCGACTGCGACTGGTCGCGGCCTGTGAAGAAGGCGAGTTTCTTAGGGTCGCTCCGCCGCACCGCGCCGAGCCATTCAGTCGCCGTTTCCAGCGCTTCGTCCCATGAGATTTCGATGAACTCGCCGGAGCCGCGCGGTCCCACGCGCTTCAGCGGCGCCCGCAGCCGCGCCGGCGCATAGTGCTGCATGATGCCGGCCGAGCCCTTGGCGCAGAGCACACCCTTGTTGACCGGATGGTCGCGATTGCCCTCGATATAGCGGATCTTGCCGTCCTTGATATGCACGTCGATGCCGCATCGGCAGGCGCACATATAACAGGTGGTCTTGCGCACCTCGTCGCCGACGGGCTCGGACAGGGCAAGGCGCGGCTCGGACTGCATTCCTGGCAAAAAACTCCTCACCCGACAGTCCTATCGGGGACCTTCGGGAAAGGAAATGCCCGCAATCGTCACTTTGGGGCGAAATTCATACAGCGCGGGCGGCGGCGGAACCGCCACCCGGCTTTCGCCCGGTCAGTTGACGACGATACGCGTATTGCCCGGCCCCATCTCGCGCACCAGCGTATAGAACTTCTGCGCATTCGACGGCGCCAGCCTGACGCAGCCATGCGACGCCGGCCGACCGAGATTCTTCACGGCGTTCGTACCGTGGATGGCATATCCGCCATGATAGAAAACCGAATACGGCATCGGCGAATTGTCGTATTTGCGCGAATACCACATCTTGTGCATGCGGGTCGGCCGCCAGGTTCCGCGCGGCGTGACGTATCCCTTCCGCGCCGTCGAGACCTTCCAACGATAAATGACCCGGCCGTGCTTTTCGACGGTCATCGTCTGTGCCGCCAGATTCACGCGCGCGACGAGCCCCGCCGCGGAAGCAATATCAGACATGCCGAACAGCATGGTCGCAAATGCAATAGCTGAAAGAATGGATTTTTTCATCGCCACAACCCCAGATGTTACAAGCCCACCCCTTATTCTTGTTGTGTTGGTGGCAGCGTTGTGACCCTATCCCGAAGTCGCTAACGGAATCCGCAGGTCACGAGCCGGCTGCCGATCAATTTTCCCGACTGTTGCATCACGACCACGTGTTTTGGGCCAAAATCGCTTCCCTGCTTGCCAAAAGCAGGTGGGAGGGCTCCAATTAAAGCATGCGTGACCTCCTTCTGAAGACCGTCGATGGCCTCGAAGATGATCTGACGGCCCTGACCGTCGACCTGATCCGCTTTCCGACGATCAATCCTCCCGGCGAGGCCTATACGCCCTGCGCGGCATATATCGGCGACCGCCTGAAGCGGCGCGGCTTCGAGATCGAATATGTGCGCGGAGAAGGCACTCCCGGCGATACCGACCGGTACCCGCGCACCAATGTCGTCGCGCGCATCGAAGGCAACCGTCCGGGTCCGACCGTCCACTTCAATTCCCATATCGACGTGGTCGAGCCCGGCGAGGACTGGACGATGGATCCGTTCGCCGGGATCGTGAAGGACGGCCGGGTCTACGGACGGGGCTCGTGCGACATGAAGGGAGGGCTCGCGGCATCCATCATCGCCGTCGAGGCGTTTCTGCGGACTTACCCGGATTTTCCCGGCGCGATCGAGATATCCGGCACCGTCGACGAGGAATCCGGCGGCTTCGGCGGCGTCGCCTATCTGGCGAAGCAGGGATACTTCTCGAAACCCCGCGTCGACCACGTCATCATTCCCGAGCCTCTCAACAAGGATCGCATCTGCCTCGGCCATCGTGGGGTGTGGTGGGCAGAGATCGAGACCAAGGGCGAGATCGCCCACGGCTCCATGCCGTTTCTGGGCGATTGCGCCGTACGGCACATGGGTGCGGTTCTGGAAGCCTTTGAAAGAGAGCTTTTCCCGGCCCTCGACCGCAAGCGGACGACGATGCCGGTGGTGCCGGAAGGCGCACGGCGCTCCACGCTGAATCTCAATTCCATCCACGGCGGCCAGACCGAGGATTTCCGGCCCGGCCTCCCCTCGCCCAACGTGCCGGACTGGTGCCGGCTCACCATCGACCGTCGCTTCCTGCTGGAAGAGAAGATCGATGACGTGAAGGGAGAGGTGACAGCCATTCTCGATCGCCTCAAGCGCGAGCGCAGAAAGTTCGACTACGAGATTCGCGACGTCATGACGGTCCAGCCGACCATGACAGAGCGCGACGCTCCGGTCGTGAGCGCCGTTGCGGAGGGAATTCGCGCCATCTTCGACCGGGAGCCGGACTACGTGATTTCCCCCGGCACTTACGACCAGAAGCACGTCGCGCGCATCGGGCATCTCTTCGACTGCATCGCCTACGGACCCGGCATACTCGATCTTGCACATCGGCCGGACGAGTGGGTGGGCATACGGGACATGGTGGAATCGGCGAAGGTCATGGCGATCGGCCTTGATCTTCTTCTTAACGGTCGCGCACGCTAACGTTTGCGATATTCAAAGAAAGTCCTTTTCCCAAATCTCTGCCGCACCGCAACAAAACGGCATTTACTCGCCCGCCGTTTCGCGCTTTGATCTCCCGAATTCTGTGGGGAGATCATCATGAAAGTCTGGAAATCCATTCTGGCAGCGGCGGCGCTTGCGTTGGCTTCGACCACTGCCGCTCTCGCAGCACGCGCCGATCTCGTCGTCGGCGTCGTCCTTGAACCCCCGCATCTCGACCCGACAGCCGGCGCCGCCGCCGCGATCGACGAGGTCGTCTACGCCAACGTCTTCGAAGGGCTGACCCGCATCACCGCGACCGGCGAGATTGCTCCGGCTCTGGCGGAAAGCTGGACAGTCTCGGACGATGGAAAGACATACACATTCAAGCTCCGCACGGGGGTCAAATTCCACGACGGCAGCGATTTCACCGCAAACGATGTGAAATTCTCGTACGATCGAGCCCGCGCCGAAAACTCGACCAACGCACAGAAAGGCCTGTTCGCCGCGATCGACAACGTCGAGGTCGTGGATCCGGCGACGGTCAAGGTGTCGCTGAAATATCCGGAAGGCCTTTTCCTCTACAATATGGGCATTGGCGACGCGATCATCGTGGCGTCGGAGTCGGCTGAGACAAACAAGGAAAAGCCGGTCGGCACCGGCCCGTTCAAGTTCGACAGCTGGGCGAAAGGCTCCAGCATCAAGCTTTCGAAAGCCGAGAGCTATTGGGGCGACCCCGTCGCGCTCGACAAGGTGGAATTCCGCGTCATCCCGGATGCCGCCGCGGCCGTGCCGGCCCTGCTCTCGGGCGACGTACAGGCCTTCCCGAACGCCCCCGTCGGCGACGCGCTGCCGCAGCTTCAGGCCGATTCCAGACTCAAGGTGGTGATCGGCACCACGGAGGGCGAGACGATACTGTCCGTCAACAACAAGAAGCCGCCTTTCGACAAGCTGGAGGTGCGTCAGGCGCTTGCCTCAGCTATCGACAAGAAGGCGGTGATCGCCGGCAATGGGACGGGACTGGGCGAGCCTATCGGTTCGTTCCTGTCGCCGGCCAACCCGGCCTACATCGATCTGACCGGCGAGTATCCCTACGACGTCGCCAAGGCGAAGGAATACCTGAAGGCCGCCGGACTCGAAAACGGCTTCTCCGCGACGCTGAAGTTGCCCCCGCCGGCCTATGCCCGCGACGGCGGACAGGTCATCGCATCCCAACTGCGCGAGATCGGCGTCAATCTGGAGATCATCCCGGTCGAGTGGGCGGACTGGCTGAGCAAGGTCTTTACCGAAAAGGACTACGACCTGACCATCGTCTCCCACACCGAGGCGAACGACATCGATATCTTCTCCCGGCCCGGCTACTACTTCCAGTACGAGAATCCGGAATTCAACAAGGTCATCGAGGAGCTGAAGGTCACCAACGACGAGGCCAAACGGAAGGAACTGCTCGGTTCCGCGCAGAAAATCCTCGCGCATGACGTGCCCGCGATCTTCCTTTTCGAACTGCCGAAGGTCGGCGTGTGGGATGCGAAGCTCGAAGGCATGTGGGAAAACGCCCCGATCCAGGCGACTGACCTGACCAAGGTGAAGTGGGTGGACTGACCGCAGTGGGCTAGTCCGTGGCCGCCTACATTCTGAAACGCCTGCTGATCGGCGTCGCCACGTTGCTGGCGGCGTCGATCGTCGTTTTCGCGGTGCTTGAGATATTGCCCGGCGACCCGGCCCAGCTCATGCTGGGAACCACCGCCACGCCGGATGCCGTCGCGGCGCTGCGTGAACAACTGGGCCTCAACCAGCCGATCCTGTGGCGCTACCTGAACTGGCTCGGCGGGCTGCTCACGCTGGATTTCGGCCGGTCCTACACCTATTCGGTTCCGGTCATCGACCTGATCACCGAACGGATCGGCGTATCGCTGCCTTTGGCGATCATCTCGCTTTTTCTCTCGACGGCCATCGCCATTCCGGTCGGCCTGTTCGCCGCCGCCAGGCGCGGACGCGCGGCGGACGCCATTTCCATGGGCCTGTCGCAATTCGGCGTGGCCGTGCCGAATTTCTGGTTCGCGCTGATCCTGATCTACGTCTTTGCGGTCTGGCTGCGGCTGGTGCCGGCGGGCGGTTTTCCGGGCTGGAGCGCCGGCATCCGGCCTGCCCTGACGGCGCTGATCCTGCCGGCTTTCGCGCTGGCGCTGCCGCAGGCTGCGATCCTCGCCCGCGTCACCCGTCAGGCGCTGCTCGAAGTGCTCGGCGAGGACTATATCCGCACCGCCCGCGCCAAAGGCATGCCGTGGCGGCACGTGCTCTGGCGGCATGCGCTGCGCAACGCCATGATACCGGTGCTCACCATTCTCGGCCTGCAATTCGCCTTCCTGCTCGCCGGCACGATCATCATCGAGAACGTGTTCTACCTGCCCGGCCTCGGCCGGCTGATCTTCCAGGCGATCACCCAGCGCGACCTTATCGTGGTTGAAGGCGTCGTCATGCTGCTCGTCGCGGCGGTCGTCATCGTCAACCTGCTGGTCGACCTCTCATACGCCATCGTCGACCCGCGCCTCAGGGCTCCGGCATGAACGAGCCCGTCGCCGCGAGCCCGGAAACCTTTCGCGGCATTGTCGCGCGGGCATTCCGCAGCCGCTCCTTCGTTGTCGGCTTTGTGCTGACGGCGCTCATCGCTCTCATGGCGCTCGTATCGTTCTTCTGGACGCCCTACGACGTCACCCGGCTCGTCGTTGCGGATCGCATGCTTCCGCCCTCCGCGACGCACTGGTTCGGCACCGACCATTTCGGACGCGACAACTTTTCGATGATCATGATCGGCGCCCGCAACTCGATAGCGGTAGCGCTGGTAGCCGTCGGCATCGGCATGGGAATCGGCGTGCCGCTCGGCTGCTGGGCCGCCGCCCGCGGCGGCTGGCTGGACGAAGCGCTGATGCGTTTCAACGACCTCGTCTTCGCCTTCCCTGCCCTGCTTTCGGCGGTCATGATCACGGCGATCTTCGGCCCCGGCGCGGTGAACGCCATCATCGCGATCGGCATCTTCAACATCCCGGTCTTCGCACGCGTGGCGCGCGCCGGCGCGCTGTCGCTCTGGCCGAGGGAGTTCATCCTCGCTGCCCGCGCCGCCGGCAAGGGCCCGGCGCTCATCACCATCGAGCATATTCTTCCCAACATCGCGAACCTCCTGCTGGTGCAGGGCACTATCCAGTTCGCGCTCGGCATTCTGGCGGAGGCCGGCCTGTCTTATGTCGGTCTCGGCGCTCAGCCTCCCATGCCGAGTTGGGGACGGATGCTGTTCGACGCCCAGACCCGTATGATCGTGGCGCCCTTTCTGGCGCTCTTTCCCGGCTTCGCCATCGTGCTCACCGTGCTCGGCCTCAACCTTCTCGGCGACGGCCTGTCCGATACGCTCGATCCCAAGCTGAGGCGGCAGCGGTGAGCTTGCTGGAGATCGAAAAGCTCGCGCTCGCCATCGACGGCAGGCCGATCCTGAAAGGCGTCGACCTGTCGATCGCGCCCGGCGAAATCATGGGCCTCGTCGGCGAATCGGGCTCCGGCAAGTCGATGACGGCGCTCACCGTCATGCAGTTGCTGCCTGCCGGCGCGCGCGCCACGGGACGTGTCCATTTCTCCGGCATTGATCTGCTCACGGCCGGAGAACAGCGCATGTGCGAACTGCGCGGCGACGACATCGGCATGGTCTTCCAGGAGCCGATGACGGCGCTGAACCCGGTCAAGACCATCGGCGAACAGGTCGCCGAAGGCATACGCTGGCACACCGGAGCCAGCCGCGCCGACGCGGAAGATCGCGCGCGAAAAATCCTCGACCGCGTCGGCCTGCCCGAGAGCAGATTTCCGCTGTCCCGCTATCCGCACGAGCTTTCGGGCGGCCAGCGCCAGCGCGTCGTCATCGCCATCGCCTGCGCGCTCAAGCCAAAACTCCTGATCGCCGACGAGCCAACGACGGCACTGGACGTCGTGTTGCAGGCGCAGATCCTCGACCTTCTGCGCAACCTCGTCTACGAGAACAGAATGGGCCTGCTGCTCATCTCGCACGATCTCGCGGTGGTGACCGAAATGGCCGACCGCATCACCATCCTTCGGAACGGCGAGGTGATGGAGACGGGCGAGACAGCCCTCACCCTGTCGGAGCAGTCGCACCCCTATACGCGGCAGCTCGCGCTGGCGTCGATGCATGTGCCGGCGCGTACCATGCCCCATTCCCCGGGAAGCGAACCGCTGCTCGAAGTGAAGAATATCACCAAGGATTATCGCGGACGACGCGTTTCGCTGTTCCGGTCGGGCGAGCCGATGCGCGCCGTGGACGATGTCTCGTTCAGCCTGCATCGCGGCCAGTCGGTCGCGCTCGTCGGGCGCTCCGGTTGCGGGAAATCGACCCTCGCCCGCATGATTCTTGCGCTCGATAAGCCGACGTCGGGCGAGATCCGGTTCAGGAATGAAGCGATTACAGGCAGATCGGAGGGCGAGCTTCGGCCTGCCCGCCGCGACATGCAGGTGGTGTTCCAGGACCCCTACGGCTCGTTCGACCCTCGCCACCGCGTCGAAAGGCTGGTCGCCGAACCGCTTCACCTGCTGGAACAACAGCCGAATCCGGCGGAGCGCCGCGACATGGTGGCGACGGCGCTGCACGAAGTCGGTCTCCTCGCCGCCGACATGCACAAATATCCGCACGAATTTTCAGGCGGCCAGCGCCAGCGCATCTCCATCGCGCGCGCGCTCATAACGCGCCCGAAGCTGATCGTGGCCGACGAGCCGGTCTCCGCGCTCGACGTCTCGATCCGTGCGCAAATTCTCGATCTCTTCGCGGAATTGAACCAGAGGCTCGGCATCGCCTATCTCTTCATCACGCACGATCTGACTGTGGCGCGCGCCATCACCGACGACGTGATGGTCATGCATGAGGGGCGCATCGTCGAGACCGGCAGGACGGCCGACGTGCTTGACAACCCGGCATCCGAAGCCGCGAAGCAACTGGTCGCGGCGGCACCCGATCTGCATCGCGCCATCGCCCGCCGGATGCGCGAACAGGGCTGAGGCGAACACCGTCGGCGATCTACGCGCCGCCCTTCACCACATCCACCGGCTGCAACCCGAGCGTATCAAGTATGCGCCGCAGCAGGCGGACCTCCTGCGCCGCGAGCTGATTGTCGGCCTTGGCGATGTCGGCCATGTGCTGCGCAAGCGCCTGCCGCCGCTCCAGCTTCAGGCCCCGGAACAGGGCGAGCGCCTGCGAGCCGTTGGTTTCGTAGCCGAAATCGTTGAGATACTGCACGACCGCATCCACGCTCTCCTCGGCGATACCGAAGGCATCCCGGCAGATGCGTCGGAAGGTCGCCATCTCGTGTTCTTCCACCTCTCCATCCGCGAGAATCATGCGGAAGAGCAGAAGCAGTTCGGCCGACAGGATCGGATCGTCCGCCACCTTGCGAACGCCCGGATCACCATCGAGCAGGTTGCGTATCTGTCCCAGCAATCCGACCGCCATCTGCGCCACCTCCGAGGATTGGCAAACTGGTAGCGGGTTTTTCGGCTTGCGCAACCGGTCTCGCTATGATCGATGCGCGCGACCGTCCATCCGTTGCACACGGGAAACATGTTCGAACTCGCGACCGACGCCGTGTTGCTTCTTGCCCTGGCGGCATTCGTCGCCGGTTTCATCGACGCCATAGCCGGCGGCGGCGGTCTTATCGTCATTCCAGCGCTGCTGCTTGCCGGCCTGTCGCCGCTGCAGGCTCTCGCGACGAACAAGCTGCAGGGGCTTTTCGGCAGCGGGTCGGCGACCTGCGCCTTCGCATCGCGCGGGTTGATCGACTTCAGGCATCACCTGCCTGCGGCGGTCTGCTCTCTCGCCGGATCGATTGGCGGCGCCCTTCTCGCGCATGCCATTCCAGGCGACTGGCTCAAGATCGCCCTGCCGTTCATGCTGGTCGCGATAGCACTCTACTTCGCGGTAAAACCCAATCTGAGCGATCTCGATCATGCGGCGCGGATACCGCCTTTGATGTTCGCGCTGCTGCCCGCGCTTGGCGTCGGCTTCTACGATGGCATCTTTGGTCCGGGCGCTGGTTCGTTCTTCATGCTCGCCTACGTCACGCTCGCCGGCTTCGGCGTGCTGAGGGCAACCGCGCATACCAAGCTGCTGAATTTTGCGTCGAATTTCGGCGCTTTCTGCGTCTTCGCGCTCTCGGGGGCGGTTCTGTGGAAACTTGGCATTGTCATGGGCGTCGCCCAGTTCCTCGGCGCGCGCCTCGGCGCGATGCTCGCCATGCGCATTGGCGCGCGGCTGATCAAGCCGCTTCTCGTGGCCGTCTGCATATCCCTAGCCTTGCGGCTGCTGATCGATCCTTCCAATCCTGTTCGCGTCTGGCTGGCCGGCTGACAGATAGAATCGTATCTTGCACATCCCGTCTTCCATTTGCGCACATCCGCTTTGCCCGATCCCCGGTTGCGCCGGTCCGCCACTGGCCTAAACTGCGGCCTTCAGATCGACGTTCGGTTTTGGGAGGCCGGGATGGACGCTGCGATCGATGCCGGCGCAAGCCAGTTCGAACTCACCGAAGACCAGCGCGCGATTCAGGAAATGGCCGGCGCGTTCGCAGCCGACCGGGTCGCGCCGAAGGCGCTCGAGTGGGACAGGATCAAGCATTTCCCGCGGGACATCATAAGCGAGGCCGGACCGCTTGGCTTCGGCGGCATCTATGTGCGGGACGACGTCGGCGGCTCGGGCCTTGGCCGGCTCGACGCGGTGCTCGTCTTCGAGGCGCTGTCGAAAGCCTGCCCGGCCTTCGCCTCCTTCATCTCCATCCATAATATGGGCGCGTGGATGATCGACACCTTCGGTGACGACGAACAGCGCCGACGTTTCCTGCCGAAACTCACCTCGATGGAATGGCTTGCCGGCTATTGCCTCACCGAGCCGGGTTCGGGTTCAGATGCAGCCGCCCTGAAGACGCGCGCGGTGCGTTCCGGCGACGAATACGTGCTGAACGGCACCAAGCAGTTCATTTCGGGCGCAGGCGCCAACGACGTCTATGTCGCCATGGTCAGAACCGGCGACGACGGCCCGAAGGGCATTTCCACGATCGTCGTGCCGAAGGATGCGCCGGGGCTTTCCTTCGGCGCCAACGAATACAAGATGGGCTGGAACATGCAGCCGACGCGGCAGGTCATCTTCGAGAACTGCCGCGTGCCGGCCGGGAATCTGCTCAGTGGCGAAGGCGCCGGCTTCCGGATCGCCATGGCCGGTCTGGACGGCGGTCGTCTCAACATCGCCGCCTGTTCACTCGGCGGCGCGCAGTCGGCCTTCGACAAGGCGCTAGGCTATGCCGGCGAGCGAAAAGCCTTCGGCAAGACTATCGACCAGTTCCAGGCGCTGCAGTTCCGGCTGGCCGACATGGAAACGCAACTGCAGGCTTCCCGCATGCTGCTCTATACGGCCGCCGCGAAACTGGATCGCAAGACGCCCGACGCCTCGAAATGGTCGGCCATGGCGAAACGCTTCGTCACCGACACGTGCTTCGAGGTAGCCAACGACGCGCTGCAACTACACGGCGGCTACGGCTATCTCCACGAATACGGCATCGAGAAACTGGTGCGCGACCTGCGTGTGCACCAGATTCTTGAAGGCACGAACGAAATCATGCGGGTGATCATCGCTCGCCACCTTGTAGGAAGGGCGTAGGGGCAGGACGCAGCGACAGAAAGCGCCCTTGTTCTTCGCTCCCTCGTTTCCGGAGGAACCATCATGACCACCATCGCCTTCATCGGCCTCGGCAATATGGGCAACCCGATGGCTGCAAACCTCGTGAAGGCCGGACATCGGGTGCAGGGGTTCGATCTCGTTCCCGAGAATCTGGCGTTGGCGCGCGACAATGGCGTGGCGGCGGTGGAGGATTCGCGGAGCGCGATCGAAGGAGCCGAGGTGATCATCACCATGCTTCCGGCCGGCAAGCATGTGCTGTCGGTCTACGAGGAAATCACCCCTTGGGCAGCCAAAGGCACGCTGATGATCGACTGTTCGACGATCGATGTCGAATCGGCGCGCAAGGCGCATGCCATTGCCGGCAAGAACGGCCTTCTGTCCATCGACGCGCCGGTTTCCGGCGGCACGGGCGGTGCGGCGGCTGGCACGCTTACATTCATGGCTGGCGGCTCGACGGAAGCCTTTGCGAAGGCTGAGCCGGTGCTCAAGCCAATGGCCGGCAGGATCGTGCATTGCGGCGACGCCGGCGCCGGACAGGCGGCGAAAATCTGCAACAACATGATCCTTGGTATCTCGATGATCGGTGTGGGCGAAGCCTTCGTGCTTGCCGAAAAGCTCGGTCTCTCGCACCAGGCGCTTTACGACGTGGCCTCAACCTCCTCCGGCCAGTGCTGGTCGCTGACGAGCTACTGTCCCGTGCCGGGACCGGTCCCGAACTCTCCCGCCAATCGCGATTATCGCCCGGGCTTTGCCGCGGCGCTCATGCTCAAGGACCTCAAGCTCGCGCAGGAGGCCGCGCAAGCGGCCGGGGCTGTCACGCCTCTCGGCGCTGAAGCGACGCAACTCTATGCGCTGTTCAACGCGCTCGGCGAAGGCGGCGCCGACTTCTCGGGCATCATCCGGATGCTGCGGGGTAACGCAGCGTAAAGCCTTCGTTTTCTACGCTTTTTTCGTGTTGCCGCGCAAAAAAGCCGCAAATTCATCTTTGCTTAATGTCTCGATAACCGCCCGGTAACGATGTTCCTTTAGTACGGATCGCAAGGCGGACATCGCAGCCGCCCCGCGCTCCGGATCAGGTCAAGCGTACCGGAGCCCGTGACTTTCGCAGTGTAGCGTTCGCGAAAGGCCATGCGTTCGAATGGCAAGACCGCGCCCCCTGAAAGGACGCGGTTTTTGCCTTTTCAACCGCGCGAAAGCCGCCGGAAATTTGCCCGCACGCGTCGGTTGATCGGCTTCATGGCGGCGTCCGTCGCGTCTTGCAGGGCTTTGCCGTTCACAAGGGCCGGCACCTTTCCGGAGGCTACCTCCGGCCAGAAGCTCCACATGGATTTTACCAGCGACATCTGGGCCGCAACCATGCCTTCCGCAGCCGCGGCCGCCTTTTCCGCCATCGCTTTCGTCGTCTCGGTCCGCCGGCGCGTGCCGGCGGCCTCCGTTGTCAGGATCGGCAACCGCGCCCCGATGACCGCTGGCACGAGCATAAGAGCGGGAACGGCCGGCACCGGGAGCGCTCCACGCGATCGTTTCGAAGAAGACATGCGCCACCCCATATCTCGGCACGGAACCCGGCGCGAAATCAGTCTCGCGGCTGGAATTGCGGGTCCACCGGCGGACGCAACGCGTTCGCCAGCCGATTGGTTTCATTGGCCTTGCCGACCACGGCGAGCAGTTCCGTGAACTGCGCATCGGTCATGCCCTTGGCGCGAGCCGATGCGGTATGGGAATAGGTGCAATACTCGCAGCCATTGGTCGCGGAGACGGCAATATAGATCAGTTCCTTCGTCAGCGGGTCGAGCGCGCCTGGCCCCATGATCTCCTTGAGAGACTCCCACATCCGGCGAAGCTGCACGGGATCATGCGCCAGAACCTTCCAGAAATTGTTGATCCAGTCGGTCTTCCGTGTCGCCATTATGTCGTCATAGACGGCGCGGACTTCAGCGTTTGCCGCCTCGTATTCGATCAGGGGAAGCAGGGATTTGCCGCTCATGAAAGTTCTCTCCGGTCGATGACGGGCGCCTTGGCGCCTGTCTGAATGTCATTTGCGCTTGAGATCCGCGGCGGCAAGGTCGAGGGCCTTGAGAATGCGGTCGCAGGCGAGATCGATCGTCTCCTTCGTCCAGATCAGCGGCGGCGACATGATCATCGTATCGCCGGTCGCGCGCATCATCAGGCCGTTGGAAACGGCATGATCGCGAATGACGACGGCGGCGCTGCCAGCCGGCTCGAACCTGTCGCGAGAGCCCTTCTCCCTGACGATCTCGATCGCTCCGAGGAAGCCGAGCGTACGGACCTCGCCCACCAGATCGTGTCCGGCGACACGCTTCCGCAACTGCTCGGCGAGGTATGGGCCGGTTTCGGTGCGGACCCTCTCGATCATGCCTTCCTTTTCGATGATCTCGAGATTCTTCAGGGCCACGGCGCACGCCACCGGATGCCCGGAATAGGTATAGCCGTGATAGAATTCCCCGCCCTTCTCGACGAGCGCTCCGGCGATGCGGTCGCCGACCAGCAGGGCCGACAGCGGCTGATAGCCGGAGGTCAGCGCCTTGGCGGTGGTGATCGTATCCGCCTCGATGCCGAGCATCTGTGCGGCGAACCATTGTCCCGTGCGGCCATAGCCGGTGATGACCTCGTCGAGCATCAGGAGAACGTCATATTTGCGGCAGATACGCTGGATTTCGGGCCAGTAGCTCGCTGGAGGAATCTTGACGCCCCCCGCTCCCTGCACCGGCTCGCCGATGAAGGCCGCCACGTTCTCAGGCCCTGCTTCGAGAATCGCGTCCTCCACGGCCTTCGCAGCGCGCAGCCCGAAATCGTGGTCGCTCTCGCCGGGCCGGGCCAGTTCGAACGCATAGGGCATCATCACATGCACGATGTTGGGCACCGCTCCCCCAAGCTGGTCGTGCATGCCGCTCATGCCGCCGAGCGACGTGCCGGCAACGGTCGAGCCGTGATAGGCCATGTTGCGCGAAATGATGCGGTTCTTCTCGGGTTTGCCTTCCAGCGCCCAATAGTGCCGCACGAGCCTCAGCGCTGTATCGTTGGCCTCCGAGCCGGAGGAGCCGAAGAACACATGGTTGATGTTGGCCGGTGCGATCGAGGCGAGCTTGTCGGCCAGCAGCGTCGCAGTCGGCGTCGTGCAGCGGAAGAAGGAGTTGTAGTAAGGCAGTTCCTTCATCTGCGCATAGGCGGCGTCCGCCAGTTCGTCGCGGCCGTAACCGATATTGACGCACCAGAGGCCCGCCATGGCGTCGAGGATTTCGTTGCCTTCGGTGTCGTAGATGAACGGCCCATCGGCGCGCGAGATGATACGCGTGCCCGCGGCTCGGAGGTCCTTGTGGTCCGTGAAAGGATGCAGGTGGTGCGCGGCATCCATCTGCTGAAGCTGCGCCAGCGAAAAATTCTGATAGCTCATGGATTTGGTCCCGTTTCTTGAATCAAGCCGGCTTTCGCCGAGGCGGATTCAGGCGGGGAATGGCGGCGAATAGCCGATACGGGCGCAAAGCCGCAGCAGTTCGGCATGCAGGGTGCGACGCGAAGGCGTCGACGCATGGCTTTCAACGAACTGTTGGCGGCGGACCATTTTGGCAGTCTAGACCGCCGCTCGACCCCGGTTCAAGAGCGCCTTCGCGCGACCGAGCGATAGAGAACGAAGGCCGACGTCAGCATGCTGAGCGTCGCGATCGATCCGGGCAGGCCAAGAGGTCCGACGACGTGCATCAGCGTCCCCGCGACGGGCGGGCCGGCGATGCCGCCCATTCCCCACATCAGGGCGAAGGCGGAATTGCCTGCGACCAGAGTCGCGCCCTTGAAGCGGTTGCCGAGCTCGACCAGCGCCATCGTGTAGACGCCGTATCCGACACCGCCCATCACCATCAGGACAAGCCATATGAACGGACCGCTGATCAACACACCAACGAGAACGGCGCAGACCGCCGTCGTCAGCGCGCAACCGACCATCATCATCCGTGCGCCGAAACGTTCGGCCGCAAGCCCTAGCGGCACCTGCAGGAATATGTTGCCGAGCGAAAGCGCCGTGACGAGGCTCGCCTGTGTCGCCTCGCCCAGACCGTAGGCCGCGCCGAACACCGGCGTCAACGCATAGGTGCTCTGCTGCACGGCCGCGGAGACAAGCACCGCGAACAACAGCGCCGGCGCGAGCGGCGCGAAGCTCGTCACGCCGGCGACGGCATTCGTATCGTCCGGGCCAGCCTCGTTGTCGAATCCGGGAAGATCGGCGGTGACGAGGAAAAGGACCAGCCCGCAGCCGAGAAAAGCAGCGATCGCGAACAGAAACGGTGGCCATCCGCCTGCGCCGAGAAGCGCAAGGGCGAGCGGACCGGCCGCGTAGCCTCCGCCCATGATGGCGTTGAAGACGCCCATCACCCTTCCCCGGCGTTTCGGCGGCGCGAGCGCCAGCGCCCAGATCTCGCCAAGGACATAAAGGGGATTGATGATGACGCCGAGCAGGAAACGCACCGCGAACCAGGCCACCCAGTTCTGCAGGGCGCCGATCAGCAGAAAGCAGATCGCCGCCCCAATCGCACAGGCCACGGCCAGATTGCGCGCCCCGAATCGTGAGACGAGTTGCGGGATGAACACCGCGGACGTTATGAGCCCGACAGGCATCATCGCCGCAGACAAGCCGATAAGCACCGGCGACATGTCCTGCCGCTGCATCAGGATGCTGAAGAGCGGATAGCTCAGGCCCTGGCCCGCGCCGAACGCCGCCAGCGCCGCCGTCACACCCAGCAAAGCGCCCCAGCGGGGCGGCAGGTCGTCGTCCGCTTCGGACTGCTTTGGTTGCTCGGTGATACTCATCGCTGCTAGACAGCAAAGAGATATCTCTCGCGCAATGGCACAGGCGGCACCCGAACACGCGGCCATTCGCTTCGCGTGTCATCTGCTCCATGTCGTTTCCCTCGCGCTTCGGGTCGCCGCCTCCGTGCAAGCGCACCGTCTCCGACAGCATTATGTCGGCTCAGAATTGCATATCTTGCCACGGGGATTCGCCATGAACGCAGCGCTGCAACCGGCCGAACCGGTCGTCGCAACCGAGCGCGCCCGTCGTGGCGGCCGCGCCGGCAAGCGTGGCGGCGGTTCGATGGCCTTCGAGCAGCCTCCATTCCGGCAGCTCAAAATTCCCTTCGCGCCGACGAAGCTGATATCGGACGACGAACTGGAATCGATCCACCTCGCATCGCTGCGCGTGCTGAAGGAGATCGGCGTCGACGTGCTGCATGACGAGGCGCGACGCATCATGAAAGAGCATGGCGCGGATGTGCGCGAAGACAGCGTACGCGTCCGGTTCGACGGCGACATGCTGCTGGAACTGATCTCTCACGCGCCATCCGAATTCACCATCCATGCCCGCAATCCGGCGCATGACGTGCGCTTCGGCGGCAACAATCTGGTGATCTCGCAGATGGCGTCCGCGCCGAACTGCTCGGACATCGACAATGGCCGCCGCCCCGGCAACCGCAAGGATTATCAGAACTTCCTGCGCCTGGCGCAGATGCACAACATCCTGAATACGACGGGCGGCTATCCGGTGGAGCCGATCGACATCCACCCATCGATCCGCCATCTCGAATGCATCCGCGATCTCGCCACCCTTACCGACAAGGTGTTCCACATCTATTCGCTCGGCAAGGAACGCAACCTCGACGGCATCGAGATCGCCCGCATCGCGCGCGGCATTTCCCGCGAGCAGCTTCTGGAAGAGCCGTCCGTCTACACCATCATCAACACCAACTCGCCGCTGAAGCTCGACATTCCGATGATGGAGGGCATCATCCAGATGTCCTCTCACGGACAGGTCGTGATCGTCACGCCCTTCACGCTTTCCGGCGCCATGGCGCCGGTCACCGTCGCCGGCGCCCTGGTCCAGCAGAACGCGGAGGCGCTGGCCGGAATCGCCTTCAGCCAGATGGTCAGAAAGGGCGCGCCGGTCGGTTACGGCGGATTTACGTCCAACGTCGACATGAAGTCGGGTGCGCCGGCCTTCGGAACGCCGGAATACATGAAAGCGCAACTCGTCGGCGGCCAGCTTGCGCGCCGCTACAGGATCCCCTACCGCACCTCCAACACCTGCGCGGCCAATACGGTCGATGCCCAGGCAGCCTATGAAAGCGTCTTTTCGCTCTGGGGCGCGATCCAGTCCGGCGGCAATTTCATCCTGCATGGTGCCGGCTGGCTGGAAGGCGGGCTGCGCTGCTCCTACGAGAAGACGATCCTCGACATCGACCTGCTGCAAATGGTGGCGGAGTTCCTGACGCCGCTCGATCTGTCGGAGGACGCGCTCGCCGTGGATGCAATCCGCGATGTCGGCCCGGGCGGACATTTCTTCGGCACGCCGCACACGCAGTCGCGTTACAAGACGGCGTTCTATTCCCCCATCCTCTCGGACTGGCGCAATTTCGAGACCTGGGCAGAGGCGGGTTCTCCGACAGCCATAGAACGCGCCAATCGCATCTGGAAGGAACGCCTCGCTACTTACGAGGAACCGCCCATGGACCCGGCTATCCGCGAGGAACTCGACGCCTTCGTGGAGAAACGCATCACCGAGGGCGGCGCTCCGACGGATTTTTGATGATCGTATGTAAGCGAGGCACTTGCCGACCGGCCTTGACTCTTTTTCTGAACGGCCGGACTCAATTTCTGGAAGAATGGACGTATCCTGATGAAATCACACTATAAAGTTGTTGTGATCGGCGGTGGCGTCGTCGGCTGCTCCGTACTCTATCATCTGGCCCGTGCCGGCTGGACCGATATCGTGCTGATCGAGCGTTCCGAACTCACCTCCGGTTCATCGTGGCATGCTGCGGGCGGCTTCCATACGCTGAACGGCGATCCAAACGTCGCCAAGCTGCAGGCCTACACCGTGTCGCTCTACAAGGAGCTTGAGGAGCTTTCCGGGCAATCCTGCTCACTCCATCTCACCGGCGGCGTGATGATGGCCGATAGCCCGGAGCGCATGGATTTCCTGCGCCTCGCCCACGCCAAGGGCCGCTACCTCGGCATGGACACGGAGCTCATCACGCCGTCCGAAGCCAAGGCTATGTTCCCCTTCATGGACGAGCGGCATTTCGTCGGCGCCATGTGGGACCCGGTCGAGGGCCACCTCGATCCGTCCGGCACGACGATCGCCTATTCCAAGGCGGCGAAGAAGCTCGGCGCCGACATCGTCCTGCGCAATCCTGTCAGAGAACTGACCCAGCAGCCCGACGGCACGTGGAACGTCGTCACCGAACAGGGAACCGTTCATGCCGAGCATGTCGTCAACTGCGGTGGCCTCTGGGCTCGCGAGGTCGGCCGCATGGTCGGCGTCGAACTGCCGGTGCTCGCCATGGAGCACATGTATCTGCTCACCGAGCCGATGCCGGAGGTCGAGGCGTTCAACAAGGAAACCGGCCGCGAGATGGTCGGCGTGCTCGATTTCAAGGGCGAGATATACACCCGCCAGGAACGCAACGGCATCCTGCTCGGCACCTATGAAAAGGCCTGCAAGCCGTGGTCGCCGGTCAATACGCCCTGGGATTTCGGTCATGAACTGCTTGCCCCCGATCTTGACCGCATCGCGCCGTCGCTGGAGATCGGTTTCCGGCATTTCCCGGGCATCGCCAATGCCGGCATCAAGCAGGTGATCAACGGCCCCTTCACCTTCGCGCCGGACGGCAATCCGCTTGTCGGTCCCGTGCAGGGCCTGACGAACTTCTGGGTCGCCTGCGGCGTCATGGCCGGCTTCAGCCAGGGCGGCGGCGTTGGCCTCGCTCTGTCCAACTGGATGGTCGACGGCGATCCCGGCTTCGACGTCTGGGGCATGGATGTCGCCCGCTGGGGCGAATGGGCGAGCCTGCGCTACACCAACGCCAAGGTTCGGGAAAACTATTCGCGACGCTTCTCGATCCGCTTCCCGAACGAGGAATTGCCGGCCGCGCGCCCGGCGCAGACGACGCCGCTCTACGACACCATGCTCGCCCAGAACGCGGTCATGGGCGATTCGTGGGGCCTTGAGACCCCGCTCTGGTTCGCCCCGAAGGGGAGCGAGCCGAAGGACGTCGTGTCATTCCACCGCTCCAACGACTTCGAGCATGTCGGCAACGAGGTCAGGGCAACCCGCGAGCGCGTCGGCGTCACCGAGATTGCGAACTTCGCCAAGTATGAGGTTTCCGGCGGGGGCGCGGAGGATTTCCTCAACCGGCTCATGACCAACCGGATGCCGAAAAAGGGGCGCATCATGCTTACCCCGATGCTCAACGAGCGCGGCAAGCTGATCGGCGATTTCACGATTGCCAGGACAGGCGACGAGACATTTATGATCTGGGGCTCGTCGGCGGCGCAGAAGTATCACATGCGCTGGTTCGAAAAGCATCTGCCGAGGGACGGCAGCATCGGCATCCACCGCTTCGACCAGACCCTCGTCGGTCTCTCCATCGCGGGGCCGAAGTCGCAGGCGCTGCTGCAGAAACTGGTCGATGTCGACGTGTCGTCCAGGGCGTTCAGGTTCATGGACTTCCGGGAGATGGCGGTCGGCGGCGCGCCCTGTATGGTGAACCGCATCACCTACACCGGCGATCTTGGCTACGAGATCTGGATGCAGCCGGCCTATCAGCGGCTTGTTTACAAGGCGATCAAGGAAGCCGGCGAGGAATTCGGCATCGTCGATTTCGGCATGCGTGCGCTGCTTTCGATGCGCCTCGAAAAGAACTTTCCGACATGGTTCCGCGAGTTGCGCCCCATCTACGGGCCGTTCGAAGGCGGAATGGACCGCTTTATAAAGATGGAGAAGAACGACTTCATCGGACGAGATGCCGCTGCCGAGGAAAAGACCAACGGCCCGAAGCTGCGCCGCGTTTCACTCATCGTCGACGCACTCGACGCCGATGTGATGGGCGACGAGCCCATCTGGGCAAAGGCGAACGGCAAGGACTTTGGCACTGTCGGCAAGACGCATGATTTCGGCGCGCCGCGCTTCGAAGCTTCCGGAAAGGCGGTGCGCGGCTCCTCCGCCGCGCAGGGGGCATCGGCGGTACGCGGCCTTCACGATGGCGAATGGTCGGTGGTCGGTTGGGTCACGTCGGGCGGCTATGCGCATTATGTCGGCAAGTCGATGGCGCAGGGTTATGTACCCGCTGAACTGGCCGACAATGAAGCCACCGGCCTGTTCGAGATCGAAATCCTCGGCCAGCGCCGTCCCGCCCGCATCAACATCGAGCCGCCTTTCGATCCTTCGGGCGAGAAGATGCGGCAGTAGACCTCAAGCGCCCGAGTTGTGACTGCCGCCGTGCCGTGATACCCGCGCCTCCGGGCGGTGCGGCGTTGCACGGAACGGCATCTTGATCGAGAAAATCCACAACCGGGTGCGATGGGTCGGCGAGGGAAAGCTGGGCGGCGTCAAC